>JBKPSY010000169.1:0-7319 GCA_046735235.1 Acidobacteriota bacterium | reverse complement strand
GCAGAAGCTCCCGATTTCATAGGGCGAGGAGATCATGAAGATCATGTCCGACGGATCTGGAAGGTCAATCGGTTCGGAAGGGCTTGCCGCGCCGACGCGCCGGAGGCGCGAAGGCGGGTCGCGTGTCGTCCGCGCATCCATGCTTGGGTTGGCACTCGCGCTCGCATTCATCGCGGGCAGTTGCGGCGGCGACTTCGGCGTGGGCGCCGGCTACTCGTCGCCCGGCGGCGGGTACAGCCAACCGTGGGTCGGCGGTTACAGAGGCGGGCCGATCACCTACTGATCGTCCGGCCGCTCACGCTGGGGCCGCAGAGGACTCGAAGAAAGGCAGGCACAGAGGCACAGAGAGCGCAGAGGATCTTGGGGGTTGATCACGATCGACCGTTCAGTCTCTTGAACCCAGATATTCTCCGGATCGAAACCTCCGTGCTCTCTATGCCTCGGTGGCGTCTTTCAGAAGATTCCTGTGTGCTCTCTGGGTCTCTGTGGCGTTCGAACTCGCTCTTTCGCTCCGTGCACTGTGTGTACGCGGCGACGCCGGGGTGGCGGAACTGGCAGACGCAGCGGACTTAAAATCCGCAGATCGCCTAGCGGTCGTGAGGGTTCGACTCCCTCCCCCGGCACCAACTCACCAGCAATCTACCGGTCAGGAACATCCGCTTCGACTTCCCTGAATCGAGGCCGGCAGCGGGCTACACTTGAAGAAGGCCCGCTCTGGGAGTGAACGGCTGCCGGGGCTGTGCTTAGGCCTTGCCGGCGCGCTTAGCACGCGCTGGCTTGGCCGCCTTCAAATTGTCTCCCTTCGATCCTGATCGACCTGATCGACCTGACCGACCTGACCGACCTGACCGACCTGTTCGACCTGACCGACCCGATCGACCCGCTCGAGTTCTGTCCGTGGTTGCTGCATCTCGGTCGACGCGGTCGGCGCGCGACCTGCATTGAATCTGTACAACCCACATTTACCCGCTGCGCCCTATGCGTTGTGCAAATAGAATCATGCTTCGCCCTTCCCCAGAATCGCGCCACAGAGCGTGATCACACCGGAGCCCTCATGAGCGCCACCACCGAACGCCGGATTGCCCACATCCTGACTGCCAACGAGAACGAGATTCTCGCCGAGTGGATGAAGCGGCAGCACGAGGAAGGCCGCACGCGCTACGACGACGCCGAGGCTCGCGAGAAGTCGGCGCATTTCCTGAAGCTGTTTGTCCAGGCCGTGGAGCACGGCGGCGCAGCCGCCGGCGACCCGCAGTGGCAGGACGTCTACGACATGCTGGCGGACCTCTCGCGAACCCGCGCGCAACTGGGATTCTCGCCGGCCGAGACGGCCACCTTCATTTTCTCGCTCAAGCAGCCGATCTTCGACCACCTGCGGCGCGAGTTCGGCAGCGACGCGCAAGGTCTGGCCGATGCCGTGTGGTCGACGTCGAGCCTGCTCGACAAGCTCGGGCTCTACACGACTGAGGTGCATCAGAAGCGTCGCGAAGAGGTAGTTCTGCGTCAGCAGCAGGAACTGCTGGAACTCTCGACGCCAGTCGTGGAGTTGTGGGACGGGATTCTCGCGCTCCCCCTGATCGGGACGCTCGACAGCGCGCGTACGCAGGTCGTCATGGAAAGCCTGCTCGAGCGCATCGTCGAGACCTCGGCGAAGATCGCGATTATCGAGATCACCGGCGTGCCGACGGTAGACACGCTGGTCGCCCAGCACCTCTTGAAGACCGTCGCTGCGGCGCGGCTGATGGGCGCCGACTGCATCATCAGCGGCATCCGCCCGCAGATCGCGCAGACGATCGTGCATCTCGGCGTCGACCTCGGCTCGGTCGTCACCAAGGCGACGCTCGCTGACGCGTTCCGCGTCGCGCTTCAGCGCAGCAATCTCACCGTGACCAAGCTGCAGGCGTCGTAGCGGTCATGGAACGCATCCCGATTCTCAAGATCGGCTCGTACCTTCTGGTCTCGATCCAGGTGGACATGCATGATCGGCTCGCGATGGCCCTCCAGGACGACCTGACGGCGCAAATCGTCAAGACGCGGGCCCGTGGAGTCCTCATCGACATCTCGTCGCTCGAGTTGGTGGACTCGTTCATTGGCCGGACGCTCGGCAACATCGCCGCGATGTCGCGCGTACTCGACGCGCAGACCGTTCTCGTCGGCATGCAGCCGGCCGTCGCGATCACGCTTGTCGAGCTGGGAATGTCGCTGCCCGGCGTGCGGACGGCATTGAACGTGGATCAGGGGCTGGCCCTGCTGCAGGCGGCCATCGACGAAGGCGATCCCGGTGCCGTCGGCGGCGTCTGAATCGCTGCCGATTGGCTCAGGCGACGACGTCGTGGTCGTTCGCCAGCGTGTGCGGGAACTGGCCATCATGCTCGGGTTCAGGCTGGTCGACCAGACCAAGCTCGTGACTGCCGCCAGCGAGCTCGCGCGCAACACTCTGCAGCACGGCCACGGAGGGCACGTGGAGATCTCGGTGCTCATCGACAGCTCGAAGAAGGGCCTGCGTCTCGTCTTCGCGGACAAGGGGCCTGGCATCCCGGATATCGGACGCGCGTTGACGGATGGGTTCACCACCGGAGGGGGGCTCGGTCTCGGGCTTGGCGGATCGAAGCGGCTGTGCAACGAATTCTCGATCGAGTCGCAACCTGGTCATGGGACTCGCGTGACCATCGCGCGGTGGGCGTGATGTCCGTCTCGGTGGTCGTCCAGGAGGGCAGCCAGGTCGCCGAAGCCCGACGTGCCGCGCTCCGGTGCGCGGCCGCGCTCCGGTTCGATGCCGATGCCCAGGGCAAGGTCGGCCTCGTGGCCACCGAACTGGCCACGAATCTCGTCAAGCACGGCGGCGGGGGAGAACTCGTCGTCGACGCGCGGCGCGATGACCTTGGGAGGGCAGTGGAGCTGCTGGCACTTGATGCGGGCCCAGGCATGGCGGACTGGGAACGATGCGCCGCCGACGGATATTCGACGAGCGGCAGCCCCGGCACCGGACTGGGCGCGATTCGACGGGCGTCGGAAGCCTTCGACGTGTACTCGCGTCCCTCGAAGGGGACCGTCGTCTTTGCTCGTGTCGCGGATGGGACCGCCACGCCTGTGCGCTTCGACGGTCTGGAGCTCGGGGCGGTGTCGGTGCCGTACCCCGGCGAGACCGAGTGCGGCGACGGCTGGGCCGTGATGTCGAGGCCGACGGTGCTTCGCGTGCTGCTCGTGGATGGGTTGGGGCACGGTGTTGCGGCCGCCGAGGCGGCACGAGCCGCGGTGGACGCGTTTCAACTGGGGCGTGACGACTCGCCGACGGCATCGATGGCCCGCATTCACGAGGGGCTCCGCCACACGCGCGGAGCGGCTGCCGCCGTGGGAGAGCTCGACATCACAGGCGGCGTCGTGACGTTCTGCGGCGTCGGAAACATCGCCGGCCTGATCGCGTCCGGCGACGCCGAGCGTCATCTCGTCACCCACAACGGCACGGTTGGCCATGACGCGCGCCGCATGCAGTTGTTCAGCTATCCGTGGCCGAAGGGATCGTTCCTCCTCCTGCATTCCGACGGGCTCTCGACGCACTGGCGCGCAGGCGATTACCCGGGGTTGCTGGGATGCCGCCCCGCAGTCGCGGCGGGCCTGCTCTACCGGGACTTCCGCCGGCGTCGTGACGACGCAACGGTTCTCGTGGTGGGAGCGAATCGCCACGGCAGTCCAGGCGGGCGGAGCGCGTCGTGAGTCTTCCCCTGCTGTCCGTTCGCGTCGCCCACGAAAGCGACATCGTGACGGCACGCCAGCGCGCGCATCACATCGCGGAGCTCGTCGGCTTCGACAGCCAGGATCAGGTGCGGATCGCGACGGCGGTGTCGGAGATCGTGCGCAACGCATTCCGTTACGCGGGCGGCGGGCGTGTCAGCTTCACGATCGAAGGACGAAGCGCGCCCCAGCTCTTCAGCGTCACCGTCAGCGACAGTGGGCCCGGGATGGCGAATCTCGCCGAAGTGCTCGCGGGACACTACCAGTCCGCCACCGGGATGGGACTGGGTATCGTCGGGTCCCGCCGGCTGATGGATCGCTTTCACGTCGAGACGGCGCCGCAGCGGGGGACCACCGTCACGATGGGGAAGCTGCTGCCCGCCTCGCGACAGCCCATCGCGCCCGACCAGGCGGTGGAACTGGCGTCGGCGCTTGCGGCCGCGGCGCCGCGATCCGCGCTCGACGAAGTGCAGCAGCAGAATCACGATTTGCTTCGGACGCTGGACGAGTTGCGCCGCCGCCAGGACGATCTCCAGCGCCTGAACAACGAGCTCGAGGAGACCAACCGCGGGGTTGTGGCCTTGTACGCGGAGCTCGACGAGAAGGCCGATCACCTGCGCCGCGCCGACGAGATGAAGTCGCGGTTCCTGTCGAACATGAGCCACGAGTTCCGCACGCCGCTGAACTCGATGCTCGCGCTCACGCGCCTGATGCTCGATCGCACCGATGGGCCGTTGACCGGCGAGCAGGAGGTGCAGCTCGGGCTGGTGCGCAGGGCGGCGCAGGATCTCTCGGACCTCGTGAACGACCTGCTCGACCTGGCGAAGGTCGAAGCCGGAAAGACGGTCGTGCACCCGTCGGACTTCGAAGTCCGTGAGCTGTTCGGCACGCTGCGCGGCATGCTGCGGCCGCTGCTGGTCACGGATGTGGTGGCGCTCGTATTCGAGGACCCCGAAGGAGTTCCGCCGCTCCATACCGACGAAGCCAAGGTCTCGCAGATCCTCCGCAACTTCATCTCCAATGCGCTGAAGTACACCGAGCGCGGCGAGGTTCGTGTGAGCTCCCGCCACGATCCCACCGAGGGGACGGTGACCTTCTCTGTCGCCGATACCGGCGTGGGGATTGCAGCAGAAGACCACAGCCGGATCTTCATGGAGTTCACCCAGCTCGAGAATCCGATGCAGCGGCGCGTCAGGGGAACCGGGCTCGGACTCCCGCTATCGCGCCGGCTTGCCGAGCTGCTGGGCGGTCATCTGGACGTTCTGAGCACTCCTGGCGTCGGTTCCATCTTCTCGGCCACGATTCCGGTGCACTACCTGGAGACCATCCCGCCCGGGTCCGCGGCGGTGTCCTATTCGGTTGAGGACGGCGCCTTGCCGGTGCTCGTCGTCGAGGACGATCCGGGCGCGCAGCTCGTCTACGATCGATTTCTCAGGGACTCTGGCTTCCAGTCGCTGCTGGCGCGCTCGCTTCGGGAAGCCCGGCTGTGGTTGAAGCAGGTTAGGCCGGCGGCGATCGTCCTCGACTTGATGCTGCAGGGCGACGACTCCTGGAAGTTCCTCGCCGAGCTGAAGAGCCACGATGAGACCGCCTCGATTCCAGTCGTCGTGATCAGCACCATCGACGATCAGCGCAAGGGCCTGGCTCTCGGAGCCGACGACTACGCGCTCAAGCCGATCGATCGCGACTGGCTGCTTCGGCGCCTCCGTGAGCTCACCGCGAAGCCGGCCGCGCCGCGCGTCCTGATCATCGACGACGACGCGGGCGCGCGGTACGTGCTGCGGCGGCATCTCGCCGCCGAGTCCTTCGCCGTCATCGAAGCGCATGACGGCGCGCAGGGGCTCGCGCTGGCCGCGGAGACCAGACCGGTGCTGATCCTTCTGGATCTCGTGATGCCGGGCATGAGCGGATTCGAAGTGCTTCGCGCATTGAGGGCCGACGCCGCCAGTCGCGACACGCCGGTCATCGTGGCTACGTCGAAGAACCTTCCTGTCGCGGACCGCGAGGCGCTCGATGCCCTCGGGGCGGCAGTCATGCAGAAGGATCTGCTGGCTGGCGAGGGCGCTTCAACATTGTTTCGGCAGGCCCTCTCGCGCGTGGGCTTCCTGACTTCCTGAAGTGATCACCATGACCGAGCGCCGATTGACCATCTTGAACGTCGATGACTACGGGCCGGGGAGGTACGCCCGGAGCCGGACTCTCCGCAATGCGGGCTTCGAAGTCGTCGAAGCCGCCAACGGCCGCGACGCGCTTGCCTCGCTGCACGTCCACAACCCGCAGCTCGTGGTGCTCGACGTCAACCTGCCCGACATGAGCGGCATCGACGTGTGCCGGCAGATCAAGGAGGATCCGGCGACCGCGCATGTGATCGTGCTGCATCTGTCGGCGACGTCTGTGGGTGTGGAGAACAAGGTGGCGGGGCTGGCAGGTGGCTGCGACGGTTACCTCACGGAGCCGGTGGACGCCGAAGAGCTCATCGCGCACGTCAACGCGTTGCTGCGGCTGAAGCGCGCCGAAGAAGAGCTCCGCGAGACCAATGCCACGCTCCGCGCGCTGTTCGACGCCCTCCCGCTCGCAGTCATGGCCACGGATCCCGACAGCCGGGTGACGCGATGGAGTCCCAGCGCCGCCCGCGTGTTCGGCTGGTCCGAGGAAGACGTGATCGGCGGCCTGAACCCGACGATCACGCCGAAGACGGAAGCGGAGTACGCCAGCCGGGTCAAGAGGGCCCTCGCCGGTGAGTCGATCGTCGGCTTCGAGACGTTCATGCGCCGGAAGGACGGCACGACCGTGCCCGTCAGCGTCTCGCTCGGCCCGCTCCGGACGAAGGACGGGGCGATTTCGGGAACCCTCGCGGTCGTGGAGGACATCACGGCGCGCAAGCTGGCCGAGCGCGAGATGGCCCGCCTGTACCAGGAGGCGGGGCGTGCCGGCCGCGTGAAGGACGAATTCCTGGCGACACTGTCGCACGAGCTGCGGACGCCGCTCAATGCCATGCGCGTCTGGGTCCACCTGCTGCGGCGCGGCGAAGTGCCGGCGGACCGTATCGACTCGGCGCTCGAGATCATCGACCGCAACACGACGGCACAGGTCCGGCTGATCGAAGACATCCTGGACGTGTCGCGCATCGTCAGCGGCAAGTTGCGCCTGCAATACCTGCCGGTGGACCTGCGTGCGGTCGTCGCCTCCGCTGCTGACATGGTGCGGCCGGTGGCCGCGTCGAGGAATCAGGATCTGGTCGTGAATGCCGGCGACCAGCCGGTGCTTGTCATCGGCGACAACCAGCGGCTCCAGCAGGTCGTGACGAACCTGCTGTCGAACGGCGTGAAGTTCACGCCGGTCGGCGGAACCGTTTCAGTCTCGGTCACTGTCGCGGGTCATGAGGCGTCGATCGAAGTACGCGACACGGGCGCGGGCATCGACTCCACATTCCTGCCGCACGTCTTCGAGCGATTCTCGCAGGCCGACAGCACGACCTCACGCGTTCACGGAGGACTTGGCCTGGGCCTGGCGATTGTCAGCCACCTGGTGGAGTTGCATGGGGGCCGCGTGCAGGCGGACAGCGCCGGCCTTGGCCAGGGCAGCAC
>JBKPSY010000168.1:0-15279 GCA_046735235.1 Acidobacteriota bacterium | reverse complement strand
TCGTCGGCGCGGGCGCGCTCGGTTCCCTTGCCCCCCTTGCCTCCCCTGCCCCCTCTCGCCTGACCCTGTGGGCCTGGGAACGCCGTGAGGACTTGCGCTTCCTCGGCACAGCAGCACTGCAGCACCGCAGCACCGCCGCAGTGCTAAGAGTCGCTTTCCTGGATCGTACGGTGCGTTTCGACGACGGGCGGATGGCGGTGCGGTATCGACAGCAACCACTGCTGGTTTCGCCCGACACGCCGCTGATGTCCGTCGTACGCGTCGAGACGCGCGGCCGCGCGCCCGGGATCTCGCAGGCCGACGCCACCGCCGCGCTCATCGTGAGCGCCGTCCACGCACCAAGCGTGACCAGCCTCCAGATCGACTTCGACGCGCGCAGGTCGGACCGCCCGTTCTACGCGGCGCTCCTGAAATCCGTGCGCGGCAGTCTCCCCCGCGAAATCCCTCTGTCGATCACCGCGCTCGCGTCGTGGTGCGTGGACGATCCGTGGATCGACACGCGCGACGTGGACGAGATCGTCCCGATGGTGTTCCAGATGGGCCCCGACGCGCGGCATGTGCTGACACGCCTCGAAGAAGACGGCCGCTGGCCGGTCGCCGAGTGCAACGGCGCGGCAGGCCTCGCCACCGACGAACCGCACGATCGGCTCCCGCCCGCACGGTCCGTGTATGTGTTCAACCCTCGCGCGTGGACGTCCGGCGACCTGCGCGCCCTTCCCGGGAGCTGAAGACGTGCGAGTTCGGCTTCGTGTTGGCGCGCTGGCGGCGGCGCTGGTGCTCGTGGTGGCCGCGGGGCTCGATCGCGCGGAGACGCCCGTCCGCGCGTGCGGTCCCTGGCGCGACTTCCCCGTCTTCACCGCGATGGGAGAGCCCGAGAGCCGCGAGTACTTCCGCGGGAAGCTCGGCATCGTTGGGGGCTACGGCGCACGGTATCTGGTGGTCGCATGGCGTACGTTCCACGACCGGCCGATGACCGACGCCGAGCTGGCCGCGCGGTCGTTCGCGCCGCCAGTCACCGATGCGAGGCTCCTCTGGGCTCAGCATCCGTTCGAGCCCGGCGGAGTTCAGCAGTGGTTAGAAGCGCGACGCTCCTTCCCCGATGCCCCTCGCGGGGGTTACCTTTCCCAGTGGACGGCCACGCCGCGACACGATTTCTTTCTCAACTGCCCCGAGAACGCCTTCGTCCTGGCCACCAGCACGCTCAGGGAGAGACGACAGACACTGGGCGCCGACAATCCCGAATTCCTCGCGTGGGTACATGCGCAGGACCAGGTCTTTTCCAACTGCGACTGGGAGGAGACGAAGACCGCCGTCATCCCCGAGGCGCTGAGTGTCAGATCGTCCGCATCGGCTCGGGCGGATCGTGCGTATCAGATTGCGGCGGCGCTGTTCTACTCCGGACAGCTGGCCGAGGCCGAGCACGCGTTCGCGGCGATCGCTCGCGACACCGCATCGCCGTGGCAGATGTACGGACGGTATCTCGCCGCACGCGCCATGGTGCGCCAGGGCACTGTCGGCGGCCGCGACACCGAGCCCGACCTGTCGGCGTTTCCCCGCGCGGCGGCGGCGCTCGACGCGATCCTGGCCGATCCGACGCAGCGCTCGATGCACGAGGATGCGCGGCGGCTGCAGCAGTACATCGCCGTCCGGTGGCACCCGGCGGACGCGCTCGCGGCGGCCGCGCGCGGCCTCGCGGCGCCCGACACCGACAGCGCGAGGGTTGAGCAGAACCTGATCGACTTCGACCAGCTCCTCTATCGGGCCAGCAAGGATACGACGGGCTATCGATCCGGCCCCGCGGACGCCGGCGCAGACGACCTGATCGATTGGGCCCGGACGTTCTCGACACCCGGTGACAACGCGCACGCGCTCGAACGCTGGCGGGCCACGCGCGCCGACTACTGGCTCATGGCGGCGTTGGCGACGACGCCGCCGGATGCGGCCAATGTCGGCGACGTGCTTGCCGACGCCGCGCACGTCCGTCACGAATCGCCGGCGTTTCCGACGGTCGCGTACTATCGCGCGCGCCTGCTCTTTCTCGCCGGACAGGCGGATGCGGCGCGCGGAGTGCTGGACGACGCGCTCGCGACGCGGGGGCTGCCGGCCTCGGCCGTGAACCAGTTCCGATCCATTCGGATGCAGCTGGCGCGCTCGCTCGCCGAGTTCCTGCGCGACGCGCCACGAACGCCCGTAGCCGACTGGATCGACAGCGATCTGAAGTTCGCAGTGACCGAACGCCCGCGCGAGCCCGTCGGCTACGACCGCGACGCGCTGGACGTCCTGAACGAGCGGCTGCCGGTCTCGCTGCTGCGGCGGGCTGCTCCAAGCTCGCTCGTCCCGAAGAGCCAGCGCCAGGCGTTGGCCGGATCGATCTTCGCGCGCGCGGTGCTTCTCGGCGATGCAGCGCTGATTCGAGACGTCCTGCCGGAGACACGTCGGCAGGTACCGGCGCTGGGATCGGCGCTGGCGCCCGTCGCGGCGGCTCGTAGCGACCAGGACGTGCTGGACGAAGCGTGGCTCGTCCTCGCATTTCATCCGGGACTGCGGCCGTTCATGCCGCCCGACTCGTATCGCGACCCAGACAAGCTGGCATCGTTCAGCGCCCTTCGCGACAACTGGTGGTGCAGCTTCCGGTCCGGCGAGCATGACGTTCGGCCGTACGCGACGCAGTACTTGCAGGGCGAACGGCGATCCGCGGCGATGAAGGACCTCTACCCCAGCGCGACAGACGTGCCGTGGCCGTCGTTCCTCACCGGCGACGATCGGCAAACAGCCATGACCGAGTGGCAGCATCTTGCCGCGCTGGACGTCGGGCCGACCGAGCTCGAGCGCCGCGTCATCGACTGGGCCGAGCGCCATCCGGCAGACGCGCGAGCACCGCACGCGCTGGCACAGAGCGTCCGCATCGGGCACCTCGGCTGCGGCGATCCCACGACGCCGCCGCTCTCGAAGAAAGCGTTCACGCTGCTCCATCAGCGCTATCCAAAGAGCGTCTGGGCGCAGAGAACGCCGTTTTGGTACAAATGACTTCTGACTTCGGACTACACACCTGCAGCAGCGCGGGCTTCAGCCCCGCCGTTCTCGCCCGTTAACGAACCTGCGGAAATCGGCGCAATCTGTGGATTCTTTTCTCCCCGTGCAACAATGAAGCGTTGATGCGTCGCGCGCTGACCCTGATCGCCGTCGTCCTGCTGGCGGTGGTGTCGCTCGCCGGCCAGGGCGCGCCGCCCCCCTCGCCACTGCGCCTCGTCTCCTCCGCCGGCACGCGCGCAATTCCCACGATCCAGAACGGCGACACCGAGCTCGTCGCGCTCGACGACCTCACCGCGCTTTTCGCCGTCACGGTGAAGGAGGACGCCGTCGCGCGCGCGTTCACGGTCACCTACAAGGGCAAGACCGTCGTCCTCTCGCAGAACCAGGCGCTGGCGTCGATCAGCGGACGGCTCGTCTCGATGCCCGCCTCGCCGGCGAAGATCTCGAACCGCTGGTACGTGCCGGTCGAGTTCATCGGCCGTGCGCTGTCGCTCGTGTACGACTCGCCGCTCGAGCTCCGCAAGGCGTCTCGGCTGGTCATCCTCGGTCCCCTCCGCGTCCCGCGCGTCGTCGTGCACCACGACGCCACGGCGCCGCAGGGCCGCATCACGATCGATCTCGTGCCGACCGTTGGGCATCAGGTCGTGCAGGAGCCGACGCGCCTGCTGATCAAGCTCGACGCGGATCTGCTCGATCTCACGCTGCCGAATATTCAGTCGCAGGGATTCGTGACCGCCGTTCACCCGGGGGAGCCGCCGACGACGCTCGTCGTCGAGCTGGGCCCGCGCTTCGGATCCGTGAAGGCGGCAGACGCGCCGCTCGACCCCGACGGCACACGCATCACGCTCGATCTGTTCCCGGCGCCGGAGTCGACCTCAGCACCCGGCGCGCCCGCACCCAACGCACCTGGCGCACCCGGCGCACCCAACGCACCTGCACCCACCGCACCTCCCGCACCCTTCGCACCCAACGCACCCGCTGTCCATACGATCGTCATCGATCCCGGCCACGGCGGCGACGAGACCGGCGCGCACGGAGCGAAAGGCACGCTCGAGAAGACGATCACGCTCAGCGTGGCGAGGCGCCTGAAGGCGGCGCTCGAAACCAAGCTCGGCGCCCGCGTGCTGCTGACGCGCGACGGCGACCAGACCATTGGCCTCGATCAGCGTGCGGCGCTCGCGAACAACAACAAGGCCGAGCTCTTCCTCAGCCTGCACGTCAACGCGTCGCTCCGTCGCACGGCGACCGGCGCCGAGGTCTTCTATCTCAGCCTCGACCGCGCGGATGAGGAAGCGCGTCGCGTCGCCGAGTCCGAAGGCGTCGCGATGCCGGTCTTCGGCGGTGGCACGCGCGAGATCGACGTCATTCTCTGGGAGATGGCGCAGGCGCGCCACATCGAGCAGTCTGCCGGCCTGGCGCGAGCGATCGAGCGCTCGCTCCGTACCTCGGTGCCCATGAGCCCGCGCGCCATTCAGCAGGCACCCTTCCGCGTGCTCGTGGGCGCGAACATGCCCGCCGTGCTCGTCGAGATGGGCTACATCACCAACGGGGAGCAGGAAGGACAGCTCGGCGCCGAGTCCCTCCAGGCACGCCTGGCCGCGGCGCTGGCCGACGCGATCGGCCGGTTCTTCGCGGGAGACGTCCCGCCGCCGCCAACCGCGCCCGCTCCCGCGGGAGCCGAACACGAGTGACGCGCTCCCGGATCCTGGCCGCAGTCGGCCTCGTCGTGCTTGCCGCCGGCGTCGCGTGGGTGCTCTTCATCGGCCTGCCGCGCTGGAAGTCACATCCGCAGACGACCCTGCCCGAAGACTCGGCAACGGCGTCGCCTGCCGCACCGGCAGCGCCCGTCCCGGCCGAGGCGCCGAGCGCGCCGCGCATCAAGGCGCGGCTCTACTACCTGAGCGACGACGGGCTGCGCCTGAGAACTGCGGAGCGGGAAGTGCCGCTCGGCGCCGATCCCGCGGCCCAGGCGCGATCGATCGTCGAGGCGCAGATCGCGCCCCCACCGCCGGGCTTCGTCTCGGCCATTCCCGACGGGACGTCGGTGAAGCAGGTCTTCATCAGCGACAAGAACGTCGTCTACGTGGATCTCTCGAGCGACATCGTGAAGAATCATCCGGGCGGATCGCTCGACGAAATCCTCACGGTCTACACCCTCGTGGACGCGATCACTGATAACCTGCCTGCGATTGCGGCCGTGCAGATCCTGATCGACGGCCACGAAGTGGATACACTGGCGGGCCACGTCGATCTCCGGCGTCCGCTGACGAAGAACGCGACGTGGGTCGAAGCACCCGCGCAATAAACGTGGGGCAGGGGTTCAGCCCTGCACGCGCGAACTGTACGTAGGGCGGGGCTTCAGCCCCGCCGACAACTCCTATGCGATCAGACAGCAGACAACCCGACCAGCTCCGCCCTGTTTCGATCACCCCCCACGTGATGATGCACGCCGAAGGCTCCGTGCTCGTCGAGTGCGGCCAGACGCGCGTCATCTGCACGGCGAGCGTCGAAGAGCGCGTGCCGCAGTTCCTCCGCGGCACCGGCAAGGGCTGGGTCACGGCCGAATACGGCATGCTCCCGCGCGCGACGAGCACGCGGACCACGCGAGAGGCGACCGCGGGCAAAGTCGGCGGGCGCACGCAGGAGATCCAGCGGCTGATCGGCCGCTCGCTCCGCTCCGTCGTCCAGCTCGAAGCGCTCGGGGAGCGGACGATCTGGATGGACTGCGACGTCACGCAGGCCGACGGCGGCACGCGCACCGCGTCGATCACCGGCGCTTTCGTCGCCATGGCGATGGCCATCGACAAGCTCGTCAAGTCCGGCGCGCTCAAGACGATGCCGATTCGCGACTACGTCGCGGCGACCAGCGTCGGCATCATCGACGGCACGCCGATGCTCGACCTCGCCTACGAGGAGGACTCGCGCGCCGAAGTGGACATGAACGTCGTCCAGACCGGCGGCGGCAAGTTCATCGAGGTGCAGGGGACCGCCGAGACGACGCCGTTCGATCGCGCCGGGCTCGACGCGCTGCTGGCGCTCGCCGAGAAAGGCATCCGCGAGCTCGTCGCCCACCAGCGCACCATCGTCGGCTCGGTCCTGCAGCAGTAGGCCGGGCCTTCAGGCCCGGCAAACCGGTAGGCCGTGCCTTCAGGCGCGCCATCCTCGTGAGACGCACAGGCCGTCCGCGGCTCGCGTTGACGCCTCCAGGCCTCCGGCGAGTTGACGCTCGAAAACGCGCCTGTCGTCCGCTCGGATTGCAGACTGACGCCGAGCGCGCCCGCCGTGACGCATCGCCGATACCTCCACGAAACGAATCTGTGAAACCTGTGTAATCTGTGGATTCAGTTCGACGCGATCGCGGTGTGACGCCGTGACAGCGTGACACCAATCGATGCGCACATTCCTGCTGGCCACAACTAACCCGGACAAGGTCCGAGAAATCCGCGCGCTGATGGCCGGCGCCGACGTCGACATCGTCGGCCTCGACTCGCTGCCGCCGATTGACGCGCCGGAGGAAACCGGGACGACATTCGCCGAGAATGCGCGGCTGAAGGCGCGCTACTACGCAAAGGCGTCTGGGATGGCAGCGATTGCCGAGGACTCGGGCCTCGAGATCGACGCGCTCGACGGCGCGCCCGGCGTCGAGTCCGCGCGCTTCGGCGGCGCACAGTCGACGTATCCCGAGAAGTTCGCGACGCTGTACGAGATGCTCGACAGACGCGGCAGCCGCGACAGCGCGGCCCGCTTCGTCTGCGCGCTCGCCGTGGCCGACGGCGACGCGATCGTCTTCGAAGCGCGCGGCACCGTCGAAGGCCGCATCGCTCCAGCGCCCCGCGGCACGCACGGCTTCGGCTACGACCCGATCTTCTTCTTCCCGCCCGAGGGCTGCACGCTGGCCGAGGTGTCGGACGAAGTGAAGCGCGCCGTCAGCCACCGCGGCGAAGCCTTCCGCCAGTTCCGGGCCTGGCTCGAGACGCGTTAATCGGTCCGTTGACCGAGCCGCGCCAGCCGTGCCACTCTACGCCCGGCTCCCTATGCCCCTGCCACCGGGCGCTCGCCTCGGGCCGTACGAGATCGTCTCGCCAATCGGCCGGGGCGGGCAGGGCGAGGTGTACCGCGCCCACGACACCCGCCTGGGACGCGACGTCGCCATCAAGATCGTCGCGCAAGGCAAGAACACCACTCTCTCGTCCACCGCGCGTTTCGACCGCGAGTGGCGCGCCGTCGCGAAGCTCTCACACGCCAACGTCGTGTCGCTCTACGACGTCGGCACCGAGAACGACGTCTCGTACGCCGTCATGGAGCTGCTCGAGGGCCAATCACTCGATGCGATGATTGCCGCCGGCGCGGTGCCCTGGAAGCGGGCGCTCGAAATCGGGATCGGCATGGCCAACGGCCTCGCGACCGCCCACGACAAGGAGGTCGTCCATCGGGATCTGAAGCCGGCAAACGTGTTCATCACCGCCGACGGAGCCGTGAAGGTCCTCGACTTCGGGCTCGCGCGCTCGACCATCCCGCGCTCGGACCTGACGACGGCCGGGGCCGCCACCGAGTCGCTGGACACGACGCCCGGCACGGTGATGGGAACCGTCGGTTACATGTCTCCAGAGCAGGTGAAGGGTCAGGACGTCGATCACCGGAGCGACATCTTCTCCTTCGGCTGCATCCTCTACGAGATGCTCACCGGCGAGCGCGCCTTCAAGGGCCACACCTCCGCCGAGACCATGGCCGCGATCCTGCGCGACGAGCCGAAGGCGCTCAGCGAGAGCGGACATCAGATCCCGATCGGCATCGCGCCCATCATCCGCCGCTGTCTCGAGAAGCGGCCCGAGGAACGCTTCCAGTCTGCGCGCGATCTCGGCTTCGCGCTCAAGGCCCTGCTCGAGACGAGCGGCACGACGGCGCTCTCCGGCGACCTGCCGCCGGCGCCGCGTCCCGCCCGTTGGCGCAACGGAATCGCCGCCGCCGTGGTCGTTCTGCTCGTGGCGATTGCGGGATACGCCCTCTGGCCGCCGCGCGCCCCGCGCATCCGGTCGATCGCGGTGCTCCCGCTCGTCAACCAGTCGGGCAACGCCGATCAGGACTACCTCGCCGACGGCATCACCGACGGGCTCATCACCAGACTCGGGGATGTCGCCGACATTCGTGTCATCTCGCGAACATCGTCCATGACCTACAAGGTGACGCCGAAGCCGCTGCCGCAGATCGCGAAAGAGCTGGGCGTCGACGCCGTCGTCGAAGGCACCGTCGTGCGCGACGGCTCGCGCCTGAAGGTCAGTGCGAGGCTGATGGACGCGAAGAGCGAAGCGCGCCTCTGGCAGGACACGTTCGATCGGGACATCGGCGACGCGCTGGTGCTGCAGGGCGAGATGGCCGAGCAGATCGCGCGGAAGATCGCCGTCGAGCTCAACCCGGACGAGGTCGTGAGGCTGCAGTCGGCGAAGAAGATCGATCCTGACGCGTTCGATGCGTACGTACGTGGCCGCTATTACCTGAACAAGCGGACGCAGGCCGACTTCGACCGCGCGATCGCCGCGTTCTCGCGGGCCATCGACGTCGAGCCGACCTACGCGGCCGCCTACGCAGGGCTGTCAGACACCTACGGCCTCATCGGCTACCAGAATTACCTGGCGCCGACCGACGCCTTCCCGAAGGCCCGCGCCGCCGCGATGCACGCGATCGAGCTCGACTCGAACCTGGCCGCCGCCTATGCGGCGCTCGGCTATGTGAACCTCTATCACGACTGGGACTTCACGAGCGCCGAGACGAACTTCAAGCATGCCCTCGCGATCGATCAGCATCTGGTCTCGGCCCATCACTACTACAGCATCCTGCTGGCCGCGCTGCTGCGCCCGGACGAAGCGCGGGAACAGATCAGGCTGGCCCGCTCGCTCGATCCGCTCTCGACCAATGTCGCCGCGGACATGGGCTTCGAGCTGTACTACGACCGCCGCTACCCGGAGGCCGCCGCCGCGCTGCAAGAGGCCATCGCGGCCAACAAGGCGGGGCCCCTGGCGCACATGTGGCTGGCCCGGACGTACCAGGCGCAGGGCAAGTACGACGACTCCGTGAGAGAGTTCCAGGCGACAGGCGAAGGCTTTCTGCAACTGCCGATCATGCTCGCCGGCTACGGTCACCTGCAGGCCGTCAGCGGCCGCACGGCCGACGCGACGAAGACCCTGGCGCAGATTCAGGCGCAGCGCGCGACACACTACGTGCCGGCGTACTGCGACGCCCTCGTCTACCTGGGGCTGAAGGACTATCCGCGGATGAAGACCGCGCTCAGCCAGTCGATCGACGAGCGCTCCAACTGGCCCGTTTGGCTGCTCCGGGATCCGCGCTGGGACCCCGTGCGTGGCGACCCGGAATTCGAACGGCAGGTGGACCGTCTGGGGTTCCCCACCGACGCCCGGCAGCGCGCCATCGCCGCCCGGTCCGGCACCTGATCGCGTCCGCTTGTCCGAATCTTGGAAAACCCTTAGCTTTCGACCGGGACTTCCGTGGCGGCTCGCGGTTTAATGCGCGGACTGGAGGGTGGCCCATGCCGAGGGTTCACGGATTTCTGCAGTCGGCACTGATCGTCGCGACCGCGCTGGCGGGATGGGCGGAGCCGGTCCGCTCGCAGGCGCTGACGGGCACCATCGTCGGCGCCGTACAGGATTCGCAGGGCGCCGTCGTCCAGGGCGCCGCCGTGCGACTGACGTCCCCCTCCGTGATCGGCGGCGAAGAGAAGACCACCAGCAGCGACCGAGGCCAGTTGCGCTTTCCGGTGCTGCCTCCCGGCACCTACACCCTGGATGTCGAGAAGGCGGGCTTCCAGCCGTACCACGAGGAAGGTCTCGTCATCGGCGCGGGCGCGACGCTTCAGCGGACTGTCGTGCTGCAGCCGGCCGGCGTGGCCGAGTCCGTCGTCGTCGAAGGCGCCGGCTCGCGCCTTGACGCGCGGACGAGCGGCGTCGAGATGCGCATCGGCCAGGACTACTTGACGCGCATCCCCACGCGGCGCTTCAGCATGTTCGACTCGCTGCGCGCGTCGCCGGGGATTTCGCCCACGTCGCCCTCGAGTGGCACGGTCAACACCGTCTCCGCCTTCGGCTCCGGCGCCAACGAAAACCTGTTCCTCATCGACGGCACCAACTTCACGTGCCCGTGCGCCGGCATCTCGCGCGCCGAGCCGAGCGTGGACGTGATCCAGGAAGTGCAGGTCCAGTCGATTGGCGTGTCGGCCGAGTACGGCAACATCCAGGGGTCCGTGGTCAACGTCGTGACGCGGCAGGGCGGCGATCAGTTCCGGGGCGACGTGTCGTACTACGGGCAGCCCGGGGCGTGGACCAGCCAGCCGATCGCGCGCGCGATTCCCGGCACCGGGACGTCATCCGGCTACGAGCGGATCGAATATCGCGACAGCACGGCAAACCTTGGCGGCCCGGTGAAACGCGATCGCTTGTGGTTCTTCGCCGGGTATCAGTACCTGCGCGACTACGACAGCCAGCCGGGCACCGATCCCGCGCATCCGAGGACGTACGAGCAGAACAAGGGCTTCGGCAAGCTCTCGTGGCGGCTGACGCCGAGCATGCAGTTGATGCAGAGCTGGCACGGCGAATCCTGGGTCAACCCGGATCGGCCGACGCTCGTGACGCCGTTCGAGGCAACGACGCGTCCGCACGCCACCGTGCACGCCCTGACCTTCGGCGATTTCACCGACACCCTGTCGCAGAACACGGTCCTGAACGCGCGGGCGGGCCGGTTCACGTACGACTTGTTCTCTCCGCCCAGCACCGGCGATCGGACGACGCCGAGCCATTTCGATCGCGTCACAGGCGTCACGAAGTACGCACCGCAGCAGTTCGGCGGCCTGATGCTGATTCGCACGACGGTCAAGGCGATGCTGACCCACTATCGCCCGTCGTGGCTCGGCGCTGATCACGAGCTGAAGGCGGGCCTCCAGTTCGAGCGCGGCGAGCACGATCAGCCCGCGATCATCCCCGGCGGCGTGCGCTATATCGACGACAAGGGGGCGCCGTTCCAGTCGGTGTCGGCAGCGCCCTCGAACAGCGGCGGCCTCTTCAACACCCTCGCCGTCTTCGTCAGCGACACCGTGAACGCCGGCCCGCGCCTGACGGTGAACCTCGGCCTGCGGTTCGATCACACCACCGCCGACAGCCAGGACATCGACGCCGTGGATGCCGAGGGCAACCGCACGGGCCACGTCGTGCCGGGCCTCGGCACACTCTACACGTGGAACGTCTTGTCGCCACGCCTGGGGATGGTCGAGCGGCTGACGTCCGACGGCAAGACGATCCTCCGCGCGAGCTACGGGCGCTTCAACCAGGGCGTGCTGACCGGCGAGATCAGCCCGGTGCATCCCGCGGTGGCCCCGGTGTTCACACGGGCCTACGATCCGGCGACGGGCGGCTACACCACGCCGGTGTCGGTCGTGGACCCGCGCATCAACCTGCGGATCGATCCGGCCATGGCGACGCCGCGCACCGACGAGTTCTCGGTGGGCGTCGACCGCGAGGTCGGCTCGCGCCTGCAGGCGGCCGTGGCCTACATCCACAAGAGCGGGACGGACTTCATCGGCTGGACCGACACGGCCGGCCAATACCAGCCGCAGACGCGCGTGCTGCCCGACGGCAGCACGCTGCCGGTCTACGTGCTCACCAGTCCAGCCGTGGGACGGAGGTTTCTCGAGACGAACCCGGACGGGTACTTCCTGACCTACAACGGCCTGGTGACCGTGCTGGAGCGGCGCCGCGCCAACGGCTGGCAGGCGCTCGGGTCGTACACCTACTCGCGCGCGACCGGCCTCATGGCGTCGAGCGCGGCCTCGGCCTCGGATGCGCAGGTCAGCAGCGTGGCGCCGGCGTTCCCTACCACCACGTTCGGCCGCGATCCGAACAACCTGACCAACGCGAACGGCCGGCTGCCGAACGACCGGCCGCACATGTTCCGGATGGCTGGGTCGTACGACATCGGTCGCATCGGCGTGACGCTGTCGGGAAACTTCCAGTACTTCACCGGCAAGCCGTGGGCCGCGACGACGCAGGTCTCGCTGCCGCAGGGCGATCAGCGGATCCTGCTGGAGCTGCGGGGCGCGCGGCGCCTGTCGTCGCAGTCGCTGCTCGACGTGCGCGTGGCGAAGACGATCTCGCTCGGCCGCCTGGGCCGCGCCGACGCCATGCTCGATCTGCTGAACCTGCTGAACGACACGGCCGAGGAGGCGCTGGCGACTGACAACAAGTTCAGCCCGAACCTCGCGGTGCCGACGGTGTTCATCGACCCCCGGCGGGTGATGCTAGGGGTACGCGTGAACTTCGGGAGATAGCCCGTACGATACGATCGCGCACCATGCGGATCGTCCTCGCATTCGTCGCCGTCATCGCGTTGAGCGCTCAATCCACCGACACGGCGATTCGTCTCGTCGTCCAGGCCGACGACATGGGCGCCGCGCACGGCATCAACGTCGCCACCCTCGACGCCTACCAGCACGGCATCGTCCGATCCACGAACGTGATCATGCCGTCGCCGTGGGTGCCCGAAGCGGCGGCGCTGCTGAATCAGAATCCCGGCCTCGAAGTCGGCGTGCACCTCGCGCTGACCAGTGAGTGGACGTCGATCAAGTGGCGTCCGCTCACGCACGCGCCGTCGCTCGTGAACGAGAACGGCTACTTCTTCCCGATGATCTGGCCTGACGACCACTTCCCCGCCGGCAGCGCCCTGAAAGAGCATGCGGCGGACGTCGCGGAGATCGAGCGCGAGCTGCGCGCGCAGATAGAGCTGGCGAAGAAGCTGATCCCGCACGTCAGCTACGCGTCGGAGCACATGGGCTTCGACGCCGTGGCGCCAGGCGTCCACGAGCTCGTCATGCGCTTGATGAGGGAGTACGGCCTCTTCGTGCCGGGCGATGCGCCGCTGCAGATCCTCGGCGGTGTCTGGAAGAACACCGATACCGGGGACGTCCGCGCCGACAAGCTCGCCGCGAAGCTCGAGACCCTCGGCCCGGGGACGTGGCTCATGGTCGAGCACGCCGCGATCGACAGCCCCGAAACCCGCGCGATCGGCCATCCCGGCTACGAGTTCGTCGCCGCGGATCGCAGCGCCGTCCTGACCGCGTGGACCAGCCCCAAGGTCATGAACGTCATCAAGCGCCGCGGCATCGTCCTCACGAATCGCCGCGAGTTGATGAAGCGGTAGCCACTCATGTAGCGCAGGCCTTCAGGCCTGCCGTAACTAGGGCGCGGCTTCAGCCGCGCCGGCAATTCCCGCGCGTTGGCGGGGCTGACCGCCAAAGCTTCAGCGACGGCGGAAGCCCCGGCCTACTGCAGTTACCCGAAGTGGTTTTACCTCCGTTTGACTGACAGTCGAGCTTGCTGCAGCATTCCGCATGGTCCCCGGCGCCTCTGAATCCCACGAGCTGCAACGCACGATCGACGCGCTCCATTCCCGCTACAAGCCGCTGACCGACGGCGACGTCGCCAGCTACATCCCCGAGCTGACCAAGGCGAACCCGGAAGACTTCGGCATCTGTATCGCGACCGCCGAAGGCGCCGTGTTCGAGACGGGCGACTGCGATCGCACGTTCACCATCCAGTCGATCTCCAAGCCCTTCACCTTCGGCATGGCCATCGAGGCCTATGGCGCCGAGACCGTGGCGAAATACGTCGGCGTCGAGCCCAGTGGCGACGTGTTCAACTCGATCGAGCTGATGAGCGGGTCGAACCGGCCGCACAACCCGATGATCAACGCCGGCGCGATCACCGTGTCGGCGCTGCTGCACGCGCGGTTTGGCGACGAGGCGTTCGACTTGATCCTCGAGCGGTTCAGCACGGCTGCGGGACGGCGGCTCAGGATCGATCCGGAGGTCTTCGAGTCCGAGCGGCGCACCGGCCACCGCAACCGCGCGATCGCGCACCTGCTGCTCAACTTCGGCCTCGTACACGACGCCGCCGAGCGCGCACTCGACGTCTATTTCAAGCAGTGCTCGATTCTCGTGACCTGCCGCGACCTGGCGATGATGGGCGCGACGCTGGCGAACATGGGCAAGCACCCGCTCACCGGCGCGCAGGCGTACGACGTGCCGTCCGTGCGCAGCATGCTCTCGATCATGTTCACCTGCGGGATGTACGACTACTCGGGCGAATGGGCGTATCGCGTGGGCGTGCCGGCGAAGAGCGGCGTGGCCGGCGGCGTGATCGCGGTGGTCAACCGTCAGCTGGGCATCGCGACGTATTCGCCGCGGCTCGACAAGCACGGCAACAGCGCGCGCGGCATCGAAGTCTGCGTCGAGCTCGCCTCACGCTTCGGCCTGCACGCCTTCGATTGCCTCAATGTGGGATCGGGTTTCTTGCAGGTGATCTTGTAGAGATCACTAGTGCCAACTGCGAAGTGCCAGGTGCAAAGTGGAGTGCTGACTGGGAAGTGGAAAAGTGAAGGCGCGACGCGCGATGCCTGTCACTTTAGACTTGCCACTAGCCACTCCACTTAGCACTTGGCAGTTCGCAGTTTGCACTGTCAGCCTGGCAGATCGATCCTCGCTCTCAGTCCGCCCAGCGGCGACGCGTCGAGCACGACCTTCCCTCCATACGCCTCCGCGAGATCCCGCACGATCGCGAGCCCCAACCCCGTCCCCGGGACGGCCTCATCCGCTCGCACGCCGCGCGTCAGCACCTGAGACCGCATCTCCGCCGAGATCCCAGGGCCGTCGTCCTCGACGACGACCGCGACGCGACCGCCTGCCGGTCGCACCGTGACGCTGCAGCGAGTCCGCGCCCATTTGCAGGCGTTGTCCAGCAGGTTGCCGATCAGCTCGTCGAGGTCCTCGCGCGCGACCAGCACGTGCAGCGCCGGATCGGCGTCCACGGCAAACGTCAGCGCGCGCTCGGCGTAGAGCTGCGACAGCGTCCGGACGACGCCGGCGACGGCGTCCGAGGCGACGACCGGCGTGAGGACACGGTGCTTCGAGAGATCCACGCGCGACCGCGCCAGGTGCGCGTCCACCTGACGGCGCATGCGGCCCACCTGCTCGAACAGGGCCCCGGCCAGCTCCGCATGGCCGTCGCGCCGCGCGCGTTCCGCCTCCTGCGTGATGATCGCAAGCGGCGTCTTCAGGCCGTGCGCCAAGTCCCCCGCGGTGGCCCGTGCCTGATCCACCATTACGTCACGCTGTTCGAGCAGCTGGTTGAGATCGGCCACGAGCGGCGCGATCTCGCCGGGATACGCGCCCTCGAGCCGGCGGCCGGGCAC
>JBKPSY010000167.1:0-8080 GCA_046735235.1 Acidobacteriota bacterium | reverse complement strand
GCTCAAGAGGGTGGTAGAAGAGATGAAATAGGTCCATGGGTCCATGGGTCCATGGGTGAGGTACGTAGGGCCCGGCTTCAGCCGGGCCGCCTGTAGCGCAGGCCTTCAGCCCTGCCTGGAGAACGGATGGCGTCGGCAACGTTCAGAATCTGGCGTGGCGTGGGCGCGGAGGGCGGCTTCCAGGACTACCGCACCGACGTGTCAGAGGGCATGGTCGTCCTCGACGCCGTGCACCGCATTCAGGCCGAGAGCGCGCCCGATCTCGCGTGCCGGTGGAACTGCAAGGCCGGCAAGTGCGGCTCCTGCTCCGCGGAGATCAACGGCAAGCCTCGACTGATGTGCATGACACGGCTCAACCAGTTGAAGCTGGACGAGCCTGTCACGGTCGAGCCGATGCGCGCGTTTCCGCCGATCCGAGACCTGGTTTCCGACGTCTCATGGAACTTCCGCGTGAAGATGGGCATCAAGCCCTTCGCCCCGCGGACGCCCGACGCGCCGGACGGCACCTGGCGGATGGCGCAGCACGACATCGATCGCGTCCAGGAGTTCCGGAAGTGCATCGAGTGCTTCCTCTGCCAGGACGTCTGTCACGTCATTCGTGACCACGAGCTGACAAACGGGTTCATCGGCCCGCGGTTTCTGACGTTCGCGGCGGCGCTCGAGATGCACCCGCTCGACACCGCCGACCGGATCCCCGACCTCCGGCACGAGCACGGGATCGGCTACTGCAACATCACGAAGTGCTGCACGAAGGTGTGCCCGGAAGAGATCAAGATCACGGACAACGCGATCATCCCGTTGAAGGAGCGCACCGTGGATCGGTTCTACGATCCCGTGACTCGCCTGCTGCGGATGATTTCCGGCAAGGGTTAGGAGTTCGTCATGTTCGAGCTGCGTCCGCTTTCCTCCGCCGCGATTCCGGCCGCGCTCGCCAAGGCCGAGCGCTATCGGCTACTGAACGAACCTGGCGAGGCCGAAAGCATCTGCCTCGACATCCTGGCCGTCGACTCGACGCACCAGGACGCGCTGACCACGATGCTTTTGGCGATCACCGACGAGTTCCAGGGCGAAGGCGACGCCGCGAGGAGCGCGCGCGCCGACGCCATCCTGCCGAAGCTCGCCGACGAGTACGCGCGCGTCTATTACGGCGCGCTGATCAGGGAGCGCCGGGCCCGCGCGTATGCGAAGCACGGTCGCGGGCCGCTGGCGTACGACTGGGCCGTCGAGGCGCTCCATGGCTTCGATCACGCGATGACGCTTCGGCCGGCGGGCAACGACGACGCCGTGCTGCGGTGGAACGCGTGCGTGCGCCTGCTGGCGCACCTGCCCGAGCCCCCGGCCGATCGGCACGAGCAGGCGGCGATCACGTCGGAGTGATTTCGGGATGTTGCGGGTTTCAGGACGAAGGTACTTCGTGAATCGAATGCAATCGGCGTAATCCCAATTGGAGGCGACGTATGCATCGACCGACCCGGGCAGGCGCGATCGTCGTGGCGGTGACCGTCCTCGCGGTGATTGGCCTCCGGGTGCAGGCCCAGAAGCTGCTGCCGCCCATCTACGGGGAGGCCAGGATCGAGGTCACCAAGCCGGCGACGAAAGTCAGCGGCAACGAGATCGTCACGACCGTGCTCGTGAAGAACATGGAAGCGGTGCCGATCGCGGGCTTCCAGATTGACGAGTACTGGTATGACTCGAACGGCACGCCGATGGGCGCGACGACGTACCGGCACCCGAAGCCGCTGCAGGGGGGCGAGGTCATTACCGTGACGCTGAAGACGCCGCGCACGCCGCACATGAACCGTAACAAGGTGGGCTTCACGCACGCGCACGGCACGATCAAGCAGACCATCGTCCCGAAACTCGACGCGCCGAAGACGTAGGGAGGACGGGGAGTAAGGCTCTGGGCTCTGGGCTCTGGGCTCTGGGACGAGCGAGAACATGCCGGATCCGTCCAGTCTCGTCGCCAACCCGTTCGCGGCGCTGACCGCCGTGGCGGGCCCGGCCGTGCTCACGAACGCCTGCTCGGTGCTGGCTCTCGGCACGAGCAATCGCCTCGCGCGCGTCGTCGATCGTACTCGCGTCGTGACGCGCCAGCTGGCGGAGCAGAAACCCGGGACGACGGAGTACGAGAGCCTCGCGCGGCAGCGAACCCGCCTGGCGGTGCGATCGCATCTGCTGCTGCGTGCGCTTCGGGCAACCTACGCGGCGCTGGGCGGGTTCGCCAGCGCCGCGCTTCTCATGGTCGTCGGATCCGCGCTCGCAGCCTTGCACCAGCCCGATGAAATCTATGAACTCGTCGCGGGAGTGGGGCTGCTCGTCGGAGTCGGGGCCGTGATTGGCCTCGTCTATGGCTGCGGCCAGATGGTGCGCGAGACGCGGCTGGCGGTGCAGAACCTCGAGGAAGAAGCGCCGATCTGAGGTCCGACAGAAGGCTTTGGGCTTTGGGGCTCTGGACTCTGGGTACTGCCCTGCCTAGAGCCCAGAGCCTAGAGCCCAGAGCCTATCTCTGAAACGCATACGACATCTTCACGAAAAACGAGCGGTCGGTCTGCTCGAGGCGATGGAACTCCGAGAGCTCGCGGTCGTCGCCGTAGCCGACGTACATCACCGATTGCCAGTTCAACTTGTAGGCGAAGAGCGCCGACCCGGAGTAGGTGCCGCTGTGCTCTGCGACAGGGCTGAGGTAAAGCGTCGGATCGCGATCGGTCGAGACGTACTGGCCGATGAGACGCACGAACAGGCGCGCGGTGAACGTGTACGTGCCCCGCAGGCGCGCCACGCTCGAGGTGAAGAGCGGCCGGCTCACGCCGGCTGCGTCGTCCACGTGGAGCCACTGGTGCGAGTCGATCGCGGCGAGCTCCAGGTGAATCGTCGGGTTGAACGTCGCGGTGAGATTCAGCGTCGCTCCGCGGCCCGGGCGCGAGTTCTCGAAGTCCACTTCCTGGCCGACATAGCCGTCGGCGCTGACGAGCGGAAACCGCCGCGACGGGCTCATCTGCCCGACGTAGACGAACTGCTGCCGCGGGAACGTCTGGTCGCCGCTCCGCACGCGATCGTTCTCGTAGCGGAAACGCATGAACGAGTTCCAGCGCCCGTCCATGCCGGCGCCGGGCGAGACCTGGTGGTAGATCAGCGCGCCCTGACGGTCGGCCTGGTAGTCGGTGATGACGAAGGTCCGGAGGCGCGAGAAAAAGCCGGTGGGAAAGATCGTGTATCCCGTCTCGAAATAGCCTTCGCGATAGCCGACCTGCGGCACGAAGCCCGTGTTGGCGCGGAAGTCGGTGCCGACGTCGTTGTAGTACGTGAACGCGTCGTAGTGCGTGGTGTTGTGCGTCCAGCGCACGTTCGCCGCGCTCGAGTCGAGCGACTGCCCCGTCCACTCGGTCGAGAGGTCGGGCCGGTTCGGGTTCTGCGTCGCGCTGTAGAGCCACTGCGCGGTGATGACGTCCTTCGACGACGGACGAAGCTGGAAGTCTGGCCCGACGACGCGGTTGTAGCCGTTGTCGCCGGCCTCGCGGTCGGTCAGGAGCACGCCGACGAAACTGCGGCCGATGTCGTGGCGCACGCGCGCGACGGTCACCAGCGAGTCGAAGTCCTGCGGCGCCAGATCCGATCCGTTCGAGCCGGGCAGGATCACGCTGCCGCCGCCGGCGTCTTCGGCCACGAGCACCGTGTAGGCCGTGCTGCCGTGCTTCCCCGTCATACGCGCCCCGAAATCCGGATCGGTGATCGTGCGCGTGTAGACGGCCTGGATCGGCGTGCTCAGCAGTTCGACGCCCTCCAGAAAAAACGGCCGCTTCTCGGGAAAGAACAGCGCGAAGCGCTGGTTCGTGGCGATCTGCGCCGTGTCGGACTCGATCTGCGAGAAATCGGGGTTCACCGTCGCATCCACCGCGTCGTCGGCACTCGGCGTCCACTTGACGTCGAAGCCGGCGCGCGGCTTGGCAGGACCGTTGACCAGCGGCGTGCCGGACTCGCCGCGCGGCTCGCCGACCTCGCTGGCGGCGACGTACGGCGCCGCGACAAGGTGACCGCCAGGCGGCAGCTCCCGGAGACCGGTGAGGACGTTCGAGTGGCACACGAAGCAGTTGCTTCCGCGCGGCTGGCGCGTGCTGAAGAACTGGTAGTGCCGATCACGCGGGTAGTTGCGGTAGAGCATGATGCCCCAGGTCTGCGGATCGGCCTGCTTGTAGCGCAGCGACGAGAACGGGATCCGCATCTCGAGCACCCAGCCTTTGGTCGTGATCTTCGCGGCCGACGCCCAGTAGAAGTCGGGCGAGGCATCCTCGTTCCCTGACGCGTCATCCAGCACCGAGTCGTACTGGATGTTGTGCGCGTTGGCCACCATCAGGATGCCGGTGCGGCCGTCGTGCCGGGTGTCCAGGATCACGCCGCCGTAGTCGGTGAACCCCGAGACGTTGTCGCGATCGCCGAACGGCGCGCGAATCGATTCCGGATTCGGGTCGTCGAATTCGAAGGCGGCGTAGAGATACTTGTCGTCGTAGGCCAGGTAGCCGACGCTGCGGACCTTCGGCTCGAGGTTGTCGCCCGGGTTGGTCTCGTACCATTTCGTGACGGGCGTCACAGATCGCCAGCCCTCGTCGTCCAGGTTCCCGTCGATGGCGATCCTGCCCTTCAGCCGCGAGATGGTGACGTCGTCGCCGCTCGGCGGGGGAGCGGCAGCCGCGGCCCTTCCAGCCTGCGCCGCCAGGGCAAGCCACACGCAGGCAAACACACGACGACCAAGTTGACGTGGAGGCATCGCGCGGTTGGACGGGTGGCCAGGATCGACGGTTCTTCGGCTCGTCCCCGATCTCCGCGGCTCGTCCCGGCCAGTCGGCGAGCGTTAGAGCAGCTTTATGAGGGCGACCGCGAGCAGCGCCACGAAGACGAGCAGCAACGCGGCCTCGAGATGGGCAGAGTGCGAGCCGTCCACGCCTCACGATCGGCTTCAGCCGGCCTGCCGTCAAGTTGGGGCCTTCCCGGAGTGCCGCGTGGCGATCGCATACAATTCGGCACGACATTGGAGGTTGGAATGCCACGAACGGCCGCGATTTTCCTGGCTCTCGTTCTCGGTTGCGCACTGGGCGTCTCCCGGCTGGTCGGCTCCGAGGCGCCAGACGCCCGGCTCAAGGGCGCAATGCGCCGCGCGCCGGTCAACGGCTGGACCTACGTCCGGCTGGAGGGCACCCCGGCGGAGATCGGCTTCCAGAACGGCTACCTGCTCTCCGCGGAGATTCAGGACCTCCAGAGGGTCTTCTCAATCGAGATCCCCCACGACACCGGGCACGACTGGGCGTTCTTCCGCGACGCGGCCGAGCACGTGCTGTGGCCGCATATCGAGGCCGAGTATCGCGAAGAGCTGCAGGGCATCGCCGACGGCCTCCGCGCGAAGCACGTCAACCTCGATCTCTGGGACGTGGTCGCCGTGAACGCCGCGCTCGAGTGGAGCTATTACACCGAGCAGTACGACAAGACGCATCCTGGCGGGCCGGTCAAGCACTCCACCGCCGAACACTGCAGCGCCTTCATCGCCACCGGCAGCTACACGAAGGACGGCAAGATCGTCATCGCGCACAACAACTGGAGCAGCTACCTCGATGGCGCGCGCTGGACGATCGTCTTCGACGTGCGGCCGGCAAAGGGCCACCGGTTCGTCATGGACGGCCTGCCGGGGGTGATTCATTCAGCCGACGACTTCGGCATCAACGACGCCGGCATCGTCATCACCGAGACCACCATCACGCAGTTCTCGGGATTCGACGTCAACGGCGTGCCCGAGTTCGTGCGGGCGCGCAAGGCGATGCAGTACGGCGCGTCGATCGACGAAGTGGCCGCGATCTTCAAGGACGGCAACAACGGCGGTTACGCGAACGACTGGCTGATCGGCGACATCAAGACGAACCAGATCGCGAGCCTCGAGCTGGGGCTGAAGCACGTCACACTGGAGAAGAAGACCGACGGCTACTTCGTCGGCTCGAACTTCCCGATCGACCCGAAGCTCGCCGCCGAAGAGACCAACTACGACCTGAGGAACATGGCCCTCAGCGCCAACGCGCGTCACAAGCGCTGGGAACAACTCATGGCCGAGCACAGGGGCCGGATCGATCTGGCGATGGCGCAGGCGTTCCTCGGCGATCACGTCGACAGCCTCACCGGGAAGACCGACCCGAACGAGCGGACACTCTGCGGCCACATCGACCGCTCGCCGCGGGGATCGGGCACCTGGCAGCCGCCGTTCGGGATCGCGGGCGCCGTTCAGAACAAGGCGACCGACGCCACTCTCGCCGCGCGGATGACGTTCACGGGCGCGGTCGGCCACGCGTGCGGCATGAGCTTCGACGCAGCCGCGCACCTGAAAGCCCACCCCGAGTACGGCTGGGAGTCGTCCATCCTTCGGGACCTGCCGGCGTACGCGTGGACCGAGCTGGCAGGCAACTGACGTGCGGCGTCTGCCGATCGCCGCTGCTCTGTTCGCCTCGGCCGTTTCGCTCGTCTCGGCCGCCGAGGCCGTAGACGAGGCCGTCATCGCGAAGATCAAGGTCGAGGGCTTCCAGCACTCGGCCGTCATGGACACGCTCAGCTGGCTGAGCGACGTCTACGGCCCGCGCCTCACGGGATCGCCGGGCCTGCGCAAGGCCGCCGAGTGGGCGCGCGACGAGATGACGCGTCGCGGCATGGCCCACGCCGCGCTCGAGGGCTACGACACGCGCGTGCGCGGCTGGTCCCTCGACCACTTCGACATCGCGATGACCGCGCCGCAGTACATGCGGATCGTCGGGTACCCGCTGGCGTGGTCGCCGTCGATCGACGGCACGCTGACCGGGACGCCGGTGATCGTCGAGGTCCACTCCAAGGCCGACTTCGCGAAGTATCACGGCACGCTGAAGGGCAAGATCGTCATGAACGGGCGCCCAGAACTGGAGCCGGTCGGCTTCGAGCCCGAAGCGACGAGGCTCTCGGCGCAGGACCTAGAGAAGCAGGCCGGGGCAATGGATCCGGCGCCGGCGGACAACGAGGACGCGCCGAAGTCGCTCGAGGCCGAAGAGAAGCAATGGAGCGAAGGGCAGCAGAAGTATCTCGACGTCCTGAAGTTCTTCGCGGACGAGGGCGCGGCAGCCGTGCTGAGTGCGAGCTCGATTCGAGAAGTGGTTCGCGTCCAGGGCTACTACGACAACGACCTCCGCGCGACGTATCCGTCGTTCGTGCTCTCGCGCGAGCACTACGGCCGGCTCCTTCGGATGATCGATCGCAAAGTGCTGCCGACGCTGTCACTGAGCCTTGGCGTCACGCTCACCGACGCCGCCCCGTTGTTCAACGTCGTCGCGGAGATTCCGGGCACCGACCCGGCACTGAAGGATCAGGTCGTGATGCTCGGCGGCCATCTCGACTCGTGGCACGCCGGCACCGGCGCCACGGACAACGGCGCCGGCTGCGCGGTGGTGATGGAAGCCGCGCGGATCCTGCAGGCGATTGGCGTGAAGCCGCGACGGACGATTCGCGTCGCGCTCTGGACGGGCGAGGAGCAGGACTACTATGGGTCGGTCGGATACGTCGAAGCGCACTTCGCCAACTTGGAGACGCACGAGGTGAAGGCCGAGCACGCAAGGCTCGCGGCGTACTTCAATCTCGACAACGGCAGCGGACGTATCCGCGGCGTGAACCTGCAGGGCAACGAAGCCGCGCGGCCCATCTTCGAGGCCTGGCTGAAGCCGTTCGCCTATCTAGGCGCGACGACCTTGACGTCGCTGAATACCGGCGGCACGGACCACATGGTGTTCAACGCCGCGGGGCTACCTGGATTCCAGTTCATCCAGGATCCGCTGGACTACGAGACCCGCGCGCACCACTCGAGCCTGGACGTCTACGAGGAGGCGTCGCCGGACGACCTCATGCAGGCCTCGGTCGTCCTCGCCAGCTTCGCGTATCACGCCGCGATGCGTGACGAGATGTTGCCGCGGCCTACGGCGAGACACTAGTCGCCGTAGGGCCGAACTTCAGTTCGGCCAGATGCCGGACCGCAACGGCATCCGCGCGAACGCCTCCGTCGTCGCACCGGGCACGTGGCACCAGGCACCGC
>JBKPSY010000166.1:0-19079 GCA_046735235.1 Acidobacteriota bacterium | reverse complement strand
GTCTGCACGCGCACGCCGGTGACCTGCACCGCGGGCAGCGAATACAGCACGACCTGCCGGTGCAGGCCCGCGTACGGGAAGAAGTCGTAGGTGGTCGAGGGGTACGAACCGAGAAACCCTCCGCCTGGACCCGGCGACGCGGGCACGCGGTCCGGCTTCTGCAGGTTGTCCACGGCGATCGCGATGCGCGTTGGCGCGTCACGGTTCACGAGCGGCGTGATGTCGAACGCGAACGGCAGGTGCCCGCCGTCGTGCGCGCCGGCGAGCGTGCCGTTCACCCAGACGCGCGCGCGGTAGTTGGCCGACCCGACGCGCAGGCAGACACGCCGGCCGCTCCAGCCGGCGGGGACGTGGCAGTCCGTCAGATACCACGCCGTCCCCAGATACTCGCGGGCGTCGTCGAAGAGGTCGTTCCAGCTGCACGGCACCGGGATGAGCCGCGCCTTCGGCAGCGCCGTGTGCCACGCGTTGGCCTCGCCGACGCCGTCGGGATCCATCTGGAATTGCCAGAGCCCGGAGAGATCGCAGACGTCGCGGAAGCGATTCTGCTGTGGACGGAGCGGGGGCAGGCTGCGAGCCGCGCGCGGTTCGTCCATGCCGCGACGGGACGTCTGGGCGGAGGACTCGCCGCTCCCGGCCATCGCGAGGCCGAGCGCGCCGGCGCCCGTGGCGAGAAACTCACGTCGATCGAGCGAAGCACTCACGGCGATGTCCCTCTCGAAAGAGCGCCCTCGCAGCGAGGGCGATCGGGCGCGATCATACGCGCGGACCGCAGCGGCCGGTTATGATTCGGGCTGGAGTTCGGTCATGGCGAAACCCCGCGGCGCTATTCTTCCTGGATTCATCGCGGCCTGCGCGCTGGCCGTCGGCGCGTGCACCGTCTCGGCGCCTTCGCCCACGCCGTCGGCGGCCGACGTCGATCGTTTTCTCGCGGACGTCAGCCGGACGATGCTGCGGCTCGGCGTCGAGCAGCAGCGCGCGGCGTGGGTAGCGCAGAACTTCATCACCCCCGACACGCAGGCGATCTCGGCCCGCGCGACCCAGCTCTACACGGAGGCCATCGCGCGCCACGCGAAGGAGGCCGTGAAATACGACAAGGTCGACGCCTCTGCGGATGCGCGGCGTCAGCTGCAGCTCCTGAAGGTCTCGCTCACCGTCGCCACGCCCGCCGACGAGAAGGCCTCGGGCGAGCTGACATCGATCATGACGGGGATGAACGCGACCTACGGCAAGGCCAAGTGGTGCAAGGACCCTGCGAAGCCGGGCGAGTGCCTCGATATCGGCCAGATCACCGACCTGCTGGCGACCTCGCGCGACCCGAAGGCGATGCGGGACGCCTGGGAGGGGTGGCACACGATTTCGATCCCGATGCGGAAGGACTACACCCGCTTCGTGGAGCTCTCGAACGCGGGCGCGAAGGAGCTCGGGTTTGCCGACACCGGGGCGATGTGGCGCGCGAAGTACGACATGCCGCCGGATGCGTTCACCGCCGAGCTCGATCGCCTGTGGGGCCAGCTGCGGCCGCTCTACCTCTCGCTGCACGCGTACGTGCGGATGAAGCTGCACCAGAAGTACGGCGACGCGGTGCCGGCGACGGGGCCGATGCCGGCGCACATGCTCGGGAACATCTGGGCACAGGACTGGTCCAACGTCTACCCGCTCGTGGCCCCCGCGAACGCGGATCCCGGCTACTCGCTCACAGGCGTGCTGACGGCGCACAAGCTCACGGCCGTGGACATGGCGCACACGGCCGAGCGCTTCTTCACGTCGCTCGGCTTCGCGCCGCTGCCCCAGACCTTCTGGGAGCGGTCGCTCTTCGTCAAGCCGCGCGACCGCGAGGTCATCTGCCATGCCAACGCGTGGGACATCGACGCGGTGGAGGACCTGCGCGTGAAGACGTGCCTCGAGCCGAAGGCCGAGGACTTCCTCACCATTCACCACGAGCTCGGCCACAACTTCTACCAGCGTGCGTACAACACGCTGCCGGTGCTCTACCGCGACAGCGCCAACGACGGGTTCCACGAGGCCGTCGGCGACACGATCGCGCTGTCGGTGACGCCGGAATACCTCGTGAAGATCGGGCTTCTCGACCGCGCGCCGGATCAGTCGCGCGACATCGGCCTGCTGCTCTCGAAGGCGCTCGAGAAGATCGCGTTCCTGCCGTTCGGCCTGTTGATCGATCAGTGGCGCTGGCAGGTCTTCTCCGGCCAGGTCACGCCGGAGCATTACAACGAGGCGTGGTGGGCGCTGCGGCTCAAGTATCAGGGCGTCGCGCCGCCGTCGCCGCGCGGCGAGCAGTTCTTCGATCCTGGCGCGAAGTATCACGTGCCGGACGTCACCCCGTACACGCGCTACTTTCTCGCTGCCATCCTGCAGTTCCAGTTCCATCGCGCCCTGGCGCACGAGGCCGGATGCACGGGCCCGCTGAATCGCTGCTCCATCTACGAGAGCAAGGCCGCGGGCGCCAGACTCGACGCGATGCTGAAGCTCGGCCTCTCGAAGCCGTGGCCCGACGCGCTCGAGGCAATCACCGGCTCGAAGACGATGGACGCGACGGCGGTGCTCGACTACTTCAAGCCGCTGCAGGCGTGGCTCGACGAGCAGACGAAGGACCAGCCCAAAGGGTGGTAGATGCCAACGACGAGCGACGAGTGATGAACGACGAGCGCAGCAGTGAGCAACGAACACCGAACTGAAGCCCTGCGGCGATTCGCGTGGGGCGTGCTCGCCTACAACCTCGCCGTGATTCTCTGGGGCGCGTACGTGCGCGCGTCGGGCAGTGGCGCGGGCTGCGGCAGCCACTGGCCGCTGTGCAACGGGACGATCGTCCAGCCCTCGCCGACGACGGCGACGCTCATCGAGTACTCCCATCGGCTGACGAGCGGCCTCGCACTGATCCTCGTCGCGGCGCTGGCGGGCTGGACGTTCAGGGCCACCGGGAAGGGCCATCCAGCCAGGCTGGGGGCGGCGGCCGCGGTCTTCTTCATGCTGACCGAGGCCGCGCTCGGCGCCGGCCTGGTCCTCTTTCGTCTGGTCGCCGACAACGCGACGATGGCGCGGGCGCTGTTCGTGGCGGCGCATCTCCTCAACACGTTCATTCTGCTGAAAGCGCTGACGCTCACCGCCTGGTGGCTCGAGGGTGGCCCGCGCACGACGCTCAGCCGGCGTCCGGTGGTCGCCGCGGTGCTGATCGCGCTCGGACTTGGCGTGCTGCTGACGGGCGCCAGCGGCGCCGTCGCGGCACTCGGCGACACGCTCTATCCGTCGGGATCGTTCGCCGAGGGCCTGCGCGCTGATCTCTCGGCGACGTCGCACGCGCTGATTCGCCTGCGCATCTGGCACCCCGCGATCGCGGTCAGCGTCGGCGCGCTCGTGCTGCTGGTGACCCCGCGACTCGTCCAGACGGCTGACGCTCCCGGTCAGCGCTTTGCGCGCCTGCTCATCGTCGCCGTCGGCGCGCAGCTGGTCGCGGGGCTCGTCAACGTCGTCCTGGCCGCGCCGATCTGGATGCAGATGGTGCATCTGCTGGTCGCGGATCTCGTGTGGGTGACCTTCGTGCTGCTCAGCGCGCAGGTGCTGCGGGTGGACGCATGATGGACGAGCGCGCGCTGCGGTGGCTGCTCCTCGGCGCCATCGGCAGCGTCGGGCTGATCTTCGCCGCCGTGTTCGTGGCAGGGCTGCGGCGCCGTGCCCGCGAAGGATCCGCGGATCGGATTCGGCCGTCCGGCGTCGAGCTGGCCACGGGCTTCGTCACGGTGTTCTTCGACACGCTCGGCATCGGATCGTTCGCGACGACGACCGCGATCGTCCGGGCGATGCGCCTGGTGCCCGACGAGCTCATTCCCGGCACCCTCAACGTCGGCCACACGATCGAGTCGGTGCTGTCGGCGTTCGTCTTCATCAACCTCGTGCCGGTGGCGCCCGTCACCCTCATCTCGATGGTCGTCGCCTCGGCGCTTGGCGCCTGGTTCGGATCGGGCGTCGTCTCAAAGCTCCCACGACAGCGCATTCGATACGGCATGGGCGTCGCGCTGACAGCCGCCGCGACGCTGATGCTGATGAGCCAGCTGCGCCTGCTTCCGTCGGGCGGAGAGGCGATGGGACTCCAGGGCGGGTGGCTGATCTTCGCCGTCGCCTGCAATTTCGTGCTCGGCAGCCTGATGACGCTCGGTATCGGGCTCTACGCGCCGTGCATGATCGTCGTCTGCCTGCTGGGGATGAACCCGAAGGCGGCGTTTCCGATCATGATGGGCTCGTGCGCGGGGCTCATGCCGATGGCGGCCGTGCGCTTCGTGCGCGCGGATCGTTACAGCCCGTCGGCATCCGCCGGACTCACTCTCGGCGGCATCCCCGCGCTCTTCATCGCCGCCTACCTCGTGAAATCTCTCCCGCTCGACGCCATCCGCTGGCTCGTCATCGTCGTCGTGCTCTACACGGCGGCCACGCTCATCCGAGCCGCCCTGAAAGATCGCGCGCTCGTGCTCGCACAACCTCAGGAATTCTTGCAGGACCCGACAGCGTCAGTCCCTGAGGACCCGACAGCGTAGTTCCGAAGGACCCGCTTGACACGTTCTCCCAGCGCGAATATATTCGCTGTGCGCGAATTTTTTCGCCCTTGACCATGCCGACCTCGCCGATGCCCGACCTGACCCGCCGCGAAAGCCAGATCATGGAGATCCTCTACCGGCGCCGCCGCGCCTCCGTGGAGGACGTGCGCGCCGAGCTGCCGGACGCGCCCGGGCCCTCGAGCGTCCGCAAGCTGCTCGACATCATGATCGACCGCGGCCTGCTCGAGCGCGAATACGACGGTCCGCGGTTCCTCTACTTCCCCGCCGCGCGAGTCGAGCAGGCGAGCCGGTCGGCGCTCAAGCAAATCATCAAGACGTTCTTCGACAACTCGCCGGGGTCGGCGATGGCGGCGCTGCTCGACATGTCGAGCGACGCGATTTCAGACGACGAGTACAAGCGCCTGTCGGCGCTGCTCAAGCGCGGACGCAAGGGAGACGATCGATGAGCACCCTCCTTCAGAACCCTGCCTGGGCGGCGCTCGCGGCGCTGCTCGTGAAAGCGACCGCGATCGTGGGCGTAGCCGCCACGGCCCAGTTCCTGCTGCGGCGTCGCGCCTCGGCCGCCACGAAGCACGGCGTGTGGGCGCTCACGGTCGCCGGGTTGCTGCTCTTGCCGCCGCTGGCGTTGACCGGCCCGCAGTGGCCGGTGCAGATCGATGTACCGGCGAGCGAGTCGGCCGTGGCACGGACGCAGCCCACGCCTGCGACGCCTTTGGCTGGGAGCGCGGCGACATCGGCGCGAGGCGATGCGGCCTCGACGGCAACGGCCGCGACGGCGCCGAGCGTCGCGACCGGTCGGGCGGCGGCGATCGGCTGGCCTGCCATCGCGCTTGCCGTCTACGCCGCCGGCGTCCTGTTGCTCGCCGTCCGGCTGGTCGTGGATCACCTGGCCGCGCGGCGCCTGGTGCGAGCGTCTGAACGGATTCTCGACGAGGAGTGGACCGCCGCTGTCGTCGCCGCGGCACGCGCGCTCGGTGTGACGACGCCGGTCCGACTGCTGCGCGCGCCAGCGCAGGCGATGCCGATGGTCGTCGGTCTCCGGCGGCCCGCCATCCTCCTCCCGAACGACGCCGACCGATGGACGGCAGAACGCCGCCGCTCGGTGATCCTGCACGAGATGGCGCACGTCCAGCGGCGCGACTGCTTCACGCAGACGCTGGCCTCGCTCGCCCGCGCCGTGTACTGGCCGCACCCCGGCGTCTGGTGGGCGGCTCGCCGCCTGCAGGTGGAGCGCGAGTTCGCCTGCGACGATCGCGTCCTCGCGCTCGGCACCGAAGCCACCGGGTACGCCAACGACCTGCTGGAAATCGCCTACAGCCTCGGCGCGCACCGCGCGCCCGCCCTAGCCGTCACGATGGCGCGAAGGGGACAGCTCGAAGGCCGGCTGCTGGCGGTGCTCGACGCGGCGCGCAATCGCGCGACGCCAGGTCTGTTCGGTCGTGCGGCAGCGGCCCTCGTCGCAGCCGCCGTCATCGTCCCCGTCGCCGCGATTGGCATCCGCACCGAGGCGGCTGCGCTCCCCATCGAAGGCACCATCGGGCTGTCGAGCGGCGCCGCGGGCCTGCCCGACGAACCCGTGACGGCGCCGCATCGCAAGGACGGTGCACGGCAGCCGGGCCGTCTCGCGCCTGCCCTCTACTCGTGGACCGATGTGGTCGAACAGGCCTTCTCGACGAGCGGCACGTGGTCCGTGCAGCCCTCGGAAAAGTCCGGGGAGGTGTACTTCGAGATGCGCCAGCTGCATTCCTCCAACGGACACAACGTGCCGCTGTCGCAGCTCGAGGGCCTGACGACGGCGCAGATGACCGCGGGCGGCCCGGTGAAGTTCCTGCTGCGGCGCGATGCCGGCATCTTCACCTGCGAAGGGATTTTCCGCGAAGGCGTCGGGGGCGGCGCGTTCACCTATGCGGCGAATCCGACGTTCGCCGACGAGCTGGGCAAGCGCGGCGTGACGCGTCCCACTGCGCAGCAGCAGTTCGAGATGGCCAAGAATGACGTCTCGCTCGCGCTGGTGGACGATCTGCACGCCCAGGGCTATCAGACCCCGACGTCAGACGACCTCGTGCAGGCGGGGCATCATGGAGTCAGCGGCCGTTACGTCCGGGACATGGGCGCGCTGGGCTACAAGGTGGGAACGATTGCCGCGCTCATCAACATGCGCGACCACGGCGTCTCGCCTGACTACGTGCAGGGCATGCTGGCCGAAGGGCTGCCGAAGCTGTCGCCCGAGGACATCGTCCGCGCCCGCGATCATGGCGTGACGCCCGACTACGTCCGCGCGCTGCGGACACTCGGGTACGGATCGCTGACGCTGGACGCGCTCGTGAACGCTCGCGACCACGGCGTCTCGGCGGAGTACGTGACGAGCATGCGCGACTACGGCTTCACGCTGTCGCTCGACGAGCTCATCGTGGCGCGCGACCACGGCGTGTCGCCCGACTACGTGAAGGGCATGCGCGATCTCGGCTACACGCTCACGATCGAGGAGCTCCGGACCGCTCGCGACCACGGCATCGCGCCCGACTACGTCCGGGCGATGCAGGGCCTGGGCTACAAGGCCTCGCTGGACGAGCTGGTAAAGGCCCGCGATCACGGCGTGACGCCCGAGTACGTTCGGGGACTGAAGGACCTCGGCTACGCTCAGCTGTCGATGGAGGAGCTCCGCACGCTGCGCGACCACGGCGCGACCCCGGACCGCGTCAAGCGCGCCAACGACAAGGCCGGCACCAGGCTGTCGCCGGAAATGCTTCGGACGGTCCTCGACGGAGGATTGCGCTAACCGTCCGAAGTCTGAAGCGAAGTCTGAAGTCGTCCCTATTGCCTCCCAATAGGAGCCTGTGTCAGACTCCTATTGGGAGACAATAGGAAATGGCTGACGTCTGGCAGGGCACGCTCGCCCTGATGATCCTCAGAACCCTCGACACGATCGGCGCCATGCACGGCTACGGCATCGCGCGACGCATCGAGCAGACCAGCGGCGGCGTGCTCTCGCTCAACTACGGCACGCTCTACCCCGCCCTTCTGAAGCTCGAACAGGAAGGCGCCATTGCCGGCGAGTGGGGCACCTCCGAGCACAACCGCAAGGCCCGCTTCTACAAGATCACCAAGACCGGCCGGAAGCTCCTGTCGCAGGAAACGAAGCACTGGGAGCAGGCCACCGCCGTCCTCGAGCGCTTCCTGAAGCCCTCGGAGGATCCCGCATGAGACGCCTTCGCGCCGCGCTCGTCCGCCTCAAGGCGTTCCTCACACGCGACGATCGGTCGTCCCGTGCCTTCGATGCCGAGCTCGAGAGCCACCTCCAGCTGCACGTCGACGACAACATCCGCGCCGGCATGACGCCCGACGAGGCGCGCCGTCAGGCCATCCTGAAGCTTGGCGGGATCGATCGGACGCGCCAGAGCTACCGCGAACAGGCCGGCGTGCCCGTGCTCGAGCATCTCGTCCAGGATCTGCAGTTCGCGCTCCGTCATCTCGTCAAGGCGCCCGGCTTCACCGTCACCGCGGTCGTGACGATGGCACTCGGATTCGGCGCGGCGCTGGCGATCTACGCCTTCGCCGACGCCGCGCTGGTGCAGCCGCTGCCCTACCGCGACCCGTCGCGGCTGGTCGAAGTCACCGAACGTTCGCCCCAGGTGGCTCACGCCAACCTCTCGCATCCCGACTACGTCGACTGGAAGCGGCAGCAGACCGTCTTCAGCGGCTTCGATTTTCACAACGGACGGCGCTTCTCGCTCAGCACGCCCGACGGCGTCGTGCCAGTCCGGGGCGCGCGCGTCAGCCCTGGATTCTTCAAGACACTCGGCGTGGTCCCCGCCGCGGGCCGTGACTTTCGTGACGGCGACGACGTGCTGAACGGCCCGGGACTCGCCGTCATCAGCGATGCCGCCTGGCACACCTACTTCGGCGGCCGGCCCGACATCGTCGGGCAGTCGGTCACGCTCGACGGCGCCCCGTGCACGATCATCGGCATCCTCCCGGCCTCGTTCCATTTCGCCTTGCGGGGACCGGTGGAATTCTGGGCGCCGTTCCGCGCGGCGGGGCCGTGCGAGACCAACCGCGGCTGCCACAACCTGCTTGGCGTGGCGCGCTTGAAGGACGGCGTCAGCGTCGGCGACGCGCGCAACGAGATGCAGGCAATCGCGGCGCGGCTCGAGCGCGAGTATCCGGGCACGAACAAGGGCCAGAGCGCGCTCGTCGGTCCATTGGCGGCGCGGATCGTCGGCGACATCCGGCCAATCCTTCTCCTGCTGCTGAGCGGAGCGGGCCTGCTACTCGCCATCGCCTGCGTCAACGTGGTGAGCCTGCTGCTCGTGCGGTCCGAGGGGCGCAAGCGCGAGCTCGCCGTGCGGAGCACGCTCGGCGCGTCGAACGGGCGGCTCATCCGTCAGTTCGTGACCGAGGCGTTGGTGCTCGTGGCGCTCGGCATCGGCTGTGGGATCGCGGCTGCCGCCGGCGGCATCCGGCTGCTCTTCAGCCTGATGTCCGAGGATATGCGGGCAGGGATGCCGTATCTGGATGCGGTCGGCATCAATTGGCGCGTCGCTGGCGTCGCGGCGGCGCTCGCGGCCGGCGCGATCCTCATCTTCACGATCGCACCCTCGCTGCGTGTCCGGTTCGGTGAGCTGCGCGAAGGGCTCGCAGACGGCTCGCGCGGTTCGTCGGGCAGCGCGTGGCGGCGACTCGGCTTCAAGCTGGTCGTGTTCGAGCTGGCGACCGCCATGGTGCTGCTCGTCGGCGCGGGCCTGCTCGGCCAGAGTCTCTATCGGCTGCTCGACGTGGACCTGGGGTTCGATCCAGACGCCCTCGTCACGCTGCAGGTCGCGGCGCCGGTGCCGAGGCTGCAGGAGAACGGCGCCGCGCACCAGCTCGATGTGCGGGTCGTCGAGCGGCTGCGACAACTGGCCGGCGTCCAATCGGTCGCGCTCGTCGATCTGCTGCCGGTCAGCTACAACGGCAACACCGACTGGATCCGGTTCGTCGGGCGGCCGTATAGTGGCGAGCACAACGAGGTGAACCAGCGGACCATCACCGCGTCGTACTTCGCGACGGTGGGCGCACGCATCATCCGCGGCCGCGGGTTCACGAACGCGGATCGCCTGGGCACGCCACGGGTCACCGTGATCAACGAGGCGCTGGTCCGGAAATATTTCCCCCACGAGGATCCCATCGGCAAGCGATTCGGGGATGGCGACCTCACGCCCGACTCTCTGAAGGAAATCGTCGGCGTGGTCGACGACATCCGCGAGGGGGCGCTGAACGACGAGATCTGGCCCGCGGTCTACTACGCGATGGATCAGGATCCGACGACGTTCTTCGCGGTCGTGGCGCGGACGTCGGCCGGAAGCGAGCAGGCAGTGCTGCCTGCGGTGGCGCCGGCCATCCGGGCGCTCGACCCCGACGTGATCACCTCGTCGCCGAGCGTGATGCGGCAGCGGATCGTGGACTCGCCGGCCGTGTACCTGCAGCGGTCCTCGGCGTGGCTCGTCGGCGGGTTCGCGGGGCTCGCGCTGCTCCTGGGTGTCATCGGGCTGTACGGCGTGATCGCGTATTCCGTCAGTCAGCGGACGCGGGAGATCGGCTTGCGGCTGGCGCTTGGCGCCGAGCGCCGGACCGTGTACGAGCTGATTCTGGGCGAGGCGGGGCGTCTCGTGCTGGCCGGGCTCGTCATCGGCGCCGGCGCATCAGTCGCCGCCGGTGTGCTGATGCGGGCGCTGCTCTTCGGGACCGAGCCGTGGGATGTGCCGACGCTCGTCGGCGTCGCGGCCGTGCTCGGCATTGCCGCGCTCGTGGCCAGCTTCATTCCCGCACGGCGCGCGGCGTCAGTCGACCCGATCGAGGCGCTCCGGACGGAATAGGTTGTCTGTTGCGGGTTGTCGATCGCGGGTTGTCGCAGGGCCGAACTTCAGTTCGGCCTCAGACGACAGCCAAGCGCAGGCCGGCTGCGATCTCGAGCGACTCCGCGAACTCGATGTGCAGGACACGGCGCGGGCGATCCGACGTGGCTTTCGACGATGCGTGGATCGTGAGAGGACGCATGACGATGACGCCTCCGGCGTTGACCACACAGTCGACGGGCTGGGTCTCTGCCACCAGCCTCGCGACCTCTTCGTCAGTCAGGACGCCGCGGCGATGCGTGCCCGGCAGGACGCGTAGCGGGCCATTATCGAGCCCCGAATCGTCCAGCGACAGCCGCAGCGCGACGACGCGCTCGAGCACGGCTGCCGGTGCGTGGGCGTAGTGCACGCCCGCCTTCACTGACCACGGCCCCCAGCCTTCTCGGTCGATTCGCCTCACGAGTGGCAGGGCTGTGTCCTGGTGCCAGACGATCAGCCAGTTGCTGTCCGGCGACTTGTCGAACAGCGTCGCCCGAAAGGGCACGGCCAACGCTCCGACATAGCGGCGGGCGATCGTCATTACGCGCTCATCACTTGCGAGGCGGCGCACCATATCGAACGCCATGAGGTGCCGGGCGCCGGCTCTCGTGCGGTGATGATCCAGCCCTTGCAGCTGCCCGAGGATCAGTTTGCTGGGATCAAAGACAGCCGGGATGATGTCGTAACCGTTATCCATCGGCGAAAAACAGAACGGGCGGACAGGCTATTTGCCGGTCCGCCCGCGTCGGTGTCGTGCCGGCGCGGCTAAAGCCGCGCCCGTACTTTTCCATTCTTCATCCGCTACGCACAGCCGCTCGTCGTGCCGCAGTTGGCGCACTTGTAGCAGCTGCCGCTGCGAATCATGATCGACCCGCAGGTCGAGCACGGCGGCGCGTCCTCCTGGTTCTGGATGGCCGCGCCCGTGTAGGCCGCCTTCACAGCCGACGGGGCCGGCTTGACGTCGTCGCCGAGTGACAGCTGTTCGACCGGCGCCTCGGCCGGCTCCGCCATGTTCACGCCGGCGTTGAACTGCGCTTCCTTCGACAGGAACTTCGTCGCCATCCACCGGAAGATGTAGTCGACGATCGACTTCGCGAATCGCACTTCGGGGTTCTTGGTCATCCCCGACGGCTCGAATCGCGCGTGGCTGAACTTGTCCACGAGCACCTGCAGCGGCACGCCGTACTGCAGCGCGTAGGAGATCGCCTGCGCGAAGGCGTCGGCGAAGCCCGAAATCGTCGAGCCTTCCTTCGCCATGACGAGGAAGATCTCGCCCGGCTGGCCGTCCTCGAAGAGGCCGACGGTGATGTAGCCCTCGTGGCCGGCGATGTCGAACTTGTGCGTGATCGAGTGCCGCTCGTCGGGCAGCTTCCGCCGCGCCGGCCGCGGCATCGCGTTCACCGCCGCCTCCGCCGCCGCCCGCATCTGTTCGGCCGTCTTGTCCCGCGACGTGTTCAACGGCTGCGTCCGCTTGCTGCCATCGCGGTAGATCGAGATCGCCTTGGCCCCGAGCTTCCAGCTCTCGAGGTACGCCTGCATGATCTCGTCGACCGTGGCTTCCTTCGGCACGTTGACGGTCTTGCTGATGGCGCCCGAGATGAAGGGCTGGGTCGCGCCCATCATCTTGATGTGGCCCATGTAGTGGATCGAGCGCTGGCCCTTGGCCGCCTTGAACGCGCAGTCGAAGACCGCGAGGTGCTGGTCCTTCAGGTACGGCGCGCCTTCGATCGTCTCGTGGACGTCGATGTAGGCGACGATTTCGGCCACCTGCTCGTCGTTGTAGCCGAGCTTCGACAGCGCCATCGGGACGGTGGTGTTGACGATCTTCATCATCCCGCCGCCGACCAGCTTCTTGTACTTCACCAGCGCGATGTCCGGCTCCACGCCCGTCGTGTCGCAGTCCATCATGAAGCCGATGGTGCCGGTCGGCGCGAGCACCGTCGCCTGCGCATTGCGGTAGCCGAATTGCTCGCCAAGCTCCACGGCCTCGTCCCACGACGCCTTGGCCGCCTGGTACATGTCGCCGGGCACCAGCTTCGCGTTGACGTCCCGCATCGAGTCACGGTGCTTGCGCATCACGCGGAGGAACGGCTCGCGATTCTTCTCGTAGCCGGCGAACGGACCGCCGTGATCGCGCGCGACGCGCGACGACTGCGCGTACGCCTCGCCGGTCATCAGCGCCGTGATCGCGCCCGCGTAGTCGCGGCCCTGGTCGCTGTCATACGGCAGGCCGCGCGACATCAGCAGCGCGCCGAGGTTCGCGTACCCGAGACCGAGCGGCCGATAGGCGTGGCTGTTCTTTTCGATGGCCTTGGTCGGGTAGCTCGAGTTGTCGACCAGGATTTCCTGCGCGGTGATGAACGTCCGCACGGCGGCCTTGAAGGCGTGCACGTCGAACTCGCCGTTGCCGCCCACGAACCGCATCAGGTTGATCGACGCCAGGTTGCACGCCGAGTCGTCCAGGAACATGTACTCGGAGCACGGGTTGCTCGCGTTGATGCGATCCGTGTTCGGGCACGTGTGCCACTCGTTCACCGTCGTGTCGAACTGCATGCCGGGGTCGCCGCACACCCACGTGCCCTCGGCGATGAGGCGCATCATCTCGCGCGCCTTGTAGGTGTCCACCACGTCGCCCGACGTCACGGCCCTGGTCTGCCACGTGCCGTCGTCCAGCACCCCGCGCATGAACTCGTCGGTGACGCGCACCGAGTTGTTCGAGTTCTGGAAGAACACCGACCCGTACGCCGTGCCCGTGAACGAGCCGTCGTAGCCGGCGTCGATGAGCGCCCAGGCCTTCTTCTCCTCCTCGACCTTGCAGTTGATGAACTCGATCACGTCGGGATGATCCGCGTTGAGGATCACCATCTTGGCCGCGCGGCGCGTCTTGCCGCCCGACTTGATGACGCCGGCGAACGCGTCGTAGCCCTTCATGAACGACACCGGGCCGGACGCCGTGCCGCCGCCGGCCAGCAGCTCGCGCGACGAGCGGATCGCCGACAGGTTCGAGCCGGTGCCCGATCCGAACTTGAAGAGCATGCCCTCGGTGCGCGCCAGCGAGAGGATCGAGTCCATCGTGTCGCTGACCGAGTTGATGAAGCAGGCCGAGCACTGCGGTGCCTTCTCGAAACCGCAGTTGAACCACACGGGGCTGTTGAAGGCGCCCTTCTGGTACACGAGCAGGTGCTTCAGGTCGTCCGAGAACGCCTGGAGGTCGGCATCGCTGCGGAAGTAATGCTGCGCGCGCGCCCACATCGTGATCGTGTCGACCACGCGGCCGATGAGCTGACGCACGGAGCGCTCACGCTGCGTCGTGTTCATCTGCCCGCGGAAGTACTTCGAGACGACGATGTTGGTGGCCTGCTGGGACCAGAACTTGGGAATTTCGACGTCGCGCTGCTCGAAGACGATCTCGCCTTTCTCGTTGCCAATCACCGCGGCCCTGAGCTCCCACTCCACCTCGTCGAACGGATCCACGCCGGGCCGCGTGAAATACCGGGGAAACTCCAGCCCGATCGGCGCAGCCGTCTTCTCGGCTACGTCGTCATGGAGGTCCTGCTGGCCAATCGTCTTCGTGTCCTGGGCAGCGCTCGTGTGCATCTTGCCCCTCCCAACCTGAAATTGACGGCACGTCCCTACGCCCCGGTAGGGGTGCCCCGTGTTCTTGAAAGTTGTTGCCTGGCGCGATCAGCCTGTAGTGGCGGGACTTAGCTGTCTCGTCAATCGCAGGATGCTGGGATGACCCTGCATGGCCCAAGCTCGCGCAACGAGCACCGACTATGCGCCTGCGCCGTTTCGGCTGTCAAGCGTGAACTACCAGATATTGTGGCGCTGTTTTAGGGCAGTCGCAAGATGTCGTGAATTCATTCCGAAATTTGCCAGGAACTGCACTGGTCGAGGTTGGAGGCGATGTAACGACCTTGTGAAGCGACGATACAAGCTCGGCGCGGTGACGCCGTTGCGACGCGCGCGTTACACGGAGATGACGCGCTGCGCTTGCGATCGAGGCCGTTCTCACGCAGGATAACCCTCAGTGTCCGCCGTCTCGATCGCACGCATCTGGCCAGCGCTCCTGCTGCTGGCCGTGGCCCCGTTTGGCGCCGGATGCGCCGAAAAAGTGGTCAAGGCCGAAGTCCGCGTCGAGCCGCCGGCCGCGCTGGAAGTGCCCCAGCCGCCGCCCCGGGTCATCGTTCCACCCCAGCCCGACGCGCCGGCCCAGGTCGAAGACAACACGCCGCCCAGCCCGGCTCGCACTCACCCGCCGAAGCCCACGTCTCGTCCCGAAAACAAGCCCGATACCGCTCGCACGGACGTGACCGAGGCCCCGCCCGCGGCCGAGACGCCGCCGCCGCCGCCGGAAAGCAAGCCCGTGCCCGCGGACGCGGCGTCCGTGGCGGCCGTACGACAGCAAATGTCACGCGCCACCCAGACGCTGGGACAGGTCAACTACGCGGGACTCTCGAACGACATGAAGGCGCAGTTCGACACCGCGAACCGCTTCCTTGCACTCGCCGAGCAGGCGCTCAAGGAAGGCAACCTGCTCTTCGCCTCGACGCTCACCGACAAGGCCGGCGCGATCGCCTCGCTGCTCACCGGGCGCTGAATCGCCTGTAGCGCAGGGCTTCAGCCCTGCACGCGTCCAGGATCTGGCAGGCCTGAAGGCCTGCGCTACCTCACCCCTACGCCTGCGGGAGCACCATCCTGAACGTCGTGCCCGTGCCGGGCGTGGAGTGCACTTCGATCTCCCCGTCGTGCAGCTGCACCGTGCGGAAGACCATCGACAGTCCGATGCCGCTGCCGCCCTGCTTGGTCGTGAAGTAGAGATCGAACACTTTCGGCAGGTGATCCGGATTGATGCCTGGACCGGTGTCTTCGACGGTGATCGCGACGCGGCGCCGCGAGATGCCGCGCCCGGTGAGACGCAGCGTGCCGCCGTGCGGCATCGCCTGGCAGGCGTTGAGCGCGAGGTTCAACAGCGCCTGGCGAAGCGAGCCGGGGTCGCCCTGGACATCGGGAACGCCAGGCGGGCAGTCCACCTGCAATCGGACCCCGCTGGCCGCGGCGTCCGGCTCGACGATGCGCGCGGTCTCCGAGAGAATGGCGTGCACGGGCACCGGACCCAGCTGCAGGTCTTCGGGCCGCATGAACTTCAAGAAGCCCTGCACCACCTGATCGAGCCGTCGAATCTCGCTGCCGATGACGCCGACGTGCTCGAGCACCGCCTGACCGCCAGGTGCCGCCACTTCGGCGCCGTCCACGCGCCGCGGTGCCAGCTTCCCCTTCAGCAGCTCGAGATGAATCGTCATCGCGTTGAGCGGGTTCTTCACCTCGTGCGCGACGCCGGCGGTGAGCCGCCCCAGCGCAGCGAGCTTGCGCGAATACCTGATCGTCGATTCGACCGCGCCCAGCGCTTCGAGGTCGCGCGCCACCACCATCACGCCGAGCAGCCGGTCGTCCTTGTCGTCCACGGGATACGCGTTCACCTGCCAGTCGTGCGTGCCCGTCTCTCCCTCGCCGGCAGGCAGCGTCATCGTCGTGGGCTCAGCAGGCAGGCGCGAGTCGAGCGTGCGATCGACGAGATCGCGGAACGGATGGGATCCGTCGCGCTCTGACGTCTTGAGCAGGCCGCGCAGCGCCGGGTTCACGAACAGCGGATCGCCTTTGGGGCCGAAGATGCCGACGGCGTCGGCGAGGTTCTCGACGATCGAGTCGACGCCCAGGTGGGGACCGGCTGCGGCCTCGCGCCCCGCGAGCAGCTTCTCGCTCACCGCGCTCAGCTCCTTGCCGAGCTCGCCGAACTCGTCCTGCGGCAAATCGAGCGCCGCCGCCGGCTCGCCGCGCTCGAGCCGTTGCAGGCCGCTGCGCAAGACGTGGATCGGCCGCAACAGCCACTGCGCCAGGAGCAACGCGCCGAGCGTCGCGCCCGCGAGCAAGTACAGGGCGCGGATGAACACCGGCTGCAGCGTCTCCTGCAGGACGTTCCTGACGAGCAGCGTCGAGATACCGATGCGCGTGACGCCGGCGAGCCGGCCAATCCTGAGCGGCTCCCGCACCTCGTACGTGCGTCCGTCGCCGAAAAAGATCTCGTAGAGCTCGGCCATTCCGCCCAGCTTGACCAGATCCTCAAGCAGCGGCGCGTTCTGGAGCGGCTTGCCGATCTGCTCCGGATCGTAGTGGGCGATGACGATGCCGCTGGTGTCGACGATGGCGGCGTAGGTGACGCCTTTGGAGTAGATCGACGCCTCGAGGATGTTGCGCATGCCGCCGTCTTCGCGCAGCGCGTAGTACGGGTCGGCGGCCTCTGGCACGATGGCAAAGGCGCGCTGGTAGATGGCCTGCGCCAGCAGCACGCCACGCGCCTGACTTTCTTCCAGCCGGACTCTCGCCTGCTGTCCCAGATCGATCAGACTGAGCACGACGACGACCGCGCCGACGAGCGCGGTGACGCCGAGGACTTGCTTGGTTCGAAGGGACAGCCGCATGCACGTGGGGAGACTTCAGCGGTCGTGACGCGATTTATCCCCCCGCCCCCTTTCGCAGCCCCAGGCGATTCAGCTTGTTGTGCAGCGTCTTCAGGCTGATGCCCAGGATCTCCGCCGCGCGGGTCTTGTTGTCGCGCGTATGCTCCAGCGTCAACACGATCAGCCGGCGCTCGGCTTCCTCGACGGTGATGCCCGGTTCGAGCGTCATCCCGCCCTGCGTCGGCGCCACGTGCGTCACGCCGAGCGGCGGCAGATGTTTCGGCTCGATGAACTCGCCTTCGGCGAGGATCGTCGCGCGCTCGATCACGTTGCGCAGCTCCCGTACGTTGCCGGGCCAGTGGTATTGCTCCAGCTTGCGCATCGCGTCGGCGCTCACGGCCTTCACGGACCGCCCGTTGCGCTCGGCGAACTCGCCGATGAACGCCTGGGTCAGGAGCGGCAAGTCCTCCTTGCGATCGCGCAGGGGCGGGAGGGCGATCGAGAAGACGTTCAGCCGATAGTAGAGATCCTCGCGCAGTTTCACGTCACGCACGGCCTGGAGCGGATCGACGTTCGTCGCCGCGATCACCCGCACGTCCACGGGCGTCTCGACGCGGCCCCCAAGCCTCCGGAATCGGCGCTCCTGCAGCACGCGCAGCAGCTTCACCTGCGTCGTCGGCGTCATCTCGGCGATCTCGTCGAGGAAGATCGTGCCGCGATCGGCGAGCTCGAAGACGCCTTGCCGGCGCTCCATCGCGCCGGTGAACGCCCCCTTCTCGTGCCCGAAGATCTCGCTCTCGAGCAGCGTCTCGGGAATCGCGGCGCAGTTGATCGGCACGTACGGCATCTGGCCGCGCGGGCTGAGCTGATGGATCGTCTGCGCGACGAGCTCCTTGCCCGTACCCGACTCTCCGGTGATCAGCACCGATGCCGTCGTCGGCGCCGCCTGCTCGATCACCTGATAGATCTTCCGCATCTCGGGGCTGGCGCCGATCATCCCGCCGAAGGCGCCCTTGTCGCGCAGCTGTCGGCGCAGCGCCTTCACCTCGCGCAGCGCATGCTGGCGCTCGGCGGCTTTGTCGAGCAGAATGCGCAGGCGCTGCGGGTCTACCGGCTTGGTGAGGTAGTCGTAGGCGCCGTTGCGGATGGCTTCGACGGCGGATTCAACAGTGCCCTGCGCGGTCAGAAGGATCACGGCAATGGTCGGATCGATGTCGCGAAGCGCTTCGAGAAGCTCGAGTCCCGTCCGGCGCGGCATCACGAGATCGGTGACGACAATGCTCGGCCGGAAGCTGCTGATTTTCTCGAGGCCCTCTTCGCCGTCGGCGGCAGAGTCGGCCAGAAAACCCCAAGTCCGGACGAGTTCGGTCAGCCCGCCGCGCGTGGCGCTGTCGTCCTCGACGATGAGGATCCGCTCGGAGGCGTGACTGGCACGTTCCTGGTCCGCAGCGGGGGATGGAGACGTCATGGAATGTCCCTCGGGGTAATTCTTACACTGTTCATCGTCTTTGCGTCATGCCCTTGGACGGTGCATTTGCCCTAAGTCATTGATATAAATAATCTTGCTTCTGGAGTGAGGCTTGCTACCTCAGGCTCCGCCTAAGGGAGTATCAAGATGCGAACCAGCTTGATGTGCGTGCTGACACTGTCGGTCGCGCTGTCCGCCTGCTCAAAACCCGCCGAGCCTCCCGCTCCGGCGTCGCAACCGCCTGCGGTGCCGCCAGCGACGCAGCCGGCGAATCCAACCGCGCAACCGACACCCGCGCCGCAGACGCCGGCGGCGACGCCGGCAGCGGACGCGCCTGCAACTGCGCCCGCGAGCGGCGCGCCTGCCACGGCCTCACCAGCGCCAACACCTTCTGCGGGTGCGATACCTGCACCCGCGGCGCAGGCGCCTTCCCAGGTTGCGCACACGGAGCCCGCGCAGCCGGCCACACCGCCGCCGCCTCCGCCGCCGCGGTGGAAGGAAGTCACGCTGCCCGCCGGCACGCAGCTTGGTCTGACGCTGCAGACCTCGGTCGCGTCCGACACGAGCAAGGTCGAGGACCCGGTGAGGGCTACGCTCCGCCGCGACGTCGTGCGTGACGAGCTCACCGTGCTGCCCGCGGGCACACCAATCACCGGGTCGGTCGTCGCCGTCGAGCGCTCCGGCAAGGTCAAGGGCGTCGCGACTCTCAGCC
>JBKPSY010000165.1:0-16641 GCA_046735235.1 Acidobacteriota bacterium | reverse complement strand
GGCTGGAGCTGTAGACGATGGCGGAGCTGTCCGGCAGCCAAGCGAAGCCGCTCATCATCGTGTTGTCGTGCGTCAGTTGCCGCGGCGTGCCTCCCTTCGACGACACCACGAAGATATCGAAGCGAATGCTGTCGCCCCGCTGAAACGCAATCCATTTCCCGTCCGGCGACCAGCGCGGGTAGAGATAGTAGGTTGATGGCTCGAAGTCGGCGACCGACTCGATCGCGGCGTCGCTCGAGGCGCTGACGAGCTCGATGCGCTTGGCGCCGAGCCTGAAGAAGGCGAGCCGGCCGTCGGCGATGTTGATGTCTGCGCCGGCCAGCGTGTCCGCGAGATGCCGCGGTACGCCGCCAAGCGCCGAGACCTGCCAGATGGCCCCCTGCATGTTGCCGGAGGTTGCCGGCGAAAAATAGACGACCGAGCTGGAGTCCGGTGACCAGCGCGGGTATTGGTGATCGAACGAATCGTGGGTGAGGCGAAGCGGCGTCCCGCCCGCGAGCAGCTGGACGAAGATCTGCCGCGTATTGCCCACGGCAGCGGTGAACGCGACCGACTTGCCGTCTGGAGAGAACGCCGGGTCCTCTTCGAGACCGGGGAGATCCGTCAGGCGATCGACGCGTGTATTGGGACGCGCCGGGAGGGCTTGCCGCGTCGGCAGCAGCGCTGCCGCGCCGCCCACGAGGAGAGCAGCCGCGAGCGTGTACGCCCACCATCGGGCCGTCGGCCGGCTTTCAGCCGGCACCCGCGCCGACGGCGCCGCGATCGCGTCATCGAGCTCCAGGCGTGCGTCGGCGATGTCGTGCAGACGCCGCCTGGGATCCTTCTGCAGGCAGCGGGCGAGCAGGCGGCGGATGGCTTCGGGCGTCGAGGGCGGCAGCGCGTCCCACGCGGGCTCGCGCTCCAGCACGCGCGCCAGCGTTTCGGCCACCGAGTCGGCGTGAAAACAGGCGCGTCCAGTCAGCATCTCGAACAGCACGCAACCAAAGGCCCAGATGTCCGCCCTCCGATCGACGCTGCGGCCGCTCGCCTGTTCGGGCGGCATGTACGCCGCCGTTCCAAGGACGGCGCCCGCCCGCGTCATGCCCGAGTTCGAGAGGGTGGGTGAGTTGGCGAGAGTCGCCGCCGATCCGTCCTGGTGCACCACCTTGGCGAGGCCGAAATCGAGAATCTTCACCTGGCCGTCAGCCCGCAGCATGATGTTCGCCGGCTTCAGGTCGCGGTGGATGATGCCGGCGTCGTGAGCGGCCTCGAGCGCGTCGGCAATCTGCGTCGCCACCGCGAGCGCCTCGTCGAGCGCCATCCGGCCCCGGAGCACGCGCCGCGCGAGCTCTTCGCCGTGCACGAGTTCCATGATCAACGCGTGCGCTGAGCCGGCCTCCTCGACGCCATAGATGTGGGCAATGTGGGCGTGGTTCAAGGACGCGAGCGTCGTGGCTTCACGCTGGAAGCGCGCGAGCCGATCGGCGTGGGAAGCAAACTCCGGCGAGAGAATCTTCACGGCGACCTGGCGACCGAGCTTGGTGTCGAGCGCGCGATACACCTCGCCCATGCCGCCGGCGCCGAGCGACTCAAGGATTTCGTAGTGTCCGATGAACGTGCCTGGCGTCAACGGCATCGCCAGTGGCCTTCGTAGTTGAACGAACGGGCTGAGGCCGTCTCCTCTCGTCACGCCCTGCATCACGAACTGGATCGCTCCAGCCGATGGCTCGGGGGATCAGGAGGTCGTTTGGAGCCCGATTATCGCCAAATCGGCAGAGCCGATAAAGGAAAACGACCGTGCCTCAGGGGCGATACATGAGGCCCTCGACGCTCCGGCGGACGTTTGCCGGCCGCCGCCGTCGCGCGACGCCCATCTCGTAGGCGTTGGTCGCTACGCTCGCGGCAATCGCCAGCGAGATCTTCCTGATGTCGCGGAGCGGAGGGTAAATCGCGCCGTGCTCGAGATCGTCGGCGCGGACGAGCTTCGCCAGGGTGCGGGCGGCCGCCAGGAACAACTGGTCCGGGAGCGTCCGCGCGCGGCATGCGATCGCGCCGAGGCCGATTCCCGGAAACACATAGGCGTTATTGCCCTGGCCCGGTCGAAACGTGCGGCCCTGATACGTGACGGGATCGAACGGGCTGCCGCTCGCGAAAATGGCGCGGCCGTCGCTCCACGTGTACGCCTGCTCGGCGGTGCACTCGGCCTTCGAGGTGGGATTCGACAGCGCGAAGATCGCGGGCCGTTTGTTGATCGCGCTCATGCGCTCGATGACGGCGCGGCTGAACGTCCCCGGCGCGCCGGTCGCGCCAATCAGGACGTGCGGCCGAATCGCGTCGAGGGCATCGACGAACCCGAGCGGCTTCCCTTCGTGCGCGTACGGCAGGTTGTGCGGCAGCAGATCCGTCCGCGACCTCACGACCAGCCCGTTCACGTCGACGAACCACAGCCGCCGCCGTGCCTCCTCGAGGTCAAGCCCCTCGTCCACGAAGGCCGTCGTCATCAGATCCGCGATCCCGGTGGCGGCCGATCCTGCGCCGAGGAACATGATGCGAAGGTCCTTGAACGGGACGCCGGAGATCCGCGTCGACGAATACACACCCGCGAGCGACACGGCCGCTGTGCCCTGGATATCGTCGTTGAAGCAGAGGACGCGGTCCCGGTATTTCTCGAGCAGCGCGTACGCGTTCGGCGTCAGGAAATCCTCGAACTGGATCAGCGCGTCGGGATAGCGCTTCTGTACCGCGTCGACGAACTCGTCCACCAGACTGAAATAGGCGCGCCCCTCGAGCCGCCGGCGCGGATACCCCAGATAGAGCACGTCCTTCCGGAGCGCGTCGTTGTTCGTGCCGACGTCCAGCGTCACCGGCAGACACGCCGCCGGATCGATCCCCGCGCACGCGGTGTAGAGCGCCAGCTTGCCGATGGGAATGCCCATGCCGTTGGCGCCGAGGTCTCCGAGTCCCAGAATCCGCTGACCGTCGGTGACGACGATGACGCGGATGTCGCGTGCCGGCCAGTTCGCGAGGATCTGCCGGATGCGGCCGCGGTCGTCGGGCGTGATGAAGAAGCCCTTCGGGTCTCGCGCGATATGCGAGAACTCGCGGCAGGCTTCGCCGACAGTCGGCGTGTAGATGAGCGGCATGATCCGATCGATGTGGTCGATGACGGTCTGATAGAACAGGCTCTCGTTCCGCTCCTGCAAAGACGACAGCAGCATGTAGCGATCGATGTCGCGTGGCAGCCGATCCAGGTTCGCCATCACGCGGTCCACCATCTGCCGGCGCGTCGACACCCGATAGGGCAGCAGGCCGCGCAGGCCCAGGCGGTCCCGCTCGGGGCGTGCGAACGCAATCGATTGGTTCCGCGTCTTGTCGCGGAGAATGTCAAACCCTCGTTTCATGGCGTGCCTCGCATCGCGTGCACGATGGCCACGACCACCGGCCCCCAGATCGTGAGCACGATGTTGCCGATGGCGTACGGCACCGTATAGGCCAGCGAGCCGATGTTGCTGCCGCTCGCCTCCCGGAGCGCCGTCAGTCCCGGCGTGCAGGTCTGCGCGCCAGCGAGGCCGCCGAGCAGCATGAGCGGGCTCATCTTGAGCGCGTAACGCGCGGTCAACGTGCCCACCGCGAGCGGGACGACCGTGACGATCATGCCGGCCGCGAAGATCTTCGCAAAATAGGCGCCCCCGCTCGATTGGAAGGCCTCGACGGCATGCGGCCCGGCGTGCAGGCCAATCACGGCGACGAACACGATGAGGCCGATGTCCATCAGCAGCCGCTGTGCAGGCTCCGGGATGGCGCCGAAGACCGGATAGCGGCTGCGCATCCATCCGCCGGCCAGGCCAATCACCAGGATCGAGCCGGCCGTGCCGAGACCGAGCGCCATGCCGCCGATGTTCACCTTCAGCAGGCCCAGCACCACGCCGGCACAAATGCCCGCCGCCAGAAACGCGAGGTCCGTGCCTGCCAGATCCCGCTCGACGAAGCCCACGAAGCGACCCGCGCGATCCACGTCATCCGGCGCGCCGATCAGCCGGAGGACGTCGCCGCGTTCCAGCCTCGTCCACGATTCGCGCGGCATCACCTGCGTGCCGCGTTGCAGCGACTCCACGTACACGCCGCGGGCGTGGACGTCGTCTGCCAGGTCCCCGAGCGTGCGGCCGATCACGGCGGCGTTGGTGGCCACGGTGTTCGCGGCCTTCACCGGGACCGACAGAAGGGCGGGCTCGTCGAGCTCCGGGCCGATTTCCCGTTCCGCGTTCAGAAATCCTCCCCGGCGAGCCGACACGACGAGACGATCGCCAGGCCGCAGGACCTCGGTGATGCCGACCGTCACCCTCTGACCTGACCGCTCGAGACGCTGCACCGAAAGCCTGGCACTCGCAAAACGCTGCTCGAATGCGCCGACCGTCGTGCCAGCGAGCTCGGGGCTCTCGACGCGATAGGCGCGGACGCCGTAGTAGGCGCGGCCCCCGAGGCCACCGTCCGAAGACCCTTTGGATAGCTGCTCTTCGAGCTGCTTCGCCTCGCGCCGGAGGTCGGCGCCCAGGATCTTCGGGCCGAGCCACGTGAGAAACAGGATCAGGCCGAAGTCGCCGAAGCCGTAGGTGATGGCATCCGCCAGCGGCGCGTTGGCGGCGAGCGCAGCCTTCTCGGCTTCGGGGATCGGCAGGTCCGCGATGGCGCTGAGACCCGTGCCGAGCGCGGCCGACTGCGTCATCCCGCCCGAGAGCACGCCGACAGCGAGCCCCTCGTCCAGGCCGAACACGGCAGACACGCCGATCACCGCGCAGAGCCCGCTGACGGCGACGACAAGGGCCAGCGCGATCTGCGGCAGGGCCTCCTTCTTCAAGCTGGCGAAGAACTGCGGACCGACGGAGTAGCCGATCGCGAACAGAAAGAGGTAGAAGAAGGCCCATCGGAGCAGCTCCGGCAGGTCCGGCCGGGCGAGGATGCCAACGGCCATGCCGGCGATGAGCGTGCCGACCACGGCGCCGAAGCCCACGCCCTTGACATGGACGCGGCCGAGGAGCGTCCCGAGCAGGACGCTCAGGAACAGGCACAGCACCGGGATCCCGTGCAGGAACGTCGCAAGTCGCTCGGTCACGATCGGCTCCTCCGCTGCACGACTCTCGCCAGCAGGATTTCCGTCCGCTTTGGGGTGTTCGGGCCGTTGCTCCGGAGTCACGGCCTCCGCCCCGCCGGAGGCAGCCACGGAGTTCCGCACGGCGTGGGCTCGGGTTACCCGGATTGTTGACCTTTTTCGGCGGCGTCGTGGCATGTCAATTGCGATTTAATCCACTTCGCGCACCCGTCAACGAGGCCCCAATGTCCGCCACCACACGCTCTGAACACGACCTGCTGGGCGACAAGGAAATTCCATCCGACGCGTACTACGGCGTCCAGACCGCCCGGGCACTCGAGAACTTCCATATCTCGGGCGTCCAGCTGCGGCTCTATCCGAACGTGATCAAGGCGTTCGCGATGGTGAAGATGGCGGCCGCCCGGGCGAACTTCGACTGCGGGCAATTCAGCCGGGAGATCCTGACCGGCATCGAGGGCGCCTGCCAGGAGCTCATCGACGGGAAGCTGCACGACGAGTTCCGGCTCGACGTGTTCCAGGGCGGCGCAGGCACCTCGACGAACATGAACGCCAACGAGGTGATCGCCAACCGGGCCCTCGAGCTGATGGGCCACAAGAAGGGCGAATACAAGTACTGCGACCCTCACGACCACGTGAACGGCTCGCAATCCACCAACGACGCGTACCCGTCGTCGCTCCACGTCGGCATGGCGCTGGGGAACGCACAGCTCGTTGGCGCCATCAACGAGCTGATCGCCGCGTTCCGGAAGAAGGGCGCGGAGTTCTCGGCGATACTGAAGATGGGCCGGACGCAGCTGCAGGACGCGGTTCCGATGACGCTCGGGCAGGAGTTCGAGGCCTTTGCAGCGACGCTCGGCGGCGAGGTGCACGCGCTCGAGCGGATTCAGCGCGTGATCTGCGAAGTGAACATGGGCGCCACGGCGATTGGCACCGGGCTGAACGCGCCGGCCGGATATGCCGCGGCGTGCACGAAACACCTCGCGACGATTTCCGGCCTCCCGATTTATCTCGCGGAGAACCTGATCGAAGCCACGCAGGACACGCAGGCGTTCGTCCTCTACTCGTCGTGCATGAAGAGCCTGGCGATCAAGCTGTCGAAGGTCTGCAACGACCTGCGGCTGCTGGCCTCGGGTCCGCGGTGCGGGCTGCGCGAGATCAACCTGCCCCCCAAGCAGCCGGGTTCGTCGATCATGCCGGGCAAGGTCAACCCGGTGATTCCCGAAGTCGTCAACATGGTCTGCTTTCGCGTCATCGGCAGCGACCTGACCGTGACGATGGCGGCTGAGGGCGGCCAGCTGCAGTTGAACGTCTTCGAGCCGGTGATTGCGGCGTGCATCTTCGAGGCCCAGACCATGTTCATCAACGCGGCGCGAACGCTGCGGGAGCATTGCGTCGAGGGCATCACGGCCAACGAAGACGTCTGCCGGCACTACGTCGAGTACAGCATCGGCACCGTGACGGCGCTCAACCCGGTGATCGGATATGACCGCTCAACCGAGCTTGCGGCCGAGGCGATGAAAACAGGCCGCGGCATCATGGAGTTGATTCGCGAGAAGGGCATCCTCACCGAAGCGCAGATCGCGCAGGTGCTTGATCCAGTGGCGATGACCGGGCAGGGCTCGCGGAAATGACGACAGGCCGCCGGACGCTCGTGGCGCAGGCCACGACGGCGGTGCTCGTGGCGGCGATCTGGTGGACCACGCCGCCCGAGGGCCTGACGCTGCAGGCGTGGCGTCTGTTCGCGGTCTTCGCCGGCGCGATCTTCGCGGTGGTCGTCGAGGCTCTGCCGATTCTCACGGCGTCCGTGCTGGCGGCGGCGATGGCGGTGCTGACACGCCTGCTGCCGGCGGCGGATGCCTACGCCGGCTTCGGCAACGGGACGATCCTCCTCATCGTCGTCGCGTTCCTGGTGGCCGACGCGGTGGTGACCTGCGGCCTCGGCACGCGAGCGGGCCACTTGATCGTGAGCCGCTTCGGAAAGTCAACGCTGGGCTTGTCGTATTCGATCTTCGCGCTCGACGCGCTCATCGCGCCCGCGTTCCCGAGCAACACGGCGCGATCTGGCGTGCTATACCCGCTGGCCTCGTCGCTGGCCAGCGCGGCGGGCGCGACGCCGGATCGGCCGGATCGCCGGCGCCTCGGCGCGTACCTGATGTTCTCGGGGGCGGTCAGCCTCAGCGTCTCGTCGGCGCTCTGGCTCACGGCGATGGCCGCAAACCCGCTGGGCACCGAGATTGCGCGTGGCTCAGGGGTGGAAATCGGCTTCGGCCGGTGGCTCATCGCCTCGTCCGTGCCGACACTGTGCGCGATGCTCGTCCTGCCGCTGCTGCTCTATCGGGTGATCGACCCCGAGGTGAAGGCCACGCCGGACGCACCGGCGGCGGCTCGTCGGGCGCTCGCCGCGCTCGGGCCGATATCGCGCCACGAATGGACTGTGCTGCTGGTCTTCGTGGGCATGGTGGCGCTCTGGGCCATGGCCGCGTCGTTCGACCTCGACTCCACGGCGATCGCGTTCCTCGGTCTCGGCGTGCTGCTGGCGACCGGCGTCATCACGCTCAAGGACATCGCCAAGCAGGGCGACGTGCTCGCGACGTTCATCTGGTTCGCGGTCTTGTTCACGCTGAGCAGCCAGCTGAACGAGCTCGGCTTCATGGGTTTCCTCGGGCGACAGCTGGCGGGCGCGCTGAGCGGACTCGCGTCGCCCACGGCAGGCCTGGTCCTGGTTGCCGCCTACATCCTGCTGCACTATCTGTTCGTGAGCCAGACGGCGCACCTGCTGGCGCTTTTCGGCGTGTTCCTTGGCGTCGGCGTGAAGCTGGGCGTCAACCCGTCGGTGCTCGCGTTCCAACTTCTCTTCGCCACGAACTACTTCTCGGTCATCACCCCGCAGGGCTCGAGCGCGAACCTGCTGTTCGCCGGCAGCGGCTACCTGTCCCAGGGCGATCTCTATCGCCTCGGGGCAATCACGACGGCCGCAAGCGCGGCCATCTACTTCGTCATCGGCACGGCATGGCTCATGCTTGTGGCGCGTTGACGTGAACCGGAGGGTTGCTGTGTCTCCACGTCGTACTTTCTTGCGGCTGCTTCTCGCGTGCGTCGCGCTCATGGCGGCGGTCTCCACTCGGCCCGTCGCGCTGACCGCCCAGACGAACAAGGATCTGCCAAACGTCGTCGTGCTCGCCACGGGCGGCACGATCGCGGGCGCCGCGGCCTCGGACGTGCAGGTCGGCTACACCTCGGGCCAGCTCGGCGTCGATCAGCTGATTGCCGCGGTGCCGCAGGCGAAGAAGCTCGCCAACCTGCGCGGCGAGCAGATGTCGAACATCGGCTCGCAGGACATGAACGACGAGGTCTGGCTGAAGCTCGCCCACCGCATCAACGAGCTCGCGCACATGGCCGACGTCGAGGGAATCGTCATCACGCACGGCACCGACACGATCGAGGAGACGGCGTACTTCCTGAACCTCGTTTCGAAGACGGCCAAGCCCGTCGTGCTCACGGGCTCGATGCGGCCGGCCACGGCGCTCTCGGCGGATGGCCCGCTGAACTTCTTCAACGCCGTCGCGGTCGCGGCGGATCGCGATTCGGCGGGACGCGGCGTGCTGGTCGTGCTCAACGACTGGATTCACGGCGCGGCGTCGCTCACCAAGACGAGCACCACCGCCGTGCAGACGTTCATGTCGCCGCTGTCGGGGCTGGTCGGTACCGTCGCCTACGGCAAGATCGAATACAACCGGCAGCCCCTCGGCAAGCACACGAGCGAGTCGGAGTTCTCGGTCGAGGGCCTCACGTCGCTGCCGCGCGTGGACATCATCATGGCGCACGAGAACATGGACGGCGCGCTCATCGACGCCGCTGTGGCCGCTGGCGCCAAGGGACTCGTCATCGCCGGCGTGGGCAACGGCAACCTCACGAAGGCTGCCGTTGACGCGCTCGCCGCACAAGCGAAGAAGGGGATCGTCTGCGTGCGCGCGTCCCGCGTGACCGTGGGCCGCGTCGAGCGGAATGTCGAGCTCGATGACGACAAGCTGGGGTTCGTGGCGTCGATGGACAAGAACCCGCAGAAGTCGAGAGTGCTGCTCCGGCTCGCGTTGCTCAAGCAGCGTCCGCTGGCGGACATCCAGCGCATCTTCACCGAGTACTGAGACTCGCCAATTGCTCGCCGGATTCAGCCGCTGCCCGTGCGTGTGGGACGCACGTGCTCGGCGATCCGGCGCAGCAGGCCGGTGAACTGCGTCCGCTCTCGCGCCGAGAGCGGCGCCAGGAACTCGGCTTCCACGCGCGCCGCAACCTCGCCGGCCTCCGCCAGACGCTTCCGGCCGGCGGCGGTGAGGTGCACCGCGTAGGCGCGCCGGTCCGATGGATCGCGCCGCCGTTCCACCAGGCCCTGACCTTCCAGTTCGTCCACCAGGTACACCATCGTCGACTTGTCGGCGTCCATCAGGTCGATCAGCTGACGCTGGCTGAGGTCGCCGCGCTCGCCCAGTTGGCCCAGCACCGCGACATGGGCGATGTTGAGACGGAGCGACGCCAGCGCCTCGTTGTGGGCCATGCGCAGACGACGGTGGGCGCGTTGCAGCAGGAAGCCGGCCTGGTCCAGGCTGGAACGCTGGGTCACGGCCGTATCCTATGCCTCAAGAGGGCACAATTGCAAATAATCTAATTATAGATTATCTATAAGAATGCCTGTTTCGACCGCCGCCCCGGTCGCCGGCGGCACCCGGCTCACGGCCGCGCCGGCCGCGACACTCTTCGTGCTCGCCCCGCTCATCGGGGAAGTCCTCTTCGGCGCGTTGCCGCTCAGCCAGTTGCCGTTCGGCCTCCTCGGGCTGATCGGCCTGTATGGCGGCGGCGCCCTGCTCGTGCGCGAGACGGCGCGTCGACGCGGACTCTCCGCGTGGTGGGTCGTCGTGCTGGGGCTTGCGTACGGACTCTTCGAGGAGGGCACGGTCGTGCAGTCGCTCTTCGACCAGCACTTTCGAGGGCTCGATTTCCTGGGTTTCTACGGACACCGGGCTGGCGTGAACTGGGTCTGGTCGCTCTTCATCGTGCCGTATCACGCGGTGTTCAGCATCACGATTCCGATCGCGCTGGCCGACCTCCTGTATCCGGCGCAGCGTCGCGAGCCGTGGCTCGGGCGCGCGGGCCTGCTCTTGACCGGCGCCATCTTCGCTCTCAATGCCGCGCTTCTGGCGGTCTTCCAGACGCACCTGTTCACGCCGCGAGCGCCGGACGTCACGCCGGCCGCCAACGTCGGTGCCCTCGTGGTGATCCTCGCCGTGGTCGTCGCGGCGTTCCGAGCGCCATCGGCGTACCTAGGGCCCGCCTTCAGCCGGGCCGACCCGGGCGTCCCGGATCGGCCTGCCGCAAGCGGCCGGCAGCTGTGGTGGGTGGGGTTCGGCAGCGGCCTCGCGTGGTTCGTGGGCTATCGCGTGCTCGTCATCGGCACAGGGACGAACATGCCACCCGGTGCCGCGCTCGCGATTGGCGTGCTGATTCTGGTGGCGATTGTCTGGCTGCTGGCACGCGTCGCGTCGCCGCGCCGCCCGTGGAGCGCCGAGTCGACGTACGCGCTCGTCGCAGGCGCGCTGCCGACATGCTGGCTGCTTGGATTCCTTATCGCCGCGGTCAGCGGCGGCAACCCGCTCGTGAACCTCGCCGGCCATGTCATCTTCGGCGCGTTGATGTTTCTCGGCCTTCGTGCCGTCCGCCGGCAGCTCGGTCCGCCCGCGACGAACGACTTACGCTCATGAGGCCGCCAATGAGGCCAGCTCCTCCCGGGCCCGCGCACGCTCGCGATCGATTTGCTCGGGGGTGGCGCCGAGGCTTTCGAGCAGGTCCTCGACGAAGGCGATGCCGACCTCGCCTTCTCCGGCGTAGACGCGATCGGCGCCCGCCGCCGTGAGTGCCGGGACGTCGCGCAGGTAGGCGGCGCGCGCCAGGACTCGAACGGCGCGATTCATCGAGCGCGCCGTCCGGATCACCTCCGCGCTGTTGGCCATCCCCGCGGATCCGAGAATGAGGCTGCCCACCGTCGGCACGCCGGCTGCCTCCAGCGTGTCGGGCCGCGTCGCGTCGCCATAGATCGCGTCCACGCCTTCGGCGCGCAGCTCGCGCACGGCGTCGATGTTCAGCTCGACGATCGTCGGCGCGATGCCGTTGTCGCGCAGCAGGCGCACGACGGTGCGACCGGTCGGCCCGTAGCCGATCACGACGGCACGGTGATCGGGATCGGCGAGCCTGGGCTTCCGGGAGGTCTGCAGCTCCGACGGCACGGACGGCTCGCGATTGAGCACCGCCCAGAGCGCCGGGCGCGCGACAAGCCACCGTTCGAACGGACGAATCATCCGGTAGGCCACCGGGTTGAGCACGATTGAGACAATCGACGCGGCGACGATCGCGTTGGTGGCGTCCGTGGTGAGGATCCCCAGCTCGCGACCCATCGTCGCCAGGATGAACGAGAACTCGCCGATCTGGGCGAGCGCGACCGCGACGGTGACGGACGCCCTGAACGGATACCCGAACGCCCAGACCAGCGCCATCGCGACCAACGGCTTGCCAACCAGCACGATCGCAAGCGCGCCGAGCACGAGCCCTGGCGACTGCAGCAGCGCTGCCGGCGCCAGCAGCATGCCAACGGAGACGAAGAACAGCACGGCGAACGCGTCGCGCATCGGCAGCGCCTCGGACGCGGCGCGCAGGCTGTACTCCGATCGCCCGACGACCATGCCCGCGAGAAATGCGCCGAGCGCCATCGACACGCTGAACACGAGCGCGGATCCGACCGCGATGCCGAGCGCCAGCACCAGCACCGTCAGCGTGAACAGCTCGCGCGATCGCGTGCGCGCGATGTAATCCAGCACCCGCGGGATCACGCGCGTGCCGACGACGGCCGTAAACGCCACCAGCGCGGACACCTTGAATGCCGTCAGCCCGAGCGCCATCCACAGCGGCGTGTCGTGCTCGCGGCTTCCAAAGACCGCGGGAAGCAACACGAGCGCGACGACGGTGAACAGGTCCTCGACGACCAGCCAGCCGACGGCGATGTGCCCGGCCTCGGTGTGAAGGTCGTTGTTGTCGGCCAGCACGCGAATCAGGACGACGGTGCTCGCGACGGCCAGCGCCATGGCGAACACCAGTCCCGCGGACCAGCTCCAGCCGAGCGCGTGCGCGAGCAGCGCGCCGAGTGCCGTGGCCACCGCGCTCTGCACGACCGCGCCAGGCACGGCGACACGCCGCACCGCGAGCAGTTCCTCGACGTGAAACTGCAGGCCGACGCCGAACATCAGCAGGATGACGCCGATTTCGGCAAGTTGCTCAGCGAGGCCCGAGTCGGCGACGAAGCCCGGCGTGTGCGGCCCGACGAGCAACCCCGCCAGCAGGTATCCGACGATCGGAGACAGCCCGAGCCGGTGGGTGATGTAGCCCAGGACGAGGGCGGCCCCCAACCCGCCGGTCAGCGTCAGGATCAAGTCGTACTCGTGCATGCCGTCACCACCAGGACTCAAGCTGGACGCCGAATGATGTGCCGCTGACGGAATCCGGGTAGGAAGCCGTCGCGATGCGGCCCCTGAAGTCATCCGACCAGTGCGCCCACGTCGCGAACGCGCGCAGCGACGGGCGACTGAGAAACTTCAGCTCCGGCGTGATCTGCGGCGCGACGGAGAACTTGAAGAGCGATCCGCCCGGCAGGCCCGATTGTGACGTGTGATCCCATCCCGCCTCCGTCGCAAGCGAGAAGAACCGTCCGAGTTTGCGGACGGGTCGGCCGCCGATCGACACCCAGCGCACGCGGTTGTTCGAGGCCGCGCCGTTGTCGAGCTCCTGGTAGACCGTGACGGCCTGCAGCTGCCACGGACCGCGATGCTCGATCAGGAAGTCGTTGACGATGCGGAATTGCCAGAGGGCGGAGAGATCGACGTGCTCGCCCGGCAGGAAGGTGCGGCCGACCGGCGGCGTCAGGACGGATCGAAAGTCGCTCGCGACGCCGGTGCCGTACTGAATCGCCAGCTTGTTGCGGCCGTTGGTGAACGGCCACTCGACGATTCCCGTCGCGCCCATCCCGAAGTTGTCGTCGAGCACGATGGGCGGATCGCTGGTCTTCACGACGTCGCCGTTGAAATGCGACAGATCGATCGCAAGCGACACCCGCGCGCGCCGCGCGGTCATCCCGTACAGCTTGAAATCGAACGTGTTCTTGTTCAGGCGAAACAGATCGCTCTTCGGAACCGTGCCGTCGGGATTGAGCTCGTCCTCGCTGCCGCCGATCCACGCCGCGGCCATCTTCAGCCGATCGCCGAGCGCGACATCGTCGATTCCCCCGCCGAAGCCGCTCGGATCGCGATAGTAATAGTCCTGGATGTGGACGTCCTGCCGGTCGTAGAACCGCACGCCCGCCCAGAACGTCGCGTTCGGCTGCGCGGTCCAGACGTGGCGGGCCGTTGCGTACGCCTCGCGCAGCGAGAACGTCGTCGCGAAGTCGTTGCTCTGCGACGTCGGCGCGACGTACGCGAGCGTGATGCGCGTGTTGAAGTACGCCGGGTCGGGGCCTTCCGAGATCAGGCCATAGTCGAACGTGGTTTCGAGGTAGGTCTCGACTTCGTTCCCCAGTCTGTACTTCGCACCGGCCAGCGGAGCCTGGAAGGGGCTTTGGCCCTTGCCGTTTCCGTCGACGCCGAAGCCCGAACGCAGGTAGCCGTGAAAATGGAACCCGGTCGGGTCCGTCGTTGCAGGGGGAGGGGCGCCTTCGGCCGGCGGCTCGGCTTCAGGCGACTGCGGCGACGGCGCCTGCTGGGCTCTGGCGGGCCAGGCCGCGCTGGCGATGGCCAGTATCACCAGTACCTGACAGACGAGAGGATGTCGCATCGGTCGTCGGCGCATCGGACGCTCCGCTCGCGCCGAGGTTCGTGCCCCTCCGAAATCCGGAGGGGACTCCGCCCGCGCGGATGAGGAATAGTTCGCGCTTTCCATCGTCTCAGTTCAAAATGCCTCGATTTGGAGTGAATTCACCGCCAGGATTGCCAGGTGACGAGGCACGCCCCTTGCCTCAGTTGCCTCCGCCTTCGCGCGTAGCGCTTCGGCGGACTCGCCGTAGCTTCAGCGGAGGCGGTTTTGCGCAAGGTCGCGCCTGACGATACACCGACCGGCAATCACGAGGGTCCCGACCATGACACCCGAAGGCCCGCGAGCGTCATGAGCCGCGGCACGCGCACGGCCGCCATCGCCTGGCTGATCACGGCGGTGTACTACTTCTACCAGTACACCTTGCGCTCTGCGCCGGCCGTGATGATGCCTGAGCTCTCCCAGGCGTTCGGGATGACTGCGACTGGCGTCGCCTCTCTGGTCGGACTGTTCTACTACGGCTACTCGCCGTTCAGCCTGGTCGCCGGCGTCGCGATGGACCAGCTCGGGCCGAGGAAGGTCGTTCCGCTCGGCGCGGCGTTGGTCGGCATCGGCGCGTTGCTGTTCGCATCCGGCAACACGCAGATGGCAAGCCTCGGACGCTTCATTCAGGGCGCCGGCGGCGTGTTCGCGCTCGTCGGCGCGGCCTATATCGCGACGACGAACTTTCCGGCGTCACGGGCGGCGACGCTCATCGGCGCGACGCAGATGTTCGGGATGGCTGGGGGCTCCGCGGGCCAGATCATCGTCGGGCCCGTGATGGCTTCCGGCGTCCACTGGAGCACGTTCTGGGCGGTGATGGGCGTCACGGGACTGGTCATCAGCGTCGTGCTTCTGCTGATGCTGCCGCGGCGCGAGGATCAGGAGAAGCGCGCTGACTGGGCGCGCCAGGTGCTCGTCGCGATGAAAACGGTGTTCTCGAATCCCCAGTCGATTCTGTGCGGAATGATCGCGGGCCTGCTGTTCATCCCGACGACGATCTTTGACATGGTCTGGGGCGTGCGGTACTTGCAAGAGGCGCGAGGCTTCGACTACGGCGACGCGGTGATGCGGTCCTCGATGGTCCCGCTCGGCTGGATCATCGGCTGCCCGCTGCTCGGCTTCGTGTCGGATCGGATCGGGCGGCGCAAGCCCGTCATCGGGGCCGGCGCCGTCGTGCTGCTGTTGTGCCTCGCGTGGATCCTCTACGGCGACACGAACCTGCTGCCGCCGTACGTGCTCGGGCTCGTCGCCGGGATTGCCTCGGGCGCGGCGATGCTGCCGTACACCGTCATCAAGGAAGCCAACCCGCCGTCGATGAGCGGGACGGCGACCGGCGTCGTGAACTTCCTGAACTTCACGTTCAGCGCGCTGCTCGGTCCGGTGTTCGGCTGGCTGCTCGCCACCGTCGGCGGCGGCGCGGCGAAGTTCTCGATGGAGCACTATCAGATGACCTTCCAGCCGATGCTGTATGGCGTCGCGCTGGCGTTTGGATTGACGTTGCTGTTGAAAGAGACCGGACCTGCGATGCGAGCGCAGGTGGCGGCTCCCCGAAGCGAGGCCACATGAGTCATGCAACCGGAACCGGCAAGTACGAGCAGATGCTGGTGCGCTGTCAGGGTCTGAGTCCCGTCCCGACGGCGGTCGCCCATCCGTGTGAAGAGACCGCGCTCGCCGGCGCGATCGAGGCGGCCGAGAAGGGGCTGATCGCGCCGATCCTCGTCGGTCCGGCGGCGAAGATCCGCGACGTGGCCGCGGCTCACGGCATCGCGCTCGGCAGCACGCGCATCGTCGACACGCCGCACAGCCATGCGTCGGCCGCGAAGGCCGTCGAGCTGGTGCGCACCGGCGAGGCGGAACTGATCATGAAGGGCAGCCTCCACTCGGACGAGCTGCTCGGCGCCGTCGTGGCGCGCGAGACCGGGCTGCGCACCGGACGGCGCATCAGCCACGTCTTCATCATGGACGTGCCGACCTATCACAAGGTGCTGCTCGTCACCGACGCCGCCATCAACATCGCGCCGACGCTCGAGGACAAGGTCGACATCGTCCAGAACGCCATCGATCTGCTCATCGTGCTGGGCGTCCAGACTCCGAAGGTCGCCATTCTCGCGGCCGTCGAGACCGTCACCTCGAAGATGCCCTCGACGATTGACGCCGCGGCGCTCTGCAAGATGGCCGACCGCGGGCAGATCACCGGCGGGCTGCTCGACGGCCCGCTGGCGTTCGACAACGCGATCAGCAAGGAGGCGGCGCGGATCAAGGGCATCAAGTCCGTGGTCGCCGGCGATCCCAGCATCCTGCTCGTGCCCGATCTCGAGGCCGGCAACATCCTGGCGAAGCAGCTGACGTTCCTCGCCAACGCCGACAGCGCGGGCCTCGTCCTGGGCGCCCGCGTGCCGATCATCCTCACCAGCCGGGCCGACAGCGTGCGGTCCCGCATCGCCAGCTGCGGGGTCGCGATGCTCGCCGCACACGCCCGGCGCAAGAGCACGGCCGCGACGGTCTGACGCCGCCGCCGTTCAGACAGGTACGGTCATGGACGAGTACGCCGTCGTCATCAACGCGGGCTCCTCGAGCCTGAAGTTCTGCGTCTTCCGCCGGCCCGACGGCCAACCCTGGCTGATCGAGACGCGAGGCCAGATCGAAGGTATCGGCACCGCGCCGCGTTTCAC
>JBKPSY010000164.1:0-9907 GCA_046735235.1 Acidobacteriota bacterium | reverse complement strand
TGACAAAAGGGTCCAATCTTCCCTACCGGCGGCTTGCCGTGGAGCTTGGCGCGCGTGTGCTCGTGAGCGAGATGACGGTCGCGCGGCGTCTCAAGCAGAAGCGCAATTCGGAATTCGCCCTCATCCGCCGCGCGCCGGACGAGCCCTGCTTCGGCGTGCAGCTGGCCGGCACGAATCCTGAAGAGATGGCGTGGGCTGCCGCGCTCGTCGAGTCGCGCGGGGCCGACTTCGTCGACATCAATCTCGGCTGCCCGATCGATCACTTCACGCGGAAGGGCATGGGCGCCGCGCTCGGCCGCCAGCCCTCCCGCGTCCGCCGCATGGTCGAGGCGATGGCGAAGAGCGTCGGCCGGGTGCCCATCACGGTGAAGATTCGCCTGGGTTGGAACGACGAGATGCGGAATCACGTCGAGCTCGCGCGAGCGGCGGTCGACGGAGGCGCGCAGGCGGTGTTCGTGCACGGACGCACGCGTGACGCGCGGTATCGCCGCGCGGCCGACTGGGATGCCATCGGTGAGGTGGCGGCTGCCGTGCCGGTGCCCGTCGTCGGCAACGGAGATCTGCTCTTCCCGCACGAGATCGACGCCGCGCTGGCGAAGGCCGGCTGCGCGGGCGTCATGGTGGCGCGCGGGGCGCTGATCAAGCCGTGGCTCTTCCGCGAGCTGACCGAAGGCTATCGCGATCTCTCCGGCGACGAGCGGCTCGCGATTTATCGACGCTATGCCACGCTCGCGATCGAGCACTGGCGGGACGACGAGCGTGGCCGCGCCACGGCGGGCGACTTCGTGAAGTGGCACTTGAACTTCTGGTGCCGTTACGCGCCACGTCACGCCGACGGCTCGTGGCCGTCGATGCAGGAGCGCGAGTCCGACGCGTGGGCCACGTCACCGCTCGAACGCCTGCTGGCGCGAGGCGACGACGCCGCGCATGCGTGGCTCGCCGCCCGGCTGGTCGCGCGCGAAGAGATCGACCCCGCGCTCGCCCCGGAGCCAGGCGCGACAGACGACACGGCGGTGAACGTCTCGGGCTAGTTCAGGTTCCGAGGTTCCGAGGTTCCGGGTTCCGAGGTTCCGAGGTTCCGGGTTTCGCGTCATTTCTCTCCCTGCCTGGCCAGCGGCAGTCGCACCCGAAACTCTCCGTCTTCCGCGCCCCACGTCACCGTGAGGCCCGTCGTCAGCCGGTGACGCTCGGCGAGATTGAAGAGGCCGACGCCAGTGGATGCCGCCGAATGCGCGATGCGAGGGCGAAGCGGATTCGACACCACGAGCGTGTCGGCGTCCAGGCGGACCCTGACGACCAGCGGAGAGTCGGCGGACGCGAGGTTGTGCTTCACCGCGTTGGTCAGCAGCTCCGTCAGCGCCACCGGCGGGATCTGCAGGAGGCGCGCGGCGTCGGCGGGCACATCGTCGATTGCCACCCGTACCGTGCCCCCGTAGCGCATGCCGGTCACGAAGAACTGCCGGCGCAGCGACGCCAGCTCCTCCTCCAGAGGCACGAGCGGCCGCGCGCGCGCGGCAAGCAGGTAGCGATAGGAGTCGCCGAGCGCCTCGATGAACGGCAGCGAGTCGGAGCTCCCGTGCTCGACCAGGTGCGCCAGCGCGTGAAGGCTGTTGAACAGGAAGTGCGGGTCGACTTCACGCGACAGCGCGGTGAGCTCGGCGCGTAATCGCGCCTGTTCCAGCAGCGCCCCCCGCAGCCGCGCGCTGTCCCATTCCGCGAGCAGGAAGACCGTCTCGTAGACGTGGGTGATCAGGATCACGACCGTCACGATGGACAGAATCGCGGTGGCTAGCGCGTATGGCCTGAGGCCGGGATCGCCGGTGACGCGCATCCACGCGACCAACGTCAGCCACGACAAGGGAACGGTCAGCAGGAAGATCGAACCGAGCAGGACGGCGATGCGGCGTCCCGGCCGTTCGAGCCAGTCCTCGCGCCGAGGGAGCCGCAGATACAGCCACCGGTTGCTGGTCCAGATGACGAACGCGCAGATCGAGAAGTAGATGTAGGTGGCGACCTGCCCGGCCGCGGAATGGCGCCCCGGCGTCACAAGCCCGGCAAGGCCGGGAATCAGGACGCCAAGCACCGGGCTGACCGCGAGGCGGATCCCCAGATCGCGGACCGGCCGCGGCGACGCGACTGTCACACGGCGAGTCTGCGGTGCAGGGACGAACGGAGCAAGTTTCCCTATTCCCTATTCTCTCGTTTCATCTCTTCCAGTTCCTCCAACGTCCTTGGCCAGTCGTCGCCGAGCAGCCGAGACAAGCTTCGGTCCGCCAGCAGCCGTCCGCCTGTCTGGCACGTCGGACAGTAGTTGCACTCGTTTGCGGCGTAGACGATGTGCTGGACCGGGCTGCCGCAGCGTGGACACGGCTTGCCGAACTTGCCGTGCACGGCCATGTCGGCTCGAAAGGCCGTCACCTTCTCCGGGAACCCGGCGCCCATCTCCGCGCGCAGCCGCTTTGTCCACTCGACGAGTGTCGAGCTCACGGCGGAGTGCAGGCGCGCGATCTCGTCGTCTGAGAGGTTGGTCGTCCACTGGAGAGGTGACAGCTGGGCGGCGTGCAGGATCTCGTCGGAGTATGCGTTGCCGATGCCGCTGAAGAGTCGAGGATCGGTCAGCGCGCGCTTCAGCGTCCGCCGCTCGAGCCGCAGGCGCTCCGCAAAGACCGGCGTGGACGCCGCGAGCGGCTCGATGCCGCCGGGGTCATGGTCGGCAAGCCCGGACTCGCCGCTGACGACATAGAGAGAGGCGCGGCGCTTCGAGCCGGCCTCCGTCAGCAGCAGAGTGCCGTTGTCGAAGTCGAACGCCGCGAGCGTCGCGCGCCCTCCGAGCGCGCCTCCGGCCTTCGCGTCTGGCGGCTTCCACTTCAATCGCCCGGCAATCATCAGGTGCAGAACGAGAAACGTCGGTCCGTCGAACTCGAACACGATCCGCTTACCCAGCCGTCGTAGTCCATGAACGACCGCCCCTTCGACGGCAGACAGCGGCGGGCTCACCGAACGCAACAGGAACGGGCTCGTCAGCCGCACGCGCTGGAGCGTGTGGCCGACGATGCGCGCGGAGAGCGCCTCGATGTAGACGGTGATGTCGGGAAGCTCGGGCACAGGTTAGTCAGGTCGATCAGGTCAATCAGGTCAATCAGGTCGGTCAGGTCAGTCGGGTCGGTCAGGTCAGTCAGGTCGGGCCTTGCCGCGGCGAAGCGGCGACGCCGCGAAGGCGGGTCATGCTCAGCGCGACAACGCGTCCAGCTTTACCCGCCACTGTGCTTCGCCGGCCGTGTCTCCGCGTTCACGCGCGTAGGCGGCCAGAGCCGACAAAATCTCCGCGTTGCCGGGCATGCGTACGGCCGCACGCTCGAGCGTCCGGCGTGCGTCGTCCGCCTTGCCTGTGTCGTGCAGGGCGACGGCGTAGACGTACACGTTGCGCCCGTCGTCTGGCGCGAGCTCGGCCGCCTTCGCGAGCTCCGCGAGGGCGTCAGCGGTGCGATGCTGTCGCACAAGGGCGAGCCCGAGCGCATGGTGCAGCGAGGGGTCCGACGGCACCACCGACAGGCCTTTGCGCAGTGCCTCCTCTGACGCGGTCATGTTGCCCGCCGCACGCTCCAGCTCGGACAGGCTCAGGTAACCGGGCACGAACTGCGGCTGCCTCGCGATGGCCAGCGCAAACTCCCGGCGTCCGGCGTCGAAGTTGCCGAGCGCCTGCTCGAGCGCGCCGAGGTTGACGTGCGCCTCTGCGCGGTCACCATTGAAGTTCTGCGCCTGTCGATACTCGTCGACGGCGCGCATCAGCCGCTGCCGTTCGTCCGCGGAGAAGAACGACGCCGGCGTCTGCGCCAGCGGCATCACCGACTCGAGCCGCACGGTCCGTATGGGATCGCCGGTGAGCGGCACGCCTATCGCCAACCGGTCGCCCGGCTCCAGCGACGACAGCGAGGTCGCGGCCGCACGACGCACCATCGGATCGGGATCGGCCGCGGCACGGCGAATCGCGTCCGCGGTGCCCGGCAGGCTTCCGAGATACGACACGGCTGTCGCGCGGACGATCGCGGGCGTCGCCGGATTCTGCGCGAGTTGCACGAGCGGTCCGGCGCTGGTAAGACGGCTCGCCCGCGCGTTGGCGATCACGCCTGTCCAGGACGGGCGTGAAGCGGCCGCCGGGTACCACTTCGCGACCGCCGCCGCCGCCCATGCGGCCGCTTTGCCGCTGTGACAGCCGGTGCACGCGTTCGGCACACCATAGGTCACACTCTCGTCGGGACGCGGGATCTTGAACGCATGATCGCGCCGGCCGTCGATGACCATGTACGTCCGCGCCGGCATGTGGCACGAAACGCAGGCCGCGCCGGCGCTTCCGGCCTTGTGGAAGTGATGCGACGGCTGATCGTATTTGGCGGGCAGATGACATTGCGCGCAGAGCGCGTTGCCCTGCAGCAGGAGCGCGCCGCTGTGCGGGTTGTGGCAGCTCGAGCACGTGACCCCCGCCGCGAACATCTTGCTCTGCAGAAACGACCCGTAGTTGTAGACCTCGTCCTGCTGCTGGCCATCGGCGAAGTAGAGCCCGTCCTCGAGCCAGGACACGCGATGCGACTGCGCCAGCGGATCGCCGAAACGAAGTTCCGGCCAGACCTGGCTGCGGCGCGAGTGGCAGCGCGCGCACGTTTCAATCTCGGCGTGAGATGAAAGCGGCGAGGTCCGCTTCGCGATAGACCCGCCAGCCGGCATCTGCCAGACGCCGCCGGAGGCATCCTTCATCGAGAAGGCGAGGCCCTTCAGCGGATCATTCGAGCGCGTGGTCGCCCTGGCCCATTCGACGTGTCGCGATCCCGGCCCATGACACGCCTCGCACGCGACGTTCACCTCGCTCCAGCGCGTCGCATATGTGTGGGAGGTCGAGGTATAGCGCTTCTCGAGACCGGTCGAATGGCACTCGGCGCACATGTAGTTCCAGTTGCCTGCCGGGCCCGTCCAGTGAAGAACATCGCGCGAGTCCACATGCTCGTCAGGGTGGAGGTGGAACCAGCGCTGACCGCCGCGGGCCGCCGGACGGCTGTCCCACGCGATCGGGAGAGCCTGGAACCGTCCTCCCGGAAACGGCACGAGGAACTGCTGCAGGGGTTCGACACCGAACGTGTACAGGACCGGGTACTCGTGAATCTTCCCGTCGGGGCCGTCAGTCGAGACGACAAAGCCGTCGTCTTTGCGGCTGAAGGTCGAGATGATGCCGTTGTAGCGGAACGATCCGGTGAACTTCGCCAGCACCGACGTGGCAGACGCCGGCATCATGGCCCGCGCGTGCTGCGACGGCTGCCAGGCGGCGGCCTCAGCCGCATGACACCCGGCACAGGCCGCGGTGCCGACGTTGTGCGCCGCCGGCGCGGGCGCCCCCGGTGCCGAGACGGCCGCCCGAGATGGCGACTCCTGCGTGACCTGACGGCACGATGCCGACGCCACCAGCATCAGCGCCAGCCCGGCCACGGTTATTCTGCGCGCCACCGGCGTACCATAACTGATCCCACGATGCGCCCCCAGACGTTCCGGACTGTCGCCATCGCGGTCATCGCCGGCTGCCTGCCGCTGGCGGCCGCGAAACCCGCCGACGATCTCCCGTCGCGCGTCTCTGCCGCCGTCGATCGCCATGCGCCGCAGGCACTCTCACTCCTCGAGGAGGTCGTCAACATCAACAGCGGGACGATGAACGTCGCCGGCGTGAGGGCGGTGGGGGATGTGTTCGCGCGCGAGCTCGGCTCGCTCGGCTTCCGTACGCGGTGGATGGAGGGCGAAGGCTTTCAGCGCGCAGGACATCTCGTCGCCGAGCGCGTCGGCGCCGGCCCTCGCGTGCTGCTCATCGGACACCTCGACACCGTGTTCGAGGCCGACAGTCCCTTCCAGCGATTCGAGCGGCTGTCGCCCACTTCGGCGCGAGGTCCCGGCATCATCGACATGAAGGGCGGCGATGTCGTCATGCTGACGGCGCTCCGGGTGCTCTCAGATATGCAGCTGCTCGGCCGCCTCCACCTCGTCGTCGTGATGACGGGCGACGAAGAGGACCCGGGCGAGCCGCTGGTCGCCGCGAGGCAGGCGCTCATCGATGCTGCAAGCGGCGCGTCGGTGGCGCTCGGCTTCGAGGACGGCTCGGGTGATCCGCGCAGGGCGATCGTGTCACGCCGTGGATTCACCGGCTGGAAGGTCAGCGTCACAGGTACGCCCGCGCACTCGTCGCAGGTCTTCACGGAGCGCGTCGGCGCCGGCGCGATCTACGAGCTCTCGCGCGTCCTCAACGGTTTCTACGAGCGCTTGTCGCGCGAGGAGCTCCTCAGCGTCAACCCGGGGGTCGCGCTCGGCGGCACGACGGTGGACTTCGACGAGCCGCACTCGAAAGGCACGGCCGCGGGCAAGACGAACGTCGTCGCGGCCGACGCTGTGGCAACGGGCGACATTCGCGCCTTCACCCCCGCCCAGCTCGACGCCACCAAGCAGGCCATGCGCGATGTCGCTCAGGCGAACCTGCCCAGGACGAGCGCGACGTTGACCTTCGACGACAGCTACCCGCCGATGGCGCCGTCGGACGGCAACCGGCGGCTGCTGACGATGTACGACCAGGTGAGCCGTGATCTTGGTCTTGGGCCCGTGGCTGCGACCGATCCGCGCGCCGCCGGCGCGGCCGACGTGTCGTTCATCGCGGACCGCGTGCCGCAGGTGATCGACGGCATCGGGTTGATGGGCACCGACGACCACACGGCCCGCGAAACGGCCGACTTGACGACGCTGGCGTCTCAAGCGAAGCGGGCAGCGCTCCTGCTGGCGCGTCTGGCGAACTAGAATTGATGGTTCCTGGTCCGGAGTTCCAGGGTTCCGGGCTCGGCTGTCGTAGCGCGCGACTTCAGTCGCGCCGGGCGGCCGAACTGAAGTTCGGCCCTACGATCGTCGGCAGGAAATAATGAATACATCCGCGAACTGTGGACGTTTGGAGGGGTCGCAATGAGATTGTCGGCAGGCTCGAGGGTGTGGATCGTCGCGATGGGGGTGCTCGCCGCGGCGGCGACGCTCGAGGCCGGGAAGATCAAGGTGGAGGCCCATCGGGAGAACGTGGACTTCTCCACGATCAAGACCTACATGTGGCTGCCGAGCCCGCCACCAAAAACTGAGATTGCGCCGGGTGTCGCGCGCGATCCGATGGTCGTCCAGAAGGAGCTCGAGCCGACGATCATGCAGACGGCCGATCGCGAGCTCGCAGCGCACGGCTGGAAGCGCGTGGAAAGCGGCGCCGACGTGCAGATCGTCTACTACCTGTCGCACGGCGTCGGGTTCAACGCGTCGAACCTGGGCGAGTACTACCAGTACGCCACGGGCTATGCCCTCGTCGTCTCGCCGCTCATCTCGCCGACGGACAACATCAAGGTGATGGAAGAAGGCACCCTCGTCATCGACGTCGTCCAGGATCGCAAGGCGATCTGGCGCGGCACGGCGAGCACGACCATCAACCGCGACAACAGCGACGAGAAGCGACTGAAGACCATCTCAGACGCGGTCAAGAAACTCATCGAGAAGTTGCCGGCGAAGTAAAGCTCCCGGATCTGAACCTGGAACCAGGAACCCGGAACCCGGAACCTACGAATAGCCTTCCGTCGGGTGCAGTAGACGCAGGACCAGGCCGAAGAGCGGACCCGTGAGGAACGGGAAGATCTTCCAGGCAATCAGGAGCCCCACCAGCTGTGCCCACGGCTGGTGGACGATCGCGCGCAGGCGATCCATCTGATTCTCGGGCACGAAGAGGCCGAGCACGGCCGCGCCGTCGAGCGGCGGTAGCGGCAGCAGGTTGAAGACGGCGAGAAAAACGTTCAGGACGAGCAGGATCGACAGCGCCGTCCCGATGCCGCCGAGGCCTTCTCCCGCTCCCGACGCCACGAGCGTGTGAAAGTTCGCGACGGACGGCGCGACGAACCAGCCGCTCAACAGTCCAAGTTTCAGCAGCGCGAAACTGCCAAGAGCGATCAACAGGTTGCCGGCTGGACCCGCCGCTGCCATCCACGCGGCGCGTTTGGGGTACCGCGCAGCCCAGTGGGGATTGTAGGGTGCGCTGGCCCAGCCGATCGCCCAGCCCTGCGTGACCGCGGTGAGCAGCGGCAGGATCAGCATGCCGAAGGGCTCACGGCGGATGTGCGGGATCGGCGAAAGGCTGACCTGCCCGGCCTGGTATGCCGTGGGGTCGCCGCCACGGAAAGCAACCCACGCATGCATAGCCTCGTGGACCGTCGTCGAGAACAGGAACGCGAGGAACCACAGAAAGCCGATCGCGATCTCGTTGGCGCTCATGCTGCCGCATAGATTACCGTGTGGCTGGTCGATCCTGTTTCGACGCACATGCGCTGGCCCGTCCTTGCCGCACTCGCTGGATTCGCCGGGATGTCGGCGCTCGCGGGCGCCGGCTATCAGTCGATGCGCGCCCGTCCGCGGATTGAGCCGGAGCTGTCCTGGGCGTCCACCGGCGTCTGGCTCAAGGCGGAGACGCACGTGCACTCCAGATTCTCCGACGGAGGGAGCACGGTTGACGAGTTGGTCGACCGCGCCGTCGCGAACGGCTGCGACGTGCTCGCGGTTACCGATCACACCGACCCGAAGCTTAAAGCCGCTACACCCGAATATCACGCCGCCATCGCCGCGGCCCGCGAGCGAATGCCGCGACTCGCACTCATCACCGGTTTGGAGTGGAACGTGCCGCCCGGCAGGGGCACCGACCACGCCCTCGTGCTCTTGCCTCCCGAGATGGACAACGCAGCCGCGACTGGCGAATTCAAGCGGCGTTTCGACGACGAGAAGAGGAACGACGGAGAAAACGCGGAGTCTGCTGTCGCAGCATTCCAGTGGTTGCGGAAGAGAGGGGGCGCGGCGTCGGTCATGCCCGTCGTGTTCCTGTCCCACCCGAGCCGGAAGGCGCTCGACGTCGCAGCCGTGCGGACCAAAGTACGATGGCTGTCGGACATCGGCTCCGGCCTCTTCGCCGGCGTCGAGGGCGCACCCGGTCACCAGCAGGCCACGCCGCTTGGCGCATACGACGGCAGCCTGCGTCCCGAAGATCGGTGGGACCCGGCCATCGCGCCACCGGGGGCAGTGTGGGACGAGCTGCTGGCCAGCGGCAGCGCGAGCTCAGGTGCGCTGGCGGACTCCGATTTTCACAGCGAGCGCAACGGCGACTACTGGCCCTGCCAGTTCTCGTCCACCTGGATCTACGCGCCCGATCGCAGCATCCCGGGAGTACTTCGCGCGCTAGGGGCCGGCTCGTTCTTCGGCGTCCACGGCGGCATCGCCCGACAGGTTCAACTGCTGGTGAGCACCGAAGGCGTGCTGCGTCCGGCCATTCCCGGTGAACAGCTGCACGTTCCGGCGAGCCGCAAGGTAACCATCGAGCTGAGGGCCGAGGTTCCGCCAACCGACTGGCAGGGGCAGCCGAATCATCTCGACAGTGTCGAACTTCTCGGCGTCACGTCAGCGGGCACGACGGTGCTGCGATCGGGCGCGCTCGACAACGGCGTATTACGGCACGAGCTCATCGTGCCGAGCGGTGGGATCGCCATCCGCGCCCGCGGGCGGCGAGTGGTCGACAACGGACCGGATCTGCTCTTCTACACGAACGCGGTGCAGGTTCGGTGAGGCTCGCCGGTTCAGGGCCGGGATGGCGATCACGGGCACGGTCGGCGGTGCGGCCGTGAGGCCCGAGGTCATCACATGCCGCGCCGACGATCCTGGGATCATGAGAGCCGCTACGAACGCCACGCGATGCGCGATCATGACTTGCTCCCTCGCACGATCAGCAACCGCACGGCGACCATGCCAATCCAGGCGCCAGCAGTGCCGATGTAGACGTCGGTCTGGTCAGGGTAGCGGCTCGGCAACAGCAGCTGCCCCAATT
>JBKPSY010000163.1:0-12582 GCA_046735235.1 Acidobacteriota bacterium | reverse complement strand
ACCGGCACGTTCCGCTTTCCCGCTCTCGCTCCGGGGTATTACGACGTCACGGCCTCCCTGCCCGGATTCACTCCCGTCAAGTTCGAGCGTGTGGAAGTCCTGCTCGGACAGATCAAGCGGCTCTCGTTCGTGCTCGAGATTGCAGCGGTCGCCGAAACGGTCCGCGTCTCGGTCTCCTCGCCGCTCGTGGACCCGCGCCAGAGCGCGCGGGTGTTCAGCCTGCGGCAGGACACGATCGACCTGCTGCCCAAGGGTCGCGACTTCACGACCCTCGTGAGCCAGGCGCCGGGGGCCAACCAGGAGCCGAAGCTCGGGGGCATCTCCATCGACGGCTCGAGCGCCTCGGAGAACCGCTTCGTCATCAATGGCATCGAGACCACGGACCTGATCAGCGGCCTGTCGGGTCACAACGTCCTGCCGGAGTTCGTCGACGAGATTCAGGTGAAGTCGAGCGGGTACACCGCCGAATACGGCGGCTCGACGGGCGGCGTCATCAACGTCGTGACCAAGAGCGGCACCAACACCTGGCGCGGCGACGTCCTGGTCAACTTCGAAGGCGACGCGCTCAACGGTGGGCCGCGACAAACTCTCCGCAGAGTGCCCGACGACTCCACCCGCGCCGAATACGTGACTTACCCGGAAGATGCGTACAGACGTGTCGTGCCGGGCGTCGCCATCGGCGGCCCGATCAAACGAGACCGCGCCTGGCTGTTCGCCGCCTATCAGCCCGCCCTGATCCACACGGAGCGAACCGTCACCTTCTCGTTCGATAAGACCACGGCGACGAAGGCGTCGGATCAGACGGGCCATTTCTTCAACATCAACCAGACGACGCAGGTGCGCGACACCCTGCGAACGCGCGCGACGTTCGACTGGAGTCCGTCGCGACAAGACGGCCGGCTGCCGGCCCTGGACGGCGGCACCTTCCCCGAGGGCAACTTCGACACCATCGACGAGCAACAGAACTACACGGCGTCGGGCAACGCTGACTGGGTGGCGACCAGCAAGCTGTACGTCGGCATGCGGGCGGGATACTTCACGAACAACCGCACGACCGCGAACGTGATCGAGCAACCGCTCTTTGTCTTCATGCGGACCAACATCGGTTATCTGGACGTGCCCAGCTCCCTTCAACAGGCGGGGGGATTCCAGACCGATCTGACGAACACCGTCAGCCGTGTCGACCGGCTTTCACGCGTCAACGCGCAGATCGACGCGACGTACTTCGGCAGCCTGGCGGGGCAGCACATGCTCAAGGCCGGCCTGCAGTTCGATCGACGCAGCAACGACGTGGACAGGGGCCAGAGCGCGAACCAGATCAACCTGTTCTGGAATGCCGCGATCGCCGGTCAGCGGGGTCGCTACGGCTACTATCGCGTGCTCAGCAACCCCATCGATCCCAAACGCGGCCAGATCACGGTCGGCAACGTCCACGACAACACCGTCGGCCTGTTCGTTCAGGACGCCTGGACGGTGGGCAGCCGGCTGACGGTCAACGCCGGCCTCCGGACCGAAAACGAGACGGTCCCGTTCTACAGCGAGATCGGCGTGCAGGGAATCGAGCCGATCCACTTCTCGTTCGGTGACAAGCTTGCGCCACGGGCTGGAGCCGCCTGGGACGTCGCGGGCAACGGCCTCTGGAAAGTCCACGGCAGCTGGGGAGTGTTCTACGACATCTTCAAGCTGGCCATGCCCCAGGCCGCCTTCGGGGGCCTGCAATTCACCATCTACTCCTTCAAACTCGAGACGTACGACTGGCCGAGCCTGATCAACAGCCCCGGGTGCCCTCCAACCTGCCCGGGTGGTCCAGCGCGAGTCCCCGTCCTTTTCTCCGCGTCGTTCGACAACATCGACCCCGATCTCGAGCCGATGCGGACGCAGGAGGTGACCTTCGGCCTCGAGCACCAGATGTCTCCACACGTCGCCGTGTCGGCGCGGTTCGTTCACAAACAGCTCGACAGGGCCGTCGAGGACATCGGGTCGGTCGATGCAGAGGGTACCGCGACGTACGTCATCGGCAACCCCGGTTACCACCGCGCCACCGAGGCAATTTCCGGCGTGCCGTATCCCAAGGCGGTCCGCGATTACGATGCCGTGGAGCTCGTCGGTCGGAAGCAGTTGGACCGTAACTGGGCGCTCACGGCGAGCTACGTCTGGAGCCGCCTGTACGGCAACTACTCGGGCCTTTCGGAATCCGACGAGAACGGGCGCACCGATCCGAACATCGGGGGGACCTTCGACGCTCCGCTGGCGCTGTTCGGCGGCGATGGCCGGCCGCTCTACGGGCGTCTCGCCACCGACCGCCCTCACCAGGTCAAGGCCCAGTTCATCTACACGGCGCCCTTCGGCCTCAACGTCGGGGTGTTTCAGTCCCTCGCCAGCGGGCTGCCAGTGAGCCGCTTTGCGGTGCTAGATCCAGGCATCAGCCCCGTGTTCTACGCCGGCCGGGGCAGTGATGGTCGCACCACGGCGCTGTCACAGACCGACCTCAGCGTGCAGTACGTGCTGACCGTGGGTGGGAGCAGACGCCTGACGTTCGGTCTCAACGTGCTCAACTTGTTCAACCAGGCCCAGGGCGTGTCGCGGTTCAGCCAGGAAACCGATCAGGGGGTCCAGCTCCGGGTCGATGCGGCCGACTACTATGCGGGACGGGCGGATGTGAGCGCGGCGTTCGATGAACCGGGCCAAAGGCGTGACCCCCGGTTCCTGCAGTACGAGTCCTTCCAGGAGCCGATCAGAGCGCGGGTGGGCGTTCGCTTCAGTTTTTAGTGGCTTAAGAGCATTCTCCGTGGCCCCGACAACCGTGCTCTTCGCCGATCAGAACTACGCGCGGTTCGTCACGCATCGCCAATATGACGTGGCGCCTAACGGACGATTCATCATGGTTTGACCGATCGGCGCCGAGCGGGAGCGCCGGTTGATCCTGGTGCGCAATGCCTTCCGGTGATTGCGGGCCTGCTCGCGCACGACAGCGAGATGTATGGCATCGCCACTGTTTACCTTCGCGCGAAGAGCCTCGTCCCGCCTTCGACCAAACGACAAGCGCCAGACCGCCCCGTGGACCGCAAGTAGGTGGTCACCTCGGAGACACATTCGTTTGACCCCTATAGCCCGAGGCGCGGATCAATTAGAAGACCCCGTGCAGCAGCAACCTCGCCGCGTGCGCGATGACGTCAGCCATGGCCGAGGTGACGCGTTCTCCCACAGCGTGACCACGGGTCAGCGCGCACGGCCGATGATTGCGAGCGTTCGAGCGTCGCGCTCGCTGTCGAAGAACCTGGCGAGCAGTCGGTTGAAGACTGATCCGGGCGCCGACACAGCCTCGAAGAGCGTGGCGCACGACCGCAGTTTCAGGTCGTCCGGACTGCCGAAGATCTCCAGGGCTGACCGGTCGGGAACTGCACAGGCCGCCTCGGCGCATTCGAGCAGCCTCGGCCCGAGCACCGGATGCTCGATGTACGCCCGCGCTTCGGCGAGGCTCTTGATCGAGTACTGCCGCGCCATCGAGCTTGAGCCGAGGCCCTCGATCTGGGGGAACACAAACCACATCCAGTGGGAGCGCTTCCGCCCATTGCGAATCTCCGCCAGCGCCTCGGCGTAGACGCGCTCCTGCGCGCGTTCGAAGCGGGCGAGATCGAAAGAATCGGCCACGTGTCTATTGTGGCGCGACCGCTCGATATACTGCGGGGTCATGAGCGCCGTCGCGTGGTTGCAGTCCTACTCAGGCGTGCGTGCCACGGTAGGGCTGGGACCTGAGGTCGACCAGGACGCCGGGGCATTCGCGTTTCGTCACGCGTACTGCTACGCGCTGTCCCGGCTGCAGGCCGACCCGTGCTCGCGCGCTCGATTCGTGCTGGCCCGCGATCCCCGCCCGACCAGCCCGGCGCTGGCGCGCGCCCAGGCGGAAGGACTTGCCGCCGCCTGCCGCCAACTCGGCGTCGATCTCCAGCTGACCGATCTCGGAGTGGCCTCGACGCCGCTCTGGCAGCACTCGGTGCGGCTGTTCGATTGCCAGGGCGGCGTGATGATCACGGCCAGCCACAATCCACTCGAAGACAACGGCTGGAAGTACGCAACGGGCGTGACGACCGTCGCGATGGATCCGGCCCCGCCGGGCGCCCTCCTGTCGGCGGCCGAAATGGCCAACCTGATTCGGGCAGCCAGCGCCTTCACGCCGGTCGCGCCTCGGGAAACGATCACGCCCACGACCGACGAAGTCTCACGCGAGCAGGCCCTGACCGAGTACGTCGACTTCATCGCCCGGACATATGGCACGAATCCGCGAGACGCACGCGTCGTGCTGGATCCGAACGGCGGCGCGGCCTGTGGCATCGCGGAGCGCGCATTCCGCACGCTCGGCGTGGAAGCCGTCGTGGTCAACGGAGAAGAGGGCAAGCCCGCGCACGAGGTGGACGTGGAGCACGTCAGGGCCGACGGCACGCACGTGCTCGATGCCCTGGCGGATCGCGTCGCCCGTGAGGGTGCCCTGTTCGGGCTCGCGTTCGATTTCGACGCCGACCGGGGAAACTTGACGTACGTGGATTCCGCGGGGCTCGCGCACATTCCGTCGCCGCAGGCCGCTGCCGCAATCAACACCGCGATCGCGCTGGCCGTGCACCGTCGCGCGGCGGACGCCCGGCCGCCGGCCGTCGTCGCCTCCGATGCGACGTCGTGTCGCGTGAATCAGATCGCCGCCGCGTTCGGCGCAGAAACGGTGATCGTCGAGACGGGTGAGATCAACGTCGTCTCGGCGATGCGCGGCCTCGACGCGCGCGGAAAATGCGCCGTGGTCGGCGTCGAAGGGGCCAGCGGGGGAACGATCTTCTCCGGCACGACGTGCCGTGACGGCACGTTGGTGGGAGCCGGAGCGCTGCTGGCGGCGGCCGACGACCAGCTCCGCGCGATTATCGCGAGCACGCTGGCGCCAAGGTGCCTGTTGACGCCGGGGCTGGCGGGTCTGATCGCGGTGCTGCCGCCTCAGCGCTCGTTCACGCTGAAGCTGACGGCACCGCTCGAATGGTCGAAGACGGTCGAGCACCTGAATCGCGCGCTGCCGGAGCTGTTCGAACGGGAACTCGCACACGATTGGGCTCGATTCGACATCCAGTACACGTCCACGAGGTACGCGGGCGCGGAGCGGCCGTTGTCCTCGGGCTACGGCTGGAAGGCGCGCGTCTTCCGCCCGGGCGCCGAGGGCTTCGTCTGGATTCGAGGCTCGAAGACAGAAGCCGGCGTCGTCCGCGTCGTCGGCGATGGGCCGGATGCCGCCGCGGCGCAGGGGCTGCTCCAGATCGGCCGGCGCCTGCTCGAGACCACGACCGAGAGAAAATGAAGTCTCCGGAGGACCCCATGGAAGACTCGGACGACAACAAGGTGAACCGTCGATCGTTTCTGGGCACGGCGGCCGGAGTCGTGGCGAGTTCGGCATTCGCCTCGACGGCGCTCTCCTACGGGCGCATCCTCGGCGCGAACGACCGGATTGCCCTTGCACACGTCGGCATCGGCAATCGCGGCGGCCAGCTCCACAAGATGGTGTCGCAGCTGAAGGCCAGCCACAACGTGGAGACCATCGCGGTCTGCGACCTCTGGACCACCAATCGTGACCAGGCGGCCGCCCGCACGCAGGAGTACTACGGGCGCGCGCCCAGGGCGTTTCAGCACTTCGAGGAAGTGCTCGCCCTGAAAGACGTGGATGCGGTGCTCATCGCGACGCCGGAGCACTCGCACTCGCCAATTTTGAAAGCGACCGTGGAGGCCGGCAAGGACGCGTACTGCGAGAAGCCGATGGGCAACGTCCTGAGCGAAGTGAAGGCCGCGCGCGACGCCGTCAAGCAGCGCAAGAACGTCGTCCAGATCGGGACGCAGCACCGCAGCGAACCGTACCAGCTCGCCGCGCGCGACGTCGTGCGGAGCGGCGCCCTCGGCGATGTGAGCAAGTACGAGATCGTCTGGAACTACAACGGACCCCGCTGGCGCGGCCGTCCCCAGGTGAAGCAGATTCGCGAATCGGACACCGACTGGAAGAAGTGGCTGCTGACCAAGCCCGATCGGCCGTTCGATCCGCAGCTGTACTTCGAATTCCGTCTGTACCGGGAGTTCTCGAGCGGCATTCCGGATCAGTGGATGAGCCACGGCATCGACCTGGTCCACTTCTTCATGAACGACCAGGCGCCGCGCTCGGTCATGGCGCACGGCGGTGTCTTCGCGTGGCACGACGGCCGCGAGAACCCCGACACGTTCCACGCGCTCGTCGAGTACCCGTCGTTCCTGGCCAGCTACTCCACGAGCTTCGGCAACGACTCGGACAGCTTCTCGCGAATCATGGGCAAGAAGGGCACGCTCGTGAACATCGGCGGCGAGGGCAGCCCGCGCTGGAAGCTGGTCGAGGAACGCGGGAATCACGAGGACAACCCGAACGTCGAGCGTCCGGAGCGGTGGGTCACACTGCCAGGCGACGACAAGCCCGGCCCGATCAACATCGGCGACGAAGATCTGTCGCACCTGTCCAACTGGTTCGAGTGTCTGCGCAGCCGCAACCAGAAGACCAACGCCACGGTCGACAACGGGTACCTGCACTCGGTGGCGTGCATCATGGCGGCGCAGTCGTACTGGCAGGGCAAGCGCCTGTTCTACGACGCGCGGTCCGAACAGATCGTCGACAGCTCGCCGGCCACGTCCTAGCGTGCGGGAATCCGCTGCGGTCGTCGTGCGGCCTGCTGGCCGGCTCCGCTGGTGGATAGGAGCGCTGCTGTTCCTGTCCACCGTGGTCAACTACATCGATCGGCAGACGCTCAGCGTCCTCGGGCCGACGCTGAAGACGGAGTACAGCTGGACCAACTCTGACTTCGCGCTGATCATCATCTCGTTTCGCGTGGCCTACACGCTCGGGCAGGGCGGTGCAGGCGGGCTGCTCGACCGGGTCGGCACGCGTCTGGGCCTGACGATCACCGTGGCGTTCTACTCGGTTGCCGCGATGCTGACGTCGTTGGCAAGCGGGCTGCGCTCGTTCTGCTTCTTCCGGTTCCTGCTGGGTGCCGGCGAGTCGGGCAACTGGCCCGGCGCCACCAAGGCCGTGTCCGAGTGGTTCCCGAGGCGCGAGAGCGGCTGGGCGGTGGCGCTCTTCGACAGCGGCTCGTCGATTGGCGCGGCGATCGCGCCGCTGCTGGTGGTCGGCCTGCTTCACGCCTTCGGCACGTGGCGGCCCGTGTTCCTGATCACGGGCACGCTCGGGTTCCTCTGGCTGCTGCTGTTTCGCTGGTCCTACCATCCGCCAGAGACCCATCCGCGCATTTCTGCGGCCGAACGCGACTACATCCTGGCCGATCGTGAAGTGCAACCAAGCGGTGCTGACGTGACCCCGGCGCCGGGATACGGCCGCCTGCTGCGGCTTCCGCAGACCTGGGGCATCGTGATCGGAAAGGCGCTCACCGATCCGATCTGGTTCTTCATCGCCGACTGGTTCCCGATCTACCTCGCGTCGCGGGGGTTTTCACTCGAGAACGCGCTGCTGGCGTTCTGGGTGCCGTTTGTCGCGGCCGACGCGGGCAACTTCATCGGCGGTGGCGTGTCGAGCTACCTCATTCGCCGCGGGTACTCCGTCGGCACCGCGCGCAAGGCGGTGATCGCGGCCGGCGGCGCCGGGATGTGCCTGCTGGTGGCGAGCCTGCTGTTCACGACGCTGATCCCGCTGACGATCTGCTTTGCGATTGCGACCTGCTCGTACGCAGCGCTCTCGACGATGCTGCTGAACCTGCCTGCGGATGTGTACCAGGGGAACTCGGTCGCGACCGTTGCCGGTCTCGGCGGCGCCGGCGCCGGTCTCGGGACGATTGCCGCGACGTACCTGACCGGCGTCATCGCCGATCACTACTCGTTCGCGCCGATTCTGGTGGGCGCCAGCCTGATTCCGGTGGTGGCCGTCGCCGCGGTGTTCATCCTGGTGCGCAACACAAAGGCGACGGCCGATGGGCTCGTGCGACGTATTTGACTGGCAGGGCTGAAGCCCTGCGCTACACATCGCGATGGCATCCTGCAGGTGTAGCGCAGGCCTTCAGGCCTGCCCAGCAGTCATCGACTTCGCGGGCCTTCAGCCGGACCGGTTGGAACGATGACTTCGAAATCCGACCCCTTCACGCGCGACAGCGTCTCGAGGCCTTCGAACCGGCGATCCGGCGAGATCGAGATCAGCCAGTCGTGGCCGTTGTCGGCCACGAACATCCCGTACCGCTTCAGCGCTTCGAGAATGACGCGCGCATGCGGCGGAAATCCCGACGTGTCGAAGCTCGCGCGCAGGCGCAGCCGCTCTCCCATTCTCGGCAGCGCCGGGTCCATGCGAGGGCTGGCGAAATGCCGCGCCGGATAAACATACGCGTGGCGCGAGCGGCGCACTGTCACGCGCAGCGCATGAGTCACCTCGCCGCGCGCGACCTCGTCATACCGCACGATCGACGGGAATACCGGAAGGCCCGCGGCGTCTGACGACGTCCATCCTTCGGGCCGCATCGTGTTCGACTTCAGATCGAACGTCGACGCCTGCGACGCCTCCCACCCCTGGTCGGTCAGACGTGCCTGCCAGAACTCGTGCAGCCGGCCGTTGCCTGGATCGACCACGATGAGGTGACGATCGCCGGTGCCCGTGCGCTGAAACTGCTCGAGCGTGGTCCCGGCGGTTGGCAGCGCGCCGGTGTCCTCGTTGTGCGCCAACGGCCAGTTCTCAATAGGGGCGTTGGCGGGAATCGGGAACGGCCCGGGATCCGACTCCTGCGGGTACATCGTGATCTTCACGGGCACGCGGGGCTGGCTCGCCGGGACGATCACGAAGTTCATGTCGAGGTTGTAGCCAAGCGGCGCGTCGGCGCCGATGCTGCCGACGATCGCGGCCGAGTCGGGTGCCACGGGTCGAGCGGTGATGTCCTCGTGCCACGGGTTGTCGCGCGGAAACACCTGCAGGGTCGCCAGGATGCGATCGGCCTCGGGCGTGCCGAAGAGAATCGGGCGATCGATTGCCGGGGCCAGCGGCTGACCGGTAGCCGCGACCGGCGCCTGCTTCGGCGCGCCGGCAATCGCGCGCCCCAGCATGAGGCGCACCTTGTCGTAGGGATCGCCGTGTTCCGGAAAGCTGACACGATCGCCGGCGTCGGAAAAGACCTTCGGCACGATCGCCGCAAGGGCCTCGGTCACCGCGCCATCCAGTCCGCGTGCCCGCGCGAGCATCAGATACTGGTGGTCCTGCAGGCCCCGCCGCAGGTTGGCCAGCTGGATGGTCGAGATCGGACCCGCCACGCCGCGGTCCTCCTCGGGGTGCAGCTTCTCTTCGCCCGGATACATCAGCACGCCGTCGCCGTTGATGAACCCTTGATCGGCCAGCGGCTTGCCTGGCTGCCCGCGGTCGTCGAATGTGATGGGGTTGGCCCACACGTTCTGGTTGCGCTCGCCCTGCTTCTGCGTGTTGTGCCGCCAGTGCACGGCGTGCCAGAAGAAATACACGTCCACGTCGTGCTTGAACGCGGCCCACGCCAGCTCACGGCCATCAGTCGCGGGCGCGTCGATCAGCATCGTCCCGCTCTGCGGCCGCGTGCCGTTGTAGAACCAGTATTTCTTTCCCTTCGCCCGCTCTCGCGCGACGATGTCGAGACGGAAGCCCGGAGGGCCGGTGTTCCAGATGTCGATCGAGCCATCGAGCTGCGACACGTACTCATGCGTCACGAAGATCGGCAGGTCACGGCCCGGTCCGGGGCTGGAGTGGACGTTGTCGGCGAGCTGGCGGATGTGCCCAAACTCTCCGGCCCGAGGCTCGTCGGGCATGTAGAGGAAGGTGATCGCGTTGGGCAGCTTCGCGCGCAGAAACGTCATCCACCGATCGGCGAGCTGCCACGCGGACGCCTTGACGTCGAACCCCTTGCCCGGGCCGTAGAAGGAGCGCGGGACGATGCGGTTGCCCTGACCCTGGCCGGGCCCTTCGTAGCCGTGTGCGGGAGTGAAGGCGTCACCGGAGAACCGCGGCCACTCGCGCTCGACGCTCTGCTCGTCGAACGCGTAGACCAGCTCTGCGCGGTTTCGGTGCGCGAGCCGATCGTACGCCGCGTCGAGGTTGCGCCCGTGATAGAGCTGGACCTCGGTGTTGTCGTAGTACAGCATCGCGTGCATGCTGTTCTCGTCTGGCAGCGCGAAGTCCAGGACCTCGAGCTCCACCGGCACCTTCACCGCGGCGCCGTCCGCGTCTATCGCGATCTCGCCACGGTAGATTCCGGCGGCCCGATCGCGGCCGGTGTAGATCTCGAACCAGATGCCCTGGTTGAGTCCCGCCGGCACGGACAATCCCATACCTCCGCGGTCCGCACGAGTGAGCTCCGGCACCAGCTGCACCGGCACCCAGCCGAGCTGATCGACGGGCGCGGCGGCCGATCCCGGCTCGAACTCCCACGACGCCTGGGTGGGAACGGTGACGTGCATGTAGTGCTCGAGAAACACCTGGATCGGACGGTCCACGGAGTCGGTGGGATCGGGTGCCGGCGCGCGATACGCGATGCGATCGCCAGCCTGTGACGTCAGGACCGGCAGCCGCGCGGTGAGCTGGCGGATGCCCGCGGCGTCGGCCTGGACGATGACCTGGAACGCGACGATCTCATTCCGCGCGCCGAAGACGTGCACCGCGCCGTCGTGCCACACGCTGTTGCCTTCGCCGGGTCCAGGCGCAGCGGCGTCGCGCTTCACCTTGTCGCCGTCGCCCAGCGCCCACACGGTCCGAACAGCCGCATGAAGCGGCGACGAACAGCACGCGAGCAGCACTGCCGCACCGAAGAGACGTCTCATTTCGTGGGCTCCATCAGATCCAACTGCAACCGCCGCGCAAGGGCGTGAGAAAGATTGCGATCGGGGAACAGGAAGACGCGCCCCAGGCTGTCGCGCGCCTCGTCGACGCGTCCGAGCGCGGCGCGCAGCCGCGCCTGGACGTAGAGCGCGGTGCCTGGCGAGTCCGAGCCTTCCGACTCCACCACCGCGGTGATCGACGAGAGCACCGCCTCGAGCTGCGCCCTCGACGGCGCGTCACCGGAGGTCCCCAGCGACGTGGCTGCCTCGTACGCGATGGCCGTTGCCGCGGGCGACGCGTCAGGCCGGACCTGAAGCAGCGACGTCCAGCGGCGCCGAGCGGCATCCGCGCGGCCGCAGGCCGCCTCGACCCGCGCCCGTTGAAGCTGCATCCACGGATCGGCGGCGGCCGCGTCGAGCGCTTCGCTGGAGAACGGCATGGCGGGATCGGCGCGACTCACGCCGTCCACCATCGCCAGCGCGGCATCGCATCGGCCGGTATCGGCCACGGCGCGTGCCCCGAGGCTTCGCGCCGCGACCAGAATGTGCTCGGGAGTCGTGCCGCCTTCCTCGGCGGGAAAGTAGCGGCCGCGAAAGAGCGCATCCACGTCGTCGCCACGCTCGGCCCTGGCCATCGCCAGCTTGAGTGCCAGAGCCGGTGGCAGGTCCGGCTGCGACGGATACCGCTCGAGCGCGGCCACCCGATCGCTGACGGGGCTGCCGTGGATGCTGAGCGCGGCATCCAGCGCGAGGTAGACGTCGACGTTTCGCGCATCGACGCGTGTGCCCTTCGTCAATACGTCAATCGCCGCGTCCGCGCGGCCGGCCTGGAGCAGCGCGCGTCCGAGATTGCGATGCAGCGTCGGCGTGTCTGGCGCCAGCGTCTCCGCCCGGGTCCAGTCGGCAATCGCGGCCTCTACCAGGCCGTCGGCGAAGTGGAGCGAGCCCAGCAGGACCAGCGCATGGCCGTCTGCCGGGTTCGCCTTCAGCGCGGCGCGCAGCACGGCGTAGCTGCTCGCGCGATGCGGAAAGACGTAGGCCTGCGGCAGTGACGCGGCGCGGCGGAAGTCCGCGTCAGCCGATTGGCCGAGTCGCTGTCGCAGGTAACCGCGGTAGTACGCCACGAGCGGATCGTCGGCCGGCGACACGGCGCCGGGCTCGGACGCCGGCGGGGCGACGGCGGGATACTCGTGCGACAGCAGGTCGAGCGCGGCGTCGAACGCGCCGAGCGCGAGATATTGATCGACCAGGTCGAACACTCGCGCCGAATCGACGGCCAGATGCGCCCAGAGATCCGGGTCCGTCGCGCCGAGCCGATGCGCTTCGTAGCGGAGCACATTGCTGGTCGGATCGATCGCACGCCAGTGGGCGAGACGACGGCGTGCCTGATCGAGACGGTGGGAACGCCGGAGGCACGCTACCTCGAGCGCACCAGCCAACGCGTCGTCCGGCGCCCCGGCTGTCAGCCGCGACAGCCACTCGAGCGCGCCAGGCAGATCGCCGCGCCTGGCGGCCAGACGCGCGAGCTGGAGGCGCGAGGCCACGCGAGTTGCCACGAACCGCTCGGCCGCCTCGAAGTGTCCGGTCGCCTCGCGATCGCGGCCCCTCGCGGCTTCCGCGAGGCCCAGGTAGTACCGGGTTTCCATATCGGTGACGTCGCTCGCGTAAACCGTCTCGAGCCATGTCGTCGCAAGCGGCTCTTCGCTCTCGGGGCCGTCGCCGGCGCGCGCGGCGGGATCCGCCCAGTGCAGCGACGTCGCCAGCCGGCCAGCC
>JBKPSY010000162.1:0-49143 GCA_046735235.1 Acidobacteriota bacterium | reverse complement strand
ATCTCGGCCGACTCCATCACGGTTTCCGACAGCGTCGGATGGGCGTGTATCGTGAGCGCGAGATCCTTCGCGACCGCGCCCATTTCGATGGCCAGCGTGCCTTCCGCGATCATCTCCCCGGCGCCTGGCCCGACGATGCCGACGCCGAGCACACGCTCGGTGCCGGGCTCGATGACGAGCTTCGTGAGTCCATCGGTCCGATCGAGCGTCATCGCGCGGCCCGACGCGGCCCACGGGAACTTGGCAATCTCCACCGCGCGCCCCGCCTTCTGGGCTTCGCCCTCCGTGAGACCGGCCCATGCCAGCTCGGGATCCGTGAACACCACCGCCGGGATGGCCGCAGGCTCGAAGACGACGTCCTCGCCGAGAATGGCTTCGACGGCGACGCGGCCTTCGTGGGACGCCTTGTGCGCCAGCATCGGCTCGCCGGCGACGTCGCCGATGGCGTAGAGCGTGGGCTCGGCGGTGCGGCGACGCCCGTCGATCTGGATGAAGCCGCGCTTGTCGACTTCGACCTTCGTCTTGTCCAGGCCCGCGAGCGAGTTGGGCTTCCGGCCGATCGACACCAGCACCTTCTCGAACACCTGGTCGCGCCGCGCCATCGACGGATCTTCGAAGGTGACCTTGACGCCGTCCTTCTGCTCCGCCATGCCGACGACCTTCGTCGAAAGGAGCACTGCGTCGCAGATCTTCTCGATGCGCTTGGCGAGCACCGCGACGAGATCGCGGTCGGCGCCCGGCAGCAGACCCGCCGTCATTTCGACGACGGTCACCTTGCTGCCGAGTGCGGCGTAGACGCTGCCGAGCTCGAGGCCGATGTAGCCGCCGCCGACGACGAGCAGCGTCTTCGGCACGCTCTCGAGCTCGAGGCCGCCGGTCGAATCCATCACGCGCCGGCTGTCGATGGAGAGCCCCGGCACCGTCGCGGGATGCGATCCGACGGCGATGATCGCGTGCCCGAACGTCACCTGTTCGGTTCCACCCGCCGTCAGCGCCACGTCCAGCGTCGTCGGGCTCGTCAGCGTCGCGTCGCCGCGGAGGTACTTGATCTTCCGCGCCTTCGCCAGCTGGCCGGTGCCGCTCGTCAGCTGGTTGACCACCTTGTCTTTGAACGCGCGCAGCTTGTTGACGTCGATCGCCGGCTTGCCGAAGTCGACGCCCCAGGCCGACGCGTGCGCGGCTTCGTCCACGAGCTTGGCGACGTGCAGGAGCGCCTTCGACGGAATGCATCCGCGATAGACGCACACGCCGCCGGGATTCACTTCACGATCGACGAGCGCGACCGTAAGGCCGCGGTCCGCGGCATAGAAGGCGGCGGAGTACCCGCCAGGGCCGGCGCCGATGACGATGAGATCGACTGTAGTAGGCATGGTGTAGCTGGCAGCAGACAGCGGGCAGCAGGCAGTGGTCGAGGCCGTGGGCCAGTCCGCGGGCAGTCGCTGCCAGCCGCCAGCAGCCGGCCGCCCGCTACGGTGTCGCTATCCCTCGAGCGACAGCAGGAAGGGCTGCTCGAACGCCTCGCACACCCAGCGCAGGAATCGGATGGCGTTGGCGCCGTCGATCACGCGGTGGTCGTACGAGAGCGACAGCGGCATCATCAGCCGCGGCTCGAACGACTCGCCGGTCCAGACTGGCTCGGTCACCGAGCGCGACATTCCAAGGATGGCCACCTCGGGCGCGTTGATGATCGGCGTAAAGTACGTGCCGCCGATGCCGCCCAGGTTGCTGATCGTGAACGAGCCGCCCTGCATCTCGGCCGGTTGGAGCTTGCCGGCCTTGGTCTTCTCAGCGAACTCAGCGAGCTCGACCGAGAGCTGGACGATGTTCTTCTGGTCCACGTTGCGGATGACCGGCACGAGCAGTCCGCGCTCTGTGTCGACGGCCACGCCGATGTGGACGTACTTCTTCAGGACGAGCGCGTTGCCCGCGACGTCGAGGGACGAGTTGAAGTCGGGAAACGTCTTGAGCGCGCCGGCAATCACCTTGAGCGCGATGGCGGTGATCGTCAGCTTGCCGCCGGCCTTCTCGGCCTTTTTCGCATACTTCTGACGCAGCTTCTCGAGCTCGGTGACATCCGCCTTGTCGCACTGCGTGACGTGCGGAACGGTCGCCCAGGTCTGCGCCATGCGCTCGGCCGTGATGCGCCGGATCGTTTTGAGCGGCTGCACCTCGACCTCGCCCCACTGCGAGAAATCGGGCAACGGCGCCGCGGCAATTCTGCCGCCGCCACCGCCGCCGATGATGCTCCGCGCCTGCGCCTTCACGTCGTCCACCGAGACGCGCCCGCCGGGGCCCGATCCGTCCACCGTCGTGATGTCTACGCCGAGCTCGCGCGCGTAACGTCGCGTCGAGGGCGCGGCTGCCACCTGCGCGGCCGCGCTCGATGCGCCAGGAGCCGATTGCGGCGCCGACGCCGCCGCTGGTCGCGAAGGCCCGCGATTGATATCGACCACCTTTGAACCGGGTGCGGAAGGTGCGGGTGGTGGTGCGGTCGGTGCGGACGGTGCGGGTGCGGGCGGGGCGCTGGATGCGGTCGGTGCGCCCGCTGCCGATGCCGGGGCTGCCGAAGGCGCTGCCGCTGGCGCCGCTGCCACAGACGCCGATTCATCGACCGTCAGGACAACCTCGCCGACCTTGACCTTCTGACCCTGCTTGACCTTGATCTCCTTGACGACGCCCGCGATGCTGGACGGAACTTCGATCGTCGCCTTGTCGGTCTCGAGCTCGAGAACGGGCTGATCCTTCTTCAGCTGATCGCCCGGCTTCACCATGATGCGAACCACGTCGCCGGCGGCGACGTTCTCGCCAAGTTCGGGAATTACGAAGTCAGCCACTGGTCCCTCTCGGAGATGCTATCGCTGGCTGCAGTCGGCTGGCGGCTGGCAGCAATTGCGATCCTGCCCGCTGCCAGCTGCCCGCCAACCGCTTCACTATGCCGTAGCCGGATTCGCCTTCTCGGCGTTGATCCCGAGATCGGCAATCGCCTTCTGCACCACCTTCGCGTCCAGTTTGCCGTCGCGCATGAGCGCCGACAGCGTCGCGATGACGATGAAGCGGGCGTCCACTTCGAAGTGATTTCGGAGATCGGCGCGCGCTTCGCTGCGGCCAAACCCGTCGGTGCCGAGCGACACGAGCTTCCTTGGCGTCCAGCGATCGATCGCGTCGGGCAGCGCCTTGAGATAGTCCGATGCCGCGACGAAAACGCCAGGCGCGTCGGCCAGGCACTGCGTCACGTACGGCACCTTCGGCGTCTCGGCGGGGTGCAGCATGTTCCACCGTTCCGCCGCATGGCCGTCGCGGTAGAGCTCGCCGTAGCTCGTGACGCTCCAGACGTCGGCGCCGACGTCGTACTTCTCTTCGAGGATCTGCTGCGCCTGCACGGCCTCGGGCAGGATCGAGCCGCTGCCGAAGAGCTGCGCGCGCAACTTCGCCTTGGGCTTCGACGTCGCCTTCAGCTTATACATCCCCTTGAGGATGCCCTCGCGCGCGCCGTCCGGCATCGCGGGCATCTCCACGGGCTCGTTCATCACGGTCAGGTAGTAGAAGATGCTCTCGCCGTTGCCGTACATCCGGCGGATGCCATCCTGGATGATGACAGCCATCTCGTAGGCAAACGCCGGGTCGTACGAGACGCAGTTGGGCACCGGCAGCGACAGCACGTGCGAGTTGCCGTCCTGGTGCTGCAACCCCTCGCCCGCCAGCGTCGTCCGGCCGGCCGTGCCGCCGAGGAGGAACCCGCGGCAGCGCGCGTCGCCCGCGGCCCAGATCAGATCGCCGATGCGCTGGAACCCGAACATCGAGTAGTAGATGAAAAACGGAATCGTGTTGAGCCCGTGCGTCGCGTAGGCCGTGCCTGCCGCGATGAACGTCGACATCGACCCGGCTTCGGTGATCCCCTCTTCGAAGATCTGCCCGTCGCGCGCTTCCTTGTAGTAGAGCAGCGTGTCGCTGTCGACGGGCTCGTAGAGCTGACCCGCGTGCGAGTAGATGCCCACCTGGCGGAACAGCGCCTCCATGCCGAACGTCCGCGCCTCGTCCGGCACGATCGGCACGACCAGCTTGCCGATGTCCGGGTCGCGCAGCATCTTTGCCAGCATCTTGACGAAGACCATCGTCGTGGACGCTTTGCGGCCTTCGGTGCCGGCGTAGAACTCCTCGAAGATCGGTTCGAGGTTCTTCGACACCGTGTCGCTCGTCGGCTTGCGCGACGGCACGTATCCGCCGAGCGCCTTCCGCCGCGAATGCAAGTACTGCATCTCCGGCGCGTCGTCGGCCGGACGGAAGAACGGCGACTTGTGGACCTGCTCGTCCGAGATTTCGATCGAGAACCGCTCCCGGAACGCCTTGAGCTCGTCCTCGTTCAGCTTCTTCTGCTGGTGCGTGATGTTCTTGCCTTCGCCGGCTTCGCCGAGGCCGTAACCCTTGACCGTGCGGGCGAGGATGACGGTCGGCTGGCCCTTGTGCGCCACGGCCGACGCGTACGCCGCATAGACCTTGACGGGATCGTGGCCGCCGAGCCGCAGCTTGCGGATCTCATCGTCGCTGAGGTGCTTCACGAGCTCGAGGAGCCGCGGATCCGTGCCGAAGAGATGCTCGCGGATGTAGGCGCCCGACTCGACGGAGTACTTCTGGTACTGCCCGTCGACGATCTCGCCGAGGCGCTGCGCCAGCAGACCCTCGGTGTCGCGCTCGAACAGCGGATCCCAGTCGCTGCCCCAGATGTTTTTGATCACGTTCCAGCCCGCGCCGCGGAAGGCCGCTTCGAGCTCCTGGATGATCTGGCCGTTGCCGCGAACCGGGCCGTCGAGCCGCTGCAGGTTGCAGTTGATGACGAAGATCAGGTTGTCGAGCTTCTCGCGCGAGGCCAGCGTGATCGCGCCGAGCGACTCGGGCTCGTCGGTCTCGCCGTCGCCGAGGAACGCCCACACCTTCCTCTGCGCCGCCGGCATCAGGCCGCGATCCTCGAGGTGCCGCATGAAGCGCGCCTGGTAGATCGACATGATCGGGCCGAGGCCCATCGAGACCGTCGGGTATTCCCAGAAGTCCGGCATCAGCCACGGATGCGGATACGACGAGAGGCCGCCGCCATCCTGCAGCTCGCGACGGAAGTTCTCGACCTGCTTCAGCGAGATGCGGCCTTCGAGGAACGCGCGAGAGTAGATGCCAGGCGCGGCGTGGCCCTGGAAGAAGATGACGTCGCCGTCGTGACCAGCGCCTTTGCCCTTGAAGAAATGGTTGAAGCCGATCTCGTAGAGCGTCGCTGCGGAGGCGAACGTGGAGATGTGGCCGCCGATGCCGTCACTCAGCTTGTTGGCGCGGACGACCATCGAGAGCGCGTTCCAGCGGACGAGGCTCTTGATGCGGCGTTCGATGGCCTGGTTGCCCGGAAACGCCGGCTGCTGCGATGCCGGAATCGTGTTGACGTAGGGCGTGCTCGCGGTGAACGGCAGGCGGAAACCGGTCTGGCGAGCGTGGAATTCAAGCTGGCGGAGCAGATCCGCCGCGCGTCGAACGCCCCCACCCTGCTGCAGGACATACGCGAGCGAGTCCTGCCATTCCCGGGTCTCCAGCGCTTCGACGGCCGGGTCCTGATTGACCGCGATGTTTCTCATGGGATTCAGCGTCCTCTGGGTCCAGACAAACACCCTATTCTAAATCCATTATCGGATCATGCGCCAGAGTTTCAGGGGGATCGAGCGACATCCATCAGTGCGACGCATGGGTCTCATGCGCGATGGCCGGCCGGCGTTCGGCCCTACGATCGGGACCTGTCGCGTTCCGCGACCCACGCATCCCGCACGCGCACCGCAAGATCTGGGCGATCGCTGATCAACCCGTCGACGCCGTATGCAAGAAGGCGTCGCATATCCACCTCCTCGTTGACCGTCCATACCTGCACGGCACAGCGCGATCGATGCACCGAGCGCACGAAGCGCGGCGACACGACGCGAATGCGACCGGCGCGCTCGGGCACTTGGAACGCGCGATAGGCCACGACGCCCGGCGAGAGGAAAAGCCACGATCGCTGCAGCGCGCGCAGGCTCTCTTCGCGGCTGGCGCTCGTCGCGATCTCGGGTCCGGCGCGTCGTGCTTCGGCCAGCACCTCGGCTGAAAACGATCCCAGGCAGACGCGCCCCGTCGCGTTCGCGCGGCGCACGGCATCGACAACGGCCGCGCCGAGCGCCGGGTTTTCCCCCTTCATTTCGAGGATCAACGCACGTCCGGGGTAACGCGCGAGGACGGCGTCCAGCGTTGGCACGCCGCCTCGCTCGCCAGACCAGGCGTGCTCGAGATCGACACCGTAGCGGGCGGTCGCGTCGATCGCGCCAAGCTCCGCGATGGTTCGTCCCGCGACCGGGCCGGTCGCGTTCGTCGTCCGATCGAGCGTGGTGTCGTGGATCACGACGGGGTGACCGTCTCCGGACAGCTGGACGTCGAACTCGGCGCCGTCGGCGCCAGCGGCAAAGCCGTTGTCCAGCGCCACGAGCGTGTTCTCGGGACCCAGCGCGCGGCCGCCGCGATGGGCGAACACGAGCGGACGGGTCGCGAGCTCAGCAGGGGACGCCATCGGTGCCGGCCGCCATTCTACCTACGGACCTGCGGACCTACGGGCCCGGTGAGGTCTATGGCGCATGGGCGTATGGGCGCGTATGGGTGCATGGGCGCATGGGCGCATGTGTGCATTGGGGGCATGGGATGAGCCCGGCGTTTGCCCATGGGCTCATGGACCTATGGACCCATGGACTTCTCCCCGGGGAGTACAATCGGACATGGCAACTACTTCACAGCGTCCGTCCACGCTTGGCGCGCTGCGCCGCGCGGCCGGGCTCGTCCATCACCCTTCGGTGAAGGACGAAGTTCGCAGCAACCTCATTCGCCGGCTTCGATCCGGCGGCTCCATCTTTTCAGGCGTGGTCGGCTACGACGAGACGGTTGTCCCGCAGCTGGTGAACGCGCTGCTCTCGAAACACAATTTCATCCTGCTCGGGCTGCGCGGCCAGGCGAAGACGCGGCTGCTCCGGGGGCTCGCGACGTTGCTGGACGACGCGATTCCCGTGGTGGCCGGTTGCGAGATCCGCGACAACCCGTTCGCGCCGCTGTGTGCGTCGTGCAAGGCCAAAGTCGCCGCCGCCGGTGACGACCTGCCAATCGAGTGGCTGGATCGCGACGCGCGTTACGTCGAGAAGCTGGCCACTCCAGACGTGACCATCGCGGATCTCATCGGCGACGTCGATCCGATCAAGGCCGCGCGCAAGGGCCTCGAGCTCGGCGACGAGCAGACGATGCACTACGGGCTGCTGCCGCGGGCAAACCGCGGGATCTTCGCGATCAACGAGCTGCCGGATCTCGCCGGGAAGATCCAGGTCGGCCTCTTCAACATCCTTCAGGAAGGCGACGTGCAGTTGAAGGGCTACCCCGTGCGCCTGCGGCTGGACGTCCTGATGGCCTTCACGGCGAACCCCGAGGACTACACCGCGCGCGGAAAGATCATCACGCCGCTCAAGGATCGCCTCGGCGCCGAGATCCGCACACACTACGCCACCACCCGCCGGATGGCGATGGACATCACCGCACAGGAAGCCTGGGTCAATCGATCGGACGAGCCTGGCGCGATCGAGGTGCCCAGCTGGGTGCGCGAGGTCGTCGAGGAGGTGGCGTTCCAGGCTCGCGCTGATCGCCGAATCGACAAGCGTTCGGGCGTCAGCCAGCGCATGCCGATCTCGGTCATCGAAACCGTCGCGAGCAACGCGGAACGCCGATCGCTGGTCGCCGGCGAGACGCCCATCGTCGCGCGCGTGTCGGATATCTACGCCGCCCTGCCGTCGATGACCGGCAAGTTCGAGCTGGAATACGAGGGCGAGATCAAGGGCGCCGACTTCATCGCGCGCGAGCTGATTCGCTCGGCGGTCGCCAACGTGTTCCAGTCGGCCGCGGCCGACTTCGACGCCGCGCCGATCGTGGACTGGTTCGATCGAGGCGGCATGCTGCCGATGGACGACACGCTCAGCGCCGACGAGCTGCTCGGACGCGCCGCGCGTGTGCCCCGCCTGATCGACGCGACGCGAGCTGTCGGCGTGGACGAGCGCGCGTCTGCACCTCTACGCGCGTCGGCGGTCGAGCTCGTCCTCGAAGGGCTCGCCGCCACCAAACGCATCAGCCGATCTGACGAGCACGGGTATCACGCGGCGGAGTCCGCCGCGCCGAAACGGCCCTCGCGCCGGGAAGAGGCGTCGATGGACGACATGCCGCAGGTGCCGGGAGGACGGAAGAAGTACTACAACTGACGGGAATGTCTGTGGGTCGGTAGGTCGGTAGGTCAGGGTCGCTCCCACCCACAGACCCACAGACCCACAGACCCACAGACCTACAGACCTACGAACCTATGAGATTCAAGTACGGCAAGTTCACTCCGAGCCCCCTGGACGACCTCGACATGGACGAGCTCATGTCGAAGCTGTCCGATCTCCTGCTGTCGAGCGGCTTCGCGGATCCTTACTTCTCCGGCTCCGACGACGAGCGCTCGATGCAGGCGCTTTATGACGCGATCCTGGAGGCGTTGCTGAGCGGAGGCGTGCTGCCGGAAGAGACGGTCAACCAGCTCCTGGGCGATCAGGCGGATGAAGAGGCAGGCAAGCGCCTGGAGGAGTTGATCCGCCAGATCATGGAGCGGATGCAGGAGTCCGGGTACATCACGCCGGCGCCGGATCCCCAGAGGTCAGAGGCGCGCGGCGAGCAGGCGGGGGCGGGGGGCAACGGCCCCGAGCGGCCGACGAAGTTCGAGGTCACCGACAAGGCCATCGACTTCCTCGGGTATCGCGCGCTGCGCGACCTGCTGGGCTCACTCGGCAAGAGCAGCTTCGGCCGGCACGACACGCGCGACCAGGCGACCGGCATCGAGGCCTCCGGCGGGACGAAGGCCTACGAGTTCGGCGATACGCTGAACCTCGACGCCAGCGCAACGGTGCTGAACGTCGTCCGCCGCCAGGGCCCCGGACGCACGGACACGCTTGACCTCGAATACGAGGACCTCGTCGTCGCGCAGGGCGAATACCAGAGCTCCTGCGCGACGGTGATCATGCTGGACTGCAGCCACAGCATGATCCTCTACGGGGAGGATCGCTTCACGCCCGCCAAGCGCGTCGCGCTGGCGCTCTCGCAGCTGATTCGTCAACAGTATCCCGGCGACACGCTGAACCTCGTGCTGTTCCACGACTCGGCGGAAGAAGTCCCCGTCAGCCAGCTTGGACGCGTGAAGGTCGGGCCCTATTACACGAACACGCGTGAGGGTCTCCGGCTCGCGCGCCGCATCCTCGAGCGCCAGCGAAAGGACATGCGGCAGATCGTGATGATCACCGACGGCAAGCCGTCTGCCCTGACGCAGCCCGACGGGCGCATCTACCGCAACGCCTTCGGCCTCGACCCGCTCGTCGTCTCGGAGACGCTGCGCGAGGTCGCAAACTGCCGGAAGGCGGGGATTCTCATCAACACCTTCATGCTGGCGCGCGATTACGACCTCGTCGCGTTCGTGCGGAAGGTCGCCGAGATGTGCCGCGGCAAGGCGTACTTCACGACGCCGTACACGCTGGGGCAATACGTGCTGATGGACTATCTGGACAAAAAGACTCGAACAGTGCACTGACGACTGCGGGGTTGACTGCTCGTCGTTCGCCGCTGGTCGTTCAGTTCGTCGTTCAAGTTCGTCACTCGTCATTCGTCCGTTCGTCGGTGATGCAGATCCCCCTGTTTCCGCTCCCCAACGTCGTCCTCTTCCCCGGCGTCTACCTGCCGCTGCACATCTTCGAGCCGCGGTATCGCGCGATGGTCGTGGACGCGCTCGACGGCGACCGGCTGATCGGAATGGTGCTGCTGCGTCCAGGGTTCGAACAGGACTACGAAGGCCGGCCGCCCGTGTTCGATGTCGGCTGCGCGGGCGTCATCACGCACCACGAGCGACTGCAGGACGGCCGGTTCAACATCGTGCTCCAGGGGACCGAGCGCTTCCGTATCGAGGACGAAGACCACTCGCGCCCGTATCGGATCGGACGCGTCGAGAGTCTCGCGGAGTCCGCGAGCACACCGCCGCTCGAAGTGCGCTCGATCCGCCAGCGGCTCGAGTCGCTCGTGACGGTGATGGTCGAGAAGCATCGCGGCGAGCTGTCGATTCCGCCGTCGATGCCCGACGTGGACGTCATCCACGCCCTCGCGCAGTACCTCGACCTCGCGCCGCTCGAGAAACAGGCGCTCCTCGAGATGGACAGTCTCCTCAATCGCGCCTCAGCACTGGCGGATTTGCTCGAAATGCACTCGCTCGCTCACCGGGGTATGGGCGGAATGCACTGAGGTCGGTTCAGCCTCGTCTCTCGCCCAGCACTTTGATAATCCGCTCCCCATGAAACCGCCCGTTCTCGATGAAGATCGGCGCGGTGTCCTTTCCTGCCAGCACGCCGCCCGCAAAGAAGACGTTCGGCACGGATGACGACTCGAGCGTGGAAGCGTCGTGCCTCGGGACGTTCGTCGCGGGATCGATCTCGAGGCCACAGGCCTTCAGCAGATCGAAGTCCGCGTGATACCCGGTCATGAGGAACACACGGTCGGCCGGGAGCGACTCTTTCCGGCCGCGGTGCTCGATCACGACGGCGTCCGAGGTGATCTCGATGACCTTGCTCTCGAACCGCGCCGCGATCGAGCCCTCGGCTATCCGGTTCTCGATGTCCGGCTTCACCCAGTACTTGATGGACGCGCCCAGCGTTGGCCGACGATGCACCATCGTGACCTTCGCGCCTGAGCGATGGAGCTCGAGGGCCGTCTCGGCCGCCGAGTTCTTGCCGCCCACGATCACCACGCGCTGCCGATACGAGGAGTGCGCCTCGTTGTAGTAGTGCGACACGTGTGGCAGGTCTTCGCCCGGAATGTTCAGGCGATTGGGATGGTCGTAATAGCCGGTCGCAAAGACGACGGCGCGGGCCCGGCGTTCCTTCTCGCCTCTCGTGGACCGCGTGCGCGCGACGAGCTCACCGGTCGTGGCGTCAGTCGTCAAGCTCAGGACGGTCTCACCGAACGTGATGGGGAGATCGAACATTTCCGCGACGCGCCGGTAGTAGCGCAGCGCCTCCAGCCGGGTGGGCTTCTCGAATGGCGACACGAGCGGCACGCCCCCGATCTCGAGCAGCTCCGGCGTTGTGAAGAACACCATGTTGACCGGGAAGTGGAAGATCGAGTTCGTGAGGACGCCCTTTTCGACGACTTCGCACGACAACCCCGCCTTCCTGGCGGAAATCGCTGTCGCCAGGCCCGAGGGCCCCGCGCCGACGATCAGCAGATCCAGAACGGACATGCGTTCGATGATACCGTGGGCCGCGCGCCAGCAGGCCGTGGTGAACGTCACGGCGAGCACCGAGGGCCGAATGCCGTCGTGACTTTCACCACGGGCTGCCAAGACTGGCGACGGAGACGCTGATGCGCAGATCGGTCGGAATGCTCGCGATGGTCGTGGCGATGCTGGTGACGACGGTCGCCGCACGTGGCACCAGGAACCAGGCACCTGCCTTCGCGCTCGGCGCTTCGGCGGGCAAGTCAGGCACGGCGCCAGGCGCCGAGCACCAGGCCGGACGCGCGATAGGCGATCTCGATCTGCTCGACTTTGTCTGGCTGGCCGACCCGCAGCTCTCGCCCGATGGCCGATCGGTGGCCGTGGTCCGGGTGACCGTCGACCGCGAGCACGACACCTACGCGAGCGCGATCTGGGAGTTTTCGACCGACGGCTCGTTCCAGCCGCGGGCGCTGACCGCCGGACCTCGCGACACGTCGCCGCGATGGTCGCCGAGCGGCGCGATGCTGGCGTTCATCCGGGCGCCGGAGGATCACGGAGGCGACGCCACTCCACCGCAGGTGTTCGCGCTCGATCGCTCCGGCGGCGACTCACGTCCGCTCACGCGCCAGCCCGAGGGCGTCACAGGATTCGCCTGGAGTCCGGACAGCGCGACGCTCGCCGTCGCGAGCTCGGTGCTGCCGGCGCCCCTGCCCGCGGACCCGGGACGCGCGAAGCCGAGCGACGTGCGAGTGATCACGCGCGCGACGTTCCGCGCAGATGGCGCCGGATACCGTGACGGGGCGCGGCACAGCCGTATTTATCTCGTCCCGGTACGCAGCGGACGCGAGCCGGGTGCCGGACGCCAGCTTGACGGCGCGCGGATCAGCGAGCTGGAGCCCACCTACTCCGCCGACGGCCGCACGCTCTTCTTCCGCGGACGCGACGTCGAAGAGACCGACTTCACGCCCGCGAAGACGCTGCTCTACGCCGTTGACGCCGGCGGGGGCTCGCCACGGATCCTGGCGACGATCGACGGCGGCGCCACAGAACTCTCGCCGTCGCCCGACGGACATCTCATCGCGTTTCACGGCGCCGGGAACGTCACGCCTGTTCAGTCCTACACTCAATCTGATCTCTTCGTCGTCGACATCTCGAACGGCGCGGTCCGCAACTTGACGCGCGGCGACGACACCGACATCGGCGGCGGCCTCACGGGCGACCAACGCGCGCCTCGCGGAGGCGCAGCCTCACGGCCGGCATGGACGCCGGACAGCACCGCGCTCATCACGATCTCCGCGGCGCGGGGCCGGGCCAACGTCATCCGCGTTCGCGTCTCGGACGGCGCCGAGACGACGATCACGAAGGGCGACCAGGAGGTCCAGGCGTTCAGCGCAAGCGCCGATGCAAGGGGTCTCGTCGCGCTCATCGCGACGCCGACCAACGTCGGCGACCTGTTCGTCGTCGACGCATCCGCTGACTCGCCGGGGCCGCAGCGCATCACCTCCGTGAACGACGCGCTGTTCCGAACGCTCGACCTGCCTGCACCGCAGCCGCTCGTGGTGAAGTCGTTCGACGGCACGTCGGTGGACGGCTGGTACATCACGCCGCCAGGATTCGATTCAACGAAACAATACCCGTTGATTCTGCAGATTCACGGCGGGCCGCACGCCGCCTACGGCTACACGTTCACGCACGAGTTCCTCGCGCAGGCCGCTCGCGGCTACGTCGTCGCATACGTGAACCCTCGCGGCAGCACGACCTACGGCCAGGACTTCGGCAACGTGATCCAGTTTCGATATCCCGGCGACGACTACAAGGACCTGATGGCCGCCGTGGACGCCATGGTCGCCAAAGGATTCATCGACGCCAGCCGGCTTGGTGTCACCGGTGGCAGCGGCGGCGGCCTGTTGACGAACTGGGTGATCGGCCACACCGACCGGTTCAAGGCCGCGGTCTCGCAGCGTTCGATTGCCGACTGGGAAGCCTGGTGGTACGCGGCGGACTTCACGCTCTTCCTCCCAAGCTGGTTCCACAAGGCGCCGTGGCAGGACCGCGCCGACTTCATGGCGCGCTCGCCAATCACGTATGCCGACCAGATCAAGACGCCGCTGATGCTGGTCGACGGCGACGCCGACTATCGCACCCCGCCCGTCGCCGGCGGCGAAGCCATGTTCCGCGCCCTCAAGCTCCGCCATGTGCCGGTCGTGATGGTGCGCGTGCCGAACGAGGGGCACGAACTGTCGCGTTCGGGTCATCCATGGCATCGCATCGATCGCCTGCGTCACATCGGCAATTGGTTCGACAAATGGCTGCAGGCGAAGGTTTTCCCCGAGTACGATGCTCCCTCGGAATGAGACCTGCGCCGACTGTTGTCGGTGATTCGCAGGGAGGTCGTGACGGTGGGGCTCGATGGCCTCGCCGAAGCAGTGATGGCCAGACGAGCGTGGCACGCAGCGTGCTACGCTTAGCTGTCGAGGCCCCCACTGAGGGGCAGAGGGCGGATAAGGCGGGAATTACTTCCCAGTCGCGAGAAAACGTCCTCACCTACGGCGAGCGCGATGCAACAACGCGACCGAAGAACGAGCCGCTTGATGACCAGCACACTGGTCGTCGCGCTCGCCGTGTCCACCTTGATCACCTCGTCAGCGCTCGCGAAAGGCGCGCACGACTGCTGTAAGCGCGCCGGCGCCCCTGCAACACACTCGGCGCTGCAGTGCTGCATGCCCGAACGTCCCGAGCAGACGCCGCGCCAGGCACCGCCACAGGCGCCGACGACGCCTACGCCCGAGCTGCTCTCCCTACTTCCGGTCGCCGCCAGCGTTCCGCCGTTGCTGGTCCCGACGGCCCTCCCGAGCGCATGCCCGGGCCGGATGGTGTCATCCGCTCCGCTCTACCTGCTTCACGCCACGCTGCTCGTCTGATCGTCGGCCTCCCCAACTGACACGTCCGTAGTTCCGCTGGCTGTGGCCGCGTGCCCGACACGTGCGCGTCCACGGGGAGACGTTCGACCATGCGCGCTCTCGTTCCGCTCTTCGTGTTGCTGGCTGTCCCGCCCGTTCGGGCGCAGGAGCCCGTCGTGCCGGATTCCGGGCCTCCGCCGCTGCATCTCGCGGACGCGATCGCCTGGGCGCGTCTGCATCATCCGTCGCTCGCCAGCGCCGCCGCGCGCGTCACCGCGGCGCGTCAAGTTCCGGAGATGGCGCGCAGCCTGATGCCCCCGATGCTCGACGCGACGATCTGGCAATGGCCGGTCACGTCGTTCAATCCCGGCGACGTCAACATGTACATGTTCATGCTCGAGCAGGAGCTGCCTGGCAAGGGCAAGCGCGATTTGCGCGCCGCAGCCTCAGCCAGGACGGCCGATCGGATGGCGGCCGACGCCGCCGTGAGAACCCGCACGATCGAGTCCGGCGTCATCGAAGCGTACGCGGCGCTCAGAGCCACAGAGCGTCAGATCGCCGCTACCCGCGCAGCGCAGCCGCTGGCGAACGAGCTGGTGCGGGCGATGGAGGCAGCCTATGGGTTGGGCCGCGGGACGCAAGCGTCCGTCGTGCGGGCCAGCCTGGCGGAGACCGAGCTGACCGAGCGGCTCGTGATGCTCCAGGCCGACGCCGACATGCGGCGCGTCGAACTGAACGCGGCGATGGGCCGCGATCCCTCCACGGCGATTGGCGCGCTCGACGACACCGAGCCGAGCGCTCTCGTGCCGCCACTGCAGGTGCTGCTCGATCGCGCCGGCGAAACGCATCCCGAGCTGCTCGCCGCACGCGCGGGAATCGCGGAAGCCGACGCGGCCGCCAGCGTCGCGAAGACCGAGGGAAAGCCCGATTGGGTCGTCCAGGGCGGCTACATGCTGATGCCCGGCCAGGCGGGCGCGTGGACCGCCCGCGTCGGCGTCACCTGGCCCTCGGCGCCGTGGGTGAAGAAGCGCGTCTCCGCGTCCACGGCCGAGGCCGACGCGCTCGCGCAGGCTGCCCGCGCCGACCTCGAAACAAGCCGGCAGCAGATCGCGCGAATGATCGCGGAATCTCGTGTGTCGCTCGTTGGCACGCTCGCGAGGCTCGCCGTCGTCCGCGACACGATGCGCCCCCAGTCCGCGCACATCGTCGAGGCCAGCCGTCTGGCGTTCGCCGCCGGGCAGCTACCGCTCTCAGAGGTGCTCGACGCCCAGCGCATGCAGCTTGAAACAGAAGCCCAGATCGCGCGCCTGTCAGGTCAGGCCGACGTGGCATGGGCGGCGCTCGAAGCAGCCGTGGGCGCCGACCTCGCCGCCCCGGCTGCGGTTCAGTCCCCGGTGACTCCGGGTAAGGAGTAAGGCGTCATGCGTCTCCCGCAGTTTGCATCACGTTGGCGTCTCTTACTGCTCAGCGCGTGCGTCGTCGCGGCGGCGCTCGGAGTGGTCGTCGCGCAGAAGGCGTTTTCGCAGGGCGCCCAGGCCAACCAGGCCGTCGCGCAGGATGAGTGGACGTGCCCGATGCACCCCGACGTACACGAATCCCGCCCGGGACACTGCCCCATTTGCGGCATGACGCTCGAGCGGAAGACGCCCGCGGCGTCGAACGAGGCTCACGGCGAAGCCCACGAGAGCCGCGCGGAGACGGCGAACCCCGCGCTCCCAGGCGTTGCGGCTCCGCCCCCGGACGACCTCACCGATCCACGTGTGGCCGTTCAGATCGACGGACGACGAAGACAGTTGGCGGGAGTGCGAATCGCGCGGGCGGAGGAAGCGGCGTTGAGCCGATCGATCCGGCTGCCCGGCGTCGTGAAGTTCGACGAGTCGCGCTGGACCGAGGTAGCACTACGGCTGGAAGGGTACGTCCGCGACCTCTACGTGGACCGCACGGGCCAGTCAGTTCGGCAGGGACAACCGCTCTTCAGCGTCTACAGCTCTGACGTCGCGATGGCGATTGCCGAGTACCGCCTTGCGGTGCAGGCGCAGGCGTCGCTCGACGCGTCGAACTCCGCGGGCGCGCGCGAGCAGTCCGCCAGGGTCGTCGAGGCGGCGCGGCTGCGCCTGACGCGATGGAATGTGAGCGCCGATCAGATCGAGGCTCCCGACACGGCCGGCGAACCTCGCACCACGTTCCGCTCTCCGGTTTCCGGCATCGTGATGGAGAAGACGATCGTCAAGGGGATGCGCGCAATGCCGGGCGACGTGCTCTACAAGATCGTCGACCCCTCGGTGATCTGGGTTGAAGCGAGCGTCTACGAACCCGATCTCGGCGCTGTCGCCGTCGGCCAGCACGGGGTGATTCGCATCAACGCCCTCCCCGACGACTCGTTCGACGGACGCATCACGTACGTCGCGCCGGGTCTCGACCCCGAGTCGCGAACGGCGATCGTGCGGTTCGAGCTCCCGAATCGGCGAGGGCGCCTCAAGGCAGGCATGTTCGCTTCGGTGGACCTCAGCGTGCCGCTCGGCCGGGGGCTGGTGGTGCCCGCCGACGCCGTGCTCGACTCGGGGACCCGTCAGCTCGTGTTCGTATCGACGGGCGACGGCTACTTCGAGCCGCGGCCAGTAGTCGTGGGACACCGCGCCGAGGGTCGCGTCGAAATCATCAGCGGCCTCAACGCCGGGGAGCAGGTCGCCGAAGGTGCGGCCTTCTTCATCGACTCGGAGAGCCAGCTCCGGGCGGCCGCTCAGGGATATGCGGAAGGGAGAACATCGCCGCCCCCGACGGCGTCTCCGGCCCGGCAGCTCTCGATCGATCTCGCGGTCTCGCCGGACCCCCTCAAGGCTGGCCCGGCGACGCTCATCGCTGTCGTCAAGAACAGCGACGGGCAGCCGGTCGGCGACCTTACCGTGACCGTCGTGTTCGGGATGGCCGCCATGCCGACGATGAACATGCCCGCCATGCGAGCCGAAGCCACGCTCGTTCCCGTCGGCGGCGCGTATCGCGGATCGATCGACGTTCCGACGTCCGGCCGATGGGACGTGACGATCACCGTGACCCGCGGGGCCGAGCGCCTCGGGTCGCGCCAGCTCACCGTCATCGCCCGCTAGGAGACAGCCATGGTCGTGCGACTCATCGACTGGTGCGCGCGCAATCGAGCGCTGGTGCTGCTGGCCGCGATCGGCCTCTCCGGCTGGGGCGCCTGGACGATGCTCCACACCCCGCTCGACGCGGTGCCGGACATCTCCGACGTGCAGGTGATCGTGGCCACCGACTGGATGGGCAGAAGCCCGGACCTCGTTGAGGATCAGGTGACCTATCCAATCGTCACGGCGTTGCTCTCCACGCCGCACGTGAAGGCCGTACGCGGGTTCACCGACTTCGGGATCTCGTACGTCTACGTCATCTTCGACGATGGCACGGACATCTACTGGGCCAGGAGCCGCGTGGTCGAGTACCTGCAGGGCATCCGCGGCCAGTTGCCCCCGGGCACGAATCCGACCATTGGTCCTGATGCCACGGGCGTGGGTTGGGTCTACCAGTACGCGCTCGTCGACGACAGCGGCCGTCACACGCTCGCGGACCTGCGGAGCTTTCAGGACTGGTACCTTCGCTACTGGCTGGCCAGCGTGCGAGGCGTCGCAGAAGTCGCGAGCATCGGTGGATTCGTGAAGCAATACCAGGTGACGCTCGATCCCGCACGCCTGGCGTCGTATCACGTCGGCCCGAAGGACGTGGTGATGGCCATCCAGGCCAGCAACAACGACGTCGAAGGCCGCCTGCTGGAGTTTTCCGGGCGCGAGTTCATGGTGCGCGGCCGTGGATATCTGAAGTCGATCGACGACATCGAGCAGGTGGCCGTCACACGGGCGGGCGTATCAGGAACGCCCGTGCACGTGCGCGACGTCGCCACGGTCGCTCTCGGCCCCGAGCTCCGCCGCGGCGTGGCCGAGCTCGATGGACGCGGCGAAGCCGTCGGCGGCATCGTCGTGATGCGCTTTGGCGAGAACGCACTGGGCGTCATCGATCGTGTCAAGGCGCGGCTGGCCGAGGTACAGAGCGCCTTGCCGGAGGGCGTGCGCATCGTCACGACGTACGATCGCTCGGGGCTCATCCGCGACTCGATTCACACGCTGCGCCGAACGCTGTTCGAGGAAGCGATTGTCGTGTCGCTGGTGGCGCTCACGTTCCTGTTCCACTTCAGATCTGCGCTCATCCCGATCATCACGCTGCCGGTGGCGGTGCTGGCGTCGTTCGTGCCGATGTACTACCTCGGCGTCTCGTCGAACATCATGTCGCTCGGCGGCCTCGCGCTGGCGATTGGCGGGCTGGTTGACGCGTCCATCGTCATGGTGGAGAACGCCTACCGTCACATCACCGAGACGCCAGACGGACGGCCCGCGACGATGCCCGTCGAAGAGCAACCGGCCGCAGTGATCAGGGCGGCCAAACAGGTCGGTCGCCCGATCTTCTTCTCGCTGGCCATCATCATCCTGTCGTTCTTGCCGGTATTCCTCCTCGAGGCGCAGGAAGGCCGGATGTTCCGGCCGCTGGCGTTCACCAAGACGTTCGCGATGGCATCGGCGACGCTGCTGTCGGTGACGCTGGTGCCTGTGCTGATGACGTTCATTCTTCGTGGCCGGAAGCTGCGGCCGGAAGCGGCGAACCCGTTTTCGCCGGTGAGCGTGGCGATCTACCGCGGCTGCCTGTCGGCGGCGCTCAGGTTTCGCTGGACGACGCTCGTGGTGAACTTCGCGGTGATCCCGGCGGTGATTCCGTTGATCGCGGTGATCGGCAGCGAGTTCATGCCGCCGCTTTACGAAGGATCGCTGCTCTACATGCCGACGGCGCCGCCGGGCATGTCGATCACAGAGGCCACCCGCCTGCTGCAGCTTCAGGACACCGTGCTCAAGCGCTTCCCCGAAGTCGAACGCGTCTTCGGCACGGTGGGCCGCGGGACGACTGCCACCGACAACTCACCCATGGGGATGGTGAACACCACGTTGATGCTGAAGCCGCGCGAGCAGTGGCGCACCGGGATGACGGTCGAGAAGCTGCAGGCCGAGATGGATGAGGCGCTGCAGGTGCCGGGGTTCCCGAATACGTGGACGCAGCCGATTCGCAACCGCCTCGACATGCTGTTCACGGGCGTGAAGACGCCGGTCGGCATCAAGGTGCTCGGACCGGATCTCGCCGTGATCGAGCGGCTGGGGCGGCAGATCGAGTCGACGCTCTCGCAGGTGCCTGGCACGCGCAGCGTCTACGCCGAGCGTGTCACGCAGGGGTTCTTCACCGACATCGAAGTGGATCGGGCCGCGATCGCGCGCTACGGCGTCACCGTCGAGGACGTCCAGATGGTCATCGAGACCGCCATCGGCGGTGAGACGGTCACGCGCACCGTCGAAGGGCGCGAGCGCTATCCCGTCAGCGTCCGGTACGCGCGCGATTTTCGTGATTCGCTGCAGGCCATCGGCGCCGTGCTGGTGCCGACGCCGTCCGGCGACGTCCCGCTGGCGCAGTTGGCCCGCATCTCGATTCGTAAGGGACCGGCGATGATTCGCGACGAAGGTGGGCTGCTCGCCGGCTACATCTATGTGGACACCGCATCCAGAGACCTGGGCGGGTACGTCACAGCCGCGCAGGCCGCCGTGCGTGACCGGGTCACGCTACCCCAGGGATACCGGCTGGACTGGACGGGCCAGTACGAGTTCCAGGTGCGCGCGCGCGAGCGGCTCCAGCTGCTCGTTCCGGTCGTCTTCGCGTGCATCCTGCTGCTGCTCTATCTCACCTTCCACTCTCTGTCGGAGGCGATCATCGTGATGCTGTCGGTGGTCTACGCGATGACCGGCGGCGTCATCGCGCAGTGGCTGCTCGGCTACAACTTCTCCGTCGCCGTGTGGGTGGGCTACATCGCGCTCTACGGGATCGCCGTGCAAACAGGCGTGGTAATGGTCGTCTACCTGCACGAGGCGCTCGACCGTCGCCTGGCGCTCGGGCCGGTGACGCCGCACGACATCTGGGAGGCGACCGTTGCCGGATCCGTGCTCCGACTGCGACCCAAGCTCATGACCGTGGCGGCAACCACGCTCTCGCTCCTGCCGATCATGTGGAGCGCGAGCGTCGGTTCGGACGTGATGAAGCCGATCGCCGCGCCGATCATCGGCGGCATGGTGACGTCGACGATTCACGTCCTCATCGTGACGCCGGTGATTTTCTACGTGATGAAGCTGTCGGCGCTGAAGCGCGGGACGCTCAAGGCGTCGCGGATGTCGTCGATCGAGGGATAGCCAAGAGGCACAGAGATCGCAGAGACGCCGGCCGCGCCGCGGTCGGCGCCATCAACCCCTCTCAGCCGATTCAACCTTCGTCTCCGTGCCTCCGTGCCTCTGCGGCAAAATCCGAGTCAAACGGTCGTATTTGACCGTTCCCCGCCGTCACTGCCCGCTCGCCCCCTGCTCCGGCCCGTTCAGGGAAATATCTGCTCTTGACGCGGGTTCTCGCTACAATCTACTGATTCAGAAAGACTTGCCGTCGTTCACGCAGGAGTAGACATTCGATGCAGCGACCCATCAAGTACGCCGAGAAGGGGCTGGCGGTCACCGCCAACGGCCTGTGGCACGTGTTCAACACCGTGAACTCGATCCGCCGCAACCCCTCCTTCACGCCGAAGTGGTCGGAGAAGCCGCTCAACAAGTCGTGGGAAAAGACGAAGCCGCCGCTCGGCTGGCCGCGTCAGACCGACTCGCTCTGCCCGACCTGCACGCGTGAAGCGCGGCAGGCCATCATCGATGGCAAGCAGGACGTCTCCATCCTGCTCAACGAAAAAGTCGGCGAGATCAAGGCGCAGATCATCGAGCGCGACGGCAAGATCCTGATGGTCAAGGATTGCCCGCTGCATGGGCACTTCGAGGACGTCATGTCGATCGACCCGCCGATGTTCAAGCACCTCGAGGAGTCGTTTCCCGGGCGCGACATCAAGGCGCACAACGACGAGAAGCTCCACAATCACGGCAGCAGCACCATCCAGCACGGCCGCGGCTCGGTCCTGACGGTGGACCTGACCAACCGCTGCAACATGATGTGCGACCCCTGCTTCATGGACGCCAACCAGGTCGGGTTCGTCCACGAGCTCAGCTGGGAAGACATCAAGCAGGTCCTCGACAACGCGATCTCGATCAAGCCGCGCCGGCAGATGTCGGTGCAGTTCTCGGGCGGCGAGCCGACGATTTCGCCGTACTTTCTCGACGCGGTCGCCTACGCGCGCAAGGTGGGCTACAACTCGGTCCAGGCGGCGACCAACGGCATCGAGTTCGCCAAGAGCCCGGAGTTCGCGCGTGAGGCGGCCAAGGCGGGCCTGCGCTACGCGTACCTCCAGTTCGACGGGATAGGCAACGCGGCCAACTCGCACCGCCGCGTCGGCAACCTCTTCGACGTCAAGCTGCGCGCGATCGAGAACCTCTGGACGGCCGGCGTCGACATCGTTCCGGTCATCACGATCGTCAACGGCGTGAACAACGAGCAGGTCGGCCGCGTGGTCGAGTTCGCGCTCGACAACCCGAAGAAGATCAACTTCCTCTCGTTCCAGCCGGTGAGCTTCACCGGCCGCGACGAGGAGATCACGCCGGAGCGCCGGCAGGCGCAGCGTTACACGCTGTCGCACCTGGCGCACGACGTGAAGAACCAGACCGGCATCGGCGAGCCGCTGCGCGACTGGTTCCCGATCTCGTTCATGGGCACCTTCACCGACTGGGCCGACGTCGTCCACGGGCCGGACCGGGAGTGGGGCCAGCTGACGTGCGGATGCCACCCGAACTGCGGCATCGGCATGGCGGTGATGATCGACAAGGAAACCAAGGAAGCCGTGCCGGTGACGGCGTTCCTGAAAGCCGATCAGCTGGCGCGCGACGTGGCGGCGGTCAACGACGCGGCGCGCGGCAAGTGGCTCTCGATTGCGGGGATGACGCTGGCGCTGCTGCGGAACTACGACCCGTTCCAGGCGCCGACGCACTTCAAGATCGTCGACCTGCTGAAGAAGTTCGACAAGACGTTCGGCGCGACCGGCAAGGACTACGGCAAGGTCACGGGCGACCGGACCGAGCAGGACATCGAGAAGCGCCGCGCCGATCGCTGGAACTTCCTGTTCATCGCGGGCATGTGGTTCCAGGACCTGTTCAACTACGATTTCCGCCGCACGGAGATGTGCATCATCCCCTACGCGACACAGCAGGGCGAGATTTCCTTCTGCGCCTACAACACGGGGATCGGCTGGCGGAACATCATCGAGAAGATGCACATGACGGCCACGCTCACGAAGTGGTACGACGAGCACGGGCGTCATGAGATCTTCGCCGGCAACAAGACCGTGCCGCTGACCTCCGCGGAGCACTCGCTGAAGCTGAACGCCGACGCGGTGGCGAAGGGCCGGCAGACCGACCTCGACGACCTGGGCATCGCCAAGAACGCGCGCGAAGAGAAGCTGGCCGCCCGCAAGAAGGACATCGACCCGCAGCACCACGCGGAAATGGAAAAGCTCTACCGCCAGCACGTGCTGAAGGATCCGACCGCGACGCAGCCCATCATCCAGATCCAGGGGCTGAAGAAGAAGTCGAAGGACGAGCAGCCGGTCGGCTAATTCGGACTTCGGACTACAGACTTCGGACGACGGGCGGTCAGGGCAACCTGGCCGCCCGTTTGTCTTTGACGGCGACTATGCGTCGAATCGTTTTCACCGGCGGCCCTGGCGCCGGAAAGACCACGCTTCTTGCCGCCCTTGGCGCGCGCGGGTACAGGACTGTTGATGAGAGCGCTCGCGCCATCATCCAGACACGCGTCGCCAGCGGTTTGCACCCGCGCCCGGCGGCACTCGACTTCGCCCGGGAAATCCTCCACCGGGACATTGCCCAGTATCCGCAGCCGCCCGAACTCGACATAGTCTTCTTCGACCGAGGCGTCATCGACGCTCTTTGCATGATCGACCAGGCCGCAGGACTTGGGGCGCATGAGCTGAAGGACCTTCTGTCGCGGTATCCCTACGAGCGGCGCGTGTTCGTGCTCCCTCCCTGGGAGGCCATCTACACGACGGACAGCGAACGCGACCAGACGTTTGCCGACGCTCTGCGGGTCCATGAAACACTCACTGAGTGGTACTCCCGGTGCGAGTATGAGATCGTCGAAGTACCCATAGGGACTGTCGCTTACAGGTGCGCGTATGTTCTACGAGTGCTCGCTGGCAGCGACGCGTAGACCTGTGTTCCACATGACGGGAGACCAGCGGCATCCCGCAGTCGAGCTAATTTCAGCTGTGGAGGCCACCGACAGCACCGCTAGCCGGTAGAGCTTTATTTTCTCAGGCCGATCCCGGCACAATTCGACAGGCGCCTATGGCCACGGCTCTGCGACGCGATCCCATCACGCAACTCGGCGAGTTCCTGCGCGCCGCGCGGGAGCGTGCCGGCCTGACAATCGAGCAGGTTTCCAGCAGCACCAAGATTCCTCCGCGCCACCTCGACGCGATCGAACACGGCGACATCTCGGTCGTCCCGAAGGGCCCCTACCGTCGCGGCGAAGTGCGCGCCTTTGCGGAGGCCGTCGGTCTCGACCAGAACGTCGCCCTCGCGCAGCTGAACGAGGCGTTGCCGCAGGCGCCGGTCGAGCTCGCACCTGTGCCCGTCGAGCCGATCGAACCGGGAAGTTCGTGGGGCGTCACCCTGCTGCTCTTGATAGCCATCGGCGCCCTCACTACGTTGCTGCTGTGGAACCGGGATGCGGCATCCACCGTCCGCGTGGAACCGGCTGCGGCGCCAGCGCCGTCGTCTACGGCCACAACACCCACTCAGACCAGCGAGGCCGCCCCGGAAACGCCGGCCTCACCACAGCCGCCTGCCGCCGTCGCTGCCACGGCCCCCGACCCTTCGCCCGTAGCGACGGTCAGCCCCGTTCTCATCGTCACCAGCGTCCCATCGGGTGCTCGCGTCGTGGTCGACGGCATCGGCCGCGGCACGACGCCGGCGAGGATCGAATACCTGTCGCTCGGCGAGAAGACGGTACGGCTGGTCCATGATGGCTACGTCAGCGAAGAGCGCAGCGTCAGCCTCACCCCAAAGCGGCCGGCCGTGACGCTGCACCTCGAGCTGCGACCCAAGTAGCGGGCCAGCCGGCCGATCGCGGCGTCATGACAAGGTGCTAGCATCCGCTGACGCCGATGCCAGACTCCCCGTCCCTCGCCATCGTCACCGGCACCAGCTCCGGTATCGGAGCCGCGGTCGCCAGGCGCCTGCTCGCAGACAACTGGACCGTGGTCGGACTGAGCCGACGCCCGGTGAACTTCGACGATTCGCGGTATCACGACGTGGACGTCGATCTCAGCGACCTTGCCGCGTTGCGCGACGCGGCCAACAGGCATCTCCTCCCAGCGATCGGCCGCCGCCAATGGCGTCGCATCGGACTGGTCAACAACGCCGCCGCGACCGGGACGATGGCGCCGCTGGAAGATGTCGACCCGGAAGGCTTCGCTGGCGTGCTCGCGGTGAATCTCATCGCGCCCGTCTTCCTGATGGGAATGGTGGTGCGCGCGGCGCCCGCCGACGTGCGGCTCCGGATCGTCAACGTCTCAACGGGCGCCGCCGTGCAGCCGTTTCCCGGCATCATCGAATATGGCAGCAGCAAGGCCGCATTGCGCCTGGCGAGCATGACCTTCGCCGCGGAGATGACGTCGCCTGAGCGCGCAGGCGGCGCGCGAGCAGACGTGGCCGTCCTCAGCTACGAGCCGGGCATCGTGGATACACCGATGCAGGAGTCCGCGCGGAGACCAGGTCGGCCGTGGAACCGGATGTTCGTCGAGTTCCACGAACAAGGGCGGCTCGCGTCGCCGGATGCGCCGGCCGCGGAGATCCTGGAATTTCTCGGAAGCGATTTCATCGAGCCGTTCGCCGAGCGGCGATACGGCGTGAAGTGAGGGAGCCTATGCCTGCAGGCACCGCAGCGATTGCGTCCGTCGCCGAGTACATCGCCTCGCAGCCGAAGGATGTGCGGCCTACGCTGCGACGCGTGCGTGCCGCAATCCGCAAGGCGCTGCCGAAGGCGGTAGAGACTCTGAGCTACCGGATCCCGACATACAGGGTAGACAGGAAAGCCGTGATCTACTTCGCGGCCTGGACGAACCACTACTCGATCTATCCGGCCACCAGGACGTTGGTCGCCGCTCTGGGCGACGAGCTTGCCGGTCTCGAGATCAAGAAGGGCACGATTCGCCTCTCGTACGACGCGGCCGTGCCGTCCGTGTTGATCGCTCGCATCGCGAAGTTCAGAGCGAGGGAGGCGAGGGCAAAGCGGCGGAACTGACGTTCCGCCCTACTGCAGAATCCGCAATCCGCCTACGCCCTTCGGGCTACGGCGCGACTGGCTTCGCCAGCCCTCAGTTGAGCAGCTTTTCGATCTCGTCCATGACGCGATCCATCTTCCGGATCGTGAGATCGAGCGGCTCGCCCGTCGTCATGTCGACGCCAGCACCCTTCAGCAGATCGATCGGGTATTTCGACCCGCCAGATGCCAGGAACGCACGGTAGTGAGCGACCGCATCGGGCGCGCCCGAGAGCACTTTCTCCGAGAGCGCGGTCGACGCCGTGAACGACGTCGCGTACTGGTAGACGTAGAACGAGGTGTAGAAGTGCGGGATGAACGCCCACTCGTTGGCGACGTCGTCGTCGACGATGCAGATTTTGGCGTCGTGACCGTAGTACTTGCGGGTGATGTCGAGATAGAGCTTTGAGAGGGCGTCGCCCGTGATCGGCTGCCCAGCCTCTGCCATCTCGTGCATCCGCATCTCGAACTCGGCGAACTGGGTCTGGCGGAAGACCGTGCCTTTCACGTTCTCGAGGTAGTTGCCGAGCAGCGCCAGCTTCACCTTCGGGTCGGTGATCTGCTTCAGCATGTGGTCGATGAGCAGCGCTTCGTTGAAGGTCGACGCGACTTCGGCGACAAAGATCGGGTAGTTGTAGGTCGCGTACGGCTGGTTCTTGCCGGAGAAGTAGCTGTGCATCGCGTGGCCGAGCTCGTGCGCCATCGCGGACATGTCGGTGTACTGCCCGTTGTAGTTGAGCAGCAGATACGGGTGCACGTCGTACGCGCCAGGGCTCATGTAGGCGCCGGATTGCTTGCCCGTCATCGGGTAGTAGTCGATCCACCGGTCGTGGAACGCCTTGTCGAGTGCCGCCACGTAGTCGGGGCCGAGCGGCGCCATCGCCGCCTTGACGTTCGCCTGCGCCTGCTCGACGGTGTAGTTCAGAGGCACGTCGTTCACGAGCGGCGAATACAGATCGTAGTAGTGCAACTCGTCCAGCTTCAGAATCCGCTTCCGCAGCGCCAGATATCGCTGGAACGACGGCAGGTGCTCGTTCACGCTGTCGACGAGCGCCTTGTAGACGGTGGTCGGCACGTTCGGGCCGTCGAGCGCGGCCTGCAGCGTCGAGTCGTAGTGCCGCGATTGCGCCCTGAAGATCGCGCCCTGCACGTTGCCGCTCATCGCAGCGCCAAGCGTGCGACGGTAGCTGCCGAGCGCGCCGAAGAAGGCCTCCATGACCTTCTTGCGATCGTCGCGGTTGCCCGAGGCGCGCGCGGCCGAGAAGCCCGAGCTGTCCAGCCGCACGTCCTTGCCGTCGGCCATCTTCACCGTCGGCCACGGCAGGTCGGCGTTGAGCAGCACGTTCGAGGCGTTCCGCACGCCGGCCGCCATCGGGTACGTGCGGGCGATCATCGCCTCCTCGGCGGCGCTGAGCGTGTGGGCTTTCCGACGCAGGATGTCGTTCAGGTAGAACGCGTACTGCTTCAAACCCGGCGTCGCCGCGATCCACTCGTCCACCTTCGCGGTGTCGAGCGCCAGGATCTCTGGCTCGAAGTACGCCCACTCCGCGCCTTCCTTCGAGCCGAGCTGGATCACCTGGTCGCGCATGCCCTGGTAGTTCGACAGCCGCGTGTCTTCATCGGCCTTCAGGCTCGCGTAGGTCGCCAGGCGGCTCAGCGCCTTGTCCTGCTCGGCGTTGAGGTCGAGAGCCTTCTGCAACTGCGCGGCTGACTGGCCGAGCGTCCCCTTGAACGCGCGCGCCTTCGGCAGGTCCTGCTCGATGCGGGCTCGCTCCGCCTGCCAGGCCTCGTCACCTGCGTAGAGCTCAGCGAGGTTCCATTTGTACTGATCGGGGATCGTGGCGCGGGTGCGTTCTTGCGCAATGACGATCGTGGCGCCGAGGATAAATGCGGCGAGCGCCGCCAGCGCGAGTGGATGACGGATGATCATGGAGAAGTGGGCTCCTGTCGATAGTGCCCGTATTCTATGCGGGCCAAGGAGCGTCTCGGGCTCGGTTCGTCCCTGAGCTTGCAGGTCTTGTCCGGTGTTAGTGGGGGCCGAACTTCAGTCGGCCGATCCTGGCGCAACTGAAGCTGCGCCCTACGAGTCATACCGCAATTCAGCGGGCGGCGGTCTTCGCGAGGGCAATTCGCGCGATCGCCGGCGTCCCGATGGACTCGGCGATCGTGACGCGCAGGCTCGTCGCCTTCGTCAGCGGCGTCGGCAGGATCCGCTTGTGGCCGATGGTCGTACCGGTCGCCACGCGTTGCCATCCTTCCACGGTCCGCGCTTCGACGAAGAACGCGGACACCCGCTGTCCGAGGGCAATTCCTTCCTGCAGGACGACGCGATCGAACGTGACGGCCGAGGGAAATTGCAGTGTGAGTGTCGCCGGCCCCGTGACGTCCGGCAACCAGTACGTGTCGAGCGACGCGTCGAGCACTGCCGAGGCCGGCGCGTCGGATCGGCTGCTCGAGCCTGTGACCGTCGCACCGGCGGCGAGGTCCGTCCCGTAGGCGGCGTTCAGCGCCGTGCGGAATCCCGCAAGCGCGGCCAGGTCCGGCGACGCCACGAGGCCGCGGCGATCGGGCGGCACGTTCAGCAGCAGCGTGCAGTTGCGACCGACAGACTTCTCGTAAATCTCGAGCAGCCGCGCCGGCGACTTCACCTGTGTGTCCTCGGATTGCCGGTAGAACCACCCAGGACGGATCGAGACATCGCACTCGGCGGGCACCCAGTCCTCGCCGAAGCGCGTGCCTTCGCCTAACTCGTCGCTCAACGGCGTGCCCGGCGTGTACCGATGCCGATCGATGGTCGACCACACGGTCAGCGGCGCCTCTCCCCGCTCGTTGCCGACCCAGCGCACGTCAGGCCCGGCATCACTGAAAATGACCGCCTTCGGCTGCAGCTTCCGCACCGTCGCGAGGAAGACCGGCCAGTCGTAGTTCTGCCGGCGCCCGCTGGGGCCCTCGCCGTTGGCGCCGTCGAACCACACCTCGAAGATCGGCCCGTAGCGGCCGAGCACCTCTTCGAGCATGTTGACGAAGACGCGGTTGTACTCTTCGGTGCCGTACGTCGGGTGGTTGCGATCCCAGGGCGACAGGTAGACCCCGAAGCCCAGCCCGGCCTCGCGGCAGGCGTCGGAGAGCTCCTTCAGGACGTCACCCCTGCCCCCACGCCACGGGCTCTTTGCGATCGTGTGCGACGAGTACTTCGAAGGCCACAGGCAGAAGCCGTCGTGGTGCTTGGCGGTGAGAATCACGCCGGTGAACCCGGCCTGCTTGAACGCGCTGACCCACTCGCGCGCGTCGAACTCGGTCGGGTTGAAGCTCGCTGGATCCTCCTGCCCGCTCCCCCACTCGGCGCCGCTGAAGGTGTTCGGCCCGAAGTGCACGAATGCGTGCAGCTCCTGGCGCTGCCAGGCCAATTGGGATGAAGAAGGGACAGGGATGTCAGCGTCAGGCGCCGCCGGTTCGACAGGCGCGCGAAACGCCGCCATGGTGGCGGCGACGACGATCAAGGCGCTGCACGATGCGAGGCGCATGTGACTTGATGGAGCATAGCACTCGGTTCGCGGGTAGAATCGCGCCGTGTCGAGGGGGAATCGCATGCGTCGGTGGGTGGCTGCGCTGGCGGTGGTGTTGGGCACGGTCGCGTTCGCGGTGGCGGGCCCGATCGCGTCGCGGACGGCGATCACGGGAGGCGCAGGCGATCCGCAGAAGACGCTTCGCGACGACTTCCCGTTCACGCCGCCGGCGACGGCCGACGCCTGGGCGGCCCGCGCACGCGTCGTCCGGCGTCAGATCCAGGTCGCGCTGGGCCTCTGGCCGATGCCCGAGCCGACGCCACTCAACGCCGTCGTGCATGGACGCGTCGCGCGCGACGGATACACGGTGGATCGCGTCTTCTTCGAAAGTCTTCCGGGGCACTTCGTCACCGGCAGCCTGTATCGCCCGGCTGGCCGCACGGGCAAGCTGCCGGCCGTGCTGCTGCCGCATGGGCACTGGCACGACGGGCGGTTCAACGAGGCATCCGTGGAGGACGTGCGGAAGGCGATCGTCTCCGGCGCGGAACGGTTCGAGGTCGGCGGCCGCTATCCGCTGCAGGCCGCGGCCGTCCAGCTGGCGCGCATGGGTGTGGTGTCGTTCCTCTTCGACCTCGAGGGCTACGCCGACAGCGTACAGATTTCGATTCGCGTCGCTCACGGGGAGCCAGATGGGCGGCCGAAAGACTCGCCGGCGGCCCCCGGGCTTTTCTTCTCTGCGGACGCAGAGTCGCGCCTCGAATCGATCATGGGCCTGCAGTCGTGGAACGCGCGACGCGCGCTCGATTTCCTGGCGTCGCTGCCCGACGTGGATCCGGCACGCCTGGCCGTGAGCGGCGCCAGCGGCGGCGGCACACAGACATTCATCCTGGGCGCGCTCGACGATCGTCCAGTGACGCTCTTCCCCATGGTGATGGTCGGCACGAAGATGCAGGGCGGCTGCACGTGCGAGAACGCCGACTACCTCCGGCTCGGTTCCGGCAACGTCGAGATCGCGTCGCTCTGGGCGCCGCGGCCGCTCGGCATGACGACGGCAGACGACTGGACGAAGACGCTGCCCGAGACGGGCTTTCCGGCGATGCAGACGCTGTGGGCGATGCTCGGCGCGAAAGACAACGTGCGCGTCTTTCCGATGCCGCAGTTCCCGCACAACTACAACTACGTCAGCCGCTCCGCGATGTACGCGTGGATGAACACGCAGCTGAAGCTGGGGCTGCCCGAGCCGGTCGTCGAAGAGGATTTCAAGCCGCTGACGCGGGACGAGGCCACCGTCTGGACCGCGAACCATCCGGCGCCGGCGAAGGGCGAGGCGGAAGAACGGCGAGTCACCTCGTGGTGGACTTCCGCGTCAGATCGAGCCTTGAGCGCGTCGCTTCCACGTGACGCCGCGTCGCTCGAGCGGTATCGCGAGGTCGTCGGCGGCGCGTTGGCGGTAATGCTTGGCAGCGATGTTCCCGGCTCCGGTGATGTCACGGCCGTCCCGAGATCCGCACGAAAGGACGTCCAGGGCGGAGTGGCTCAGCGCGGCATCCTGCACGTGTCCCGATCGCCGGAGGAGGCCCCCTTCGTCCAGCTGACGCCTCGGAACGGGTCGGGCGCCACAGCCGTCTGGGTAAACGCGAACGGTGGTGCCGGCTTATTCGACGCGAACGGCCAGCCTCGTCCAGCCATTGGCGCGATGCTCGCCGCAGGAGTCACGGTGATCGGCGTCGACGTCACGGGCGGCGACGTTACGCGCAACCGGATGGTGCCGGGGGGCCCCGTCGCCCCGTACACCTACGCCTACAACTCGCCGCTCATCGTCCAGCGCGTGCACGACGTGCTTGCCGCGCTGCGTTTCGCGCGGAGCGGCGGCCTGTCGGCAGCACCGGAGTCGGTGACACTGACGGCGCAGTCGCCGACCGAAGCCACCGAGCAACGCGCTGCAGTCAGTCCACGCGGGCCTGAAACTCCAGCTCCGCCACATCAGCGCGTCTTCCTGATCGGATTCGGCAAGAACGCCGGCGTCTGGGCAGCGCTGGCGCGCGCCGCGGCGCCGGATCTGGTCGACCGTGCCGCGATCGACACTGGGGGGTTCAGGTTCTCGACTGTCAGCGCCATCGACGACGCGGCGATGCTGCCTGGAGCGGTGAAGTACGGCGACGTGCCTGGATTTCTCGCGTTGACCACGAGCCCGCTCTGGCTGGCTGGCGAAGGCCTCAGGCCTCCCGCCACCGTCGCCGCTGCTTATGCCGCGGCAGGCGCACCGAAGTCGGTGACGCTGGCCAAGGGCGCCAGCCCTCAGGCGGAGCTGGAAGCCGTCAAGTGGCTGACGGCGAAATGAGTCAGCAGGCCTGAAGGCCTGCGCTACAAGAGATCAGGCACTGCGCGCTGCCCTGGCCCTGGCCCCTGATCCTGATCCCTGGCCCGTGATCAGCCCTTCGTCCTGTCCGCTCCGAAGTCCCATTCGATCATTCGCTTCTCGCGAACCGAGCGGTTCACCATGTGCGCGCACGCGGCCGCGCGGTGGCCGAAGACCACGTCCTCGTAGGGCTGCTGGCGAGTCCGTACGCAGTCGAAGAAGTTCGCGACGTGCACGTAGCTCGCGTCGCGCCCCTCGGTGCCCCAGTGTTCTTCGCCGGCCGTCGTTTGCGCGTCCCAGGTCTCAGGCGACTCGACGGCCTTAATCTTCGGGTCGTCGTAGTACGCCTTCTCGAGCGCCTCGGGCCAGGAGCGCACCACCCAGCGGTTGTCCTCGTGCTTCGACTCGGGCCGCAGCGTGACGCCTCCGCCCCTGAGCAGGAGGCTGCCCTCCGTGCCCAGCACCTCGAGACCTGACTCGCTGCCGCGAGCGTTGTCCAGGGTGCAGCAGAGGCTGGCCGTGAAATTCTCCGGATAGACGAGCAGCGCGTTGACGGTGTCGGGCACCTCGTGGGTCTTCTTGAACCCGTAGTTCTCGCCGGTCGCGATGATGCCAGCCGGCATCTTCGCGTCGGTGACGAAGTTCAGCCACGACACGAGGTGGACGAACAGATCGGTGGCAACGCCGCCCGAGTAGTCCCAGTAGCAGCGCCAGCGGAAGAACCGCTCCAGATCGAACGCCCGCTTCGGTGCAGGACCAATGAACTGATCCCAGTTCACCGTGGACGGCGAGGCGTCCGGCGGGATCGGATACAGCCACGCACCGCTTGCGCTGTTGCGGTTGTAGGCCGCGCGCACCATCACGACCTGCCCGATCTTCCCGGCCTTCACCAGCTCGCGCGCCTTGATCATGTCGGGGCCGCTCACGCCCTGGCTCCCGACCTGGACGATGCGGTCGGACTTCTTCGCGGCGGCGACCATCGCGAGGCCGTCTTCGATCGAGTAGCTCATCGGCTTCTCGACGTACACGTCCTTCTTCGCGGCGAGCGCCTCGACGACCATCGCCTTGTGCCAGTGGTCTGGTGTCACCACGAACACCGCGTCGATACCCGGGTTCGCGAGAATGTCGCGGTAGTCGGCGACGATCGCCGCGCGGCCGCCGGTGCGGACGCGCGCGCGTTCTGCGCGCCCCGTGTAGGCATCGGCGACGGCCACCACCTCCACGCCGGCCATCGCCTTCACGTCGTCGAGATGCTCGTGGGCGCGGGCGCCGCAGCCGATGAAACCAACCGTGATCCGATCGCTCGGCGCCACGGCGGCCTCGGCAGGACGGGCGAACGCGGCGGTCGCGCCGGCGACCACGGTGGATTTCATGAAATCGCGTCGATTCATAAATTTGGCTCCGGACTTCGGACTCAGACTTCGGATGTCAGCGGTGCGGCTTCGTCGCGGTCTTCTTTGGCGCCGCCTTCTTCGTCGCGGTCTTCTTCGCCGGCTTCTTCGCGGGCGGCACGGGTTTCGGCGCCGGCGCGGCACGATACTCGATCTGGGAACTGCTGATGAATGCCACCGACACGCCGTCCGACGACAGCGTCTGCGTGCCGTCGATCTGCACCAGTTCCACCTTCTCGCCCACGACCGTCACGCTCTCTGCGTCCTCGGGCACCTGGATCTCGACCAGCTCGTCGCCGATTGGCGCGACCGCCTTGAACCCCTTCGCGCCGGGCCCCGCCGGCACGCGGTCGAACAGGTCCGACTCCTGCCGGAACTCCGTCTGCACGGTGCCGCGGCCGAGGATCGTGCCATCCGCCTTCACCACGACCGCCGTCGCCGTCGCGCGGGTGAACGCGCGCTTCGCCTTGATCAGGGACGCCGAGACCAATTGCCGGTTGTGCAAATGGAATCGCACGGTCGCCGGGCCCTGGTGCCTCGGGACCACGATCAGATCGCCGTGCGCCGGATCGTGGCTGACGGGCACCTCACAGAAGACCCGCCCGCTCTTGACGCCCTGCCCCAACGCATCGGGACACGCGATCGGCATCGGCGTCGTCAGGATCGGCGTCGTGACGGCCGGCGGCGGCGCTGGAGGCTTTGGCGCGGGCTTCGGCTTCGTCTTCTGAGGCGCCGCGGCCAGGACCGCGCCGAGGACGAGCGTCGCGATCGCGCCTGCGGCAAGGTGCCGGGGCATCGGCCGTCAGTATACCCACCAGGTGCCGAAGGCGAGCGTGGCGATCGTCACCGGGAGGCCGACGCGGAAATATTCGCCGAAGGTGATGGCGACATCACGCTTCCTGGCGCCTTCGACGACGATCAGGTTCGCGATCGAGCCGAGAATGGTGAGGTTCCCCGCCAGCGTGCTGGACATCGCGAGCGTCAGCCAGCCTTCCGTCGGGTTCTGCAGTGTCGGGACGAACCGCGAGAAGAGCATCACGGATGGCACGTTGCTGATCAGATTGGCCAGCACCGCGGACACCAGCGAGAGCCCCAGCCGGGTCTCGATGCCGATGGGCCGCAGCAGGTCGAAGAACTTCCGGTCGAGCCCGGCCTGCTCGGCGCCGGCGACGATGACGAAGAGGCCGACGAAGAGGACGAGGAGGTCCCAGTCGATACGGCGCCAGATTTTCTCGGGCTTCACGCGTCGCGTGATGAGGAGCGCTGCGCCGCCGGCGGCGGCCACGAGCGCCGTGTCGTAGCCGGCAATGAACCCGACCAGCATCAGCGTCGCCACCACGATCGTCTTCGCGAGCATCGATGCCTGCGCGCGCCGGAGCGACGTGCGATTGACCACAATCGGCTCCTCGACCAGTCCGACCGCGTGAAAGCGTCCGCGGTACACCACCGCGATTACCAGCACATCGATGACGAAGCCGACGAGCGCGACCGGCCCGAGCACGGTCGTGAATTGCAGGAACGAGATCCGAGACAGGCTGCCGATCAGCATGTTCTGCGGGTTGCCCGTGATTGTGGCTACGCTGCCGATGTTCGAGCCGGTGGCGAGCGCCAGCAGCACGGGCAGCGGATTGAGGCGTCGCAGCCGCGCGATCTCGATGACCACAGGCGTGAGCACGAGGCAGACCGGGTCGTTGACGAAGAGCGCGGAGAGCGCGCCGGAGGCGGCCGCGATGACACCGACGAGCGCGACGGGATTGGCGATGCGGCCGGCAATTCTGCGCGCGACGAGGCCGAAGAAGCCCGCCAGCTGCAGGTGCGCGACGAGCACCATCATGCCGAACAGCAGGACGAGCGTGCGGTAATTGACGGCAGCGACGGCGGCGTCGAACGACAGGCCGCCGACAGTGACCATGAGGATGGCGCCGATGACAGCGGCGCCAGTGCGGTCGAGGCGCAGCCCGGGCAGGTGCCCGAGAGCGAGGACCACGTACGCGAGAAACAGGATTAGCGCGGGCAGCATGCCCAGCGACGAACGAGCGACGGGTGACGAGCTGGAACGAGGAGCGAGGAGCGGGGAGCGGCTATCACACCGACGGAGCGACGAGCGGACGGCACGCCGACGACTATTCCGTCACGCAACTGAGGCCGGCGATCGCGTCGATGGGGCTCGGCGTGAGATGCGGACGGCGGATCAGCTCGAGGAACTCGCTGCGCGTCCGCGCGTTGTCGCGGAAGGCCCCCAGCATCGCGCTGGTGATCGCGAGCGAGTTCTGCTTCTCCACGCCGCGCATCGACATGCACAGGTGTGTGCCCTCCATCACGACGGCCACGCCGAGCGGCGAGATCTTCTCGTCGATCACCTCAGCGATCTGGTGCGTGAGCCGCTCCTGCACCTGGAGGCGCCGGGCGAAGACCTCGACCAGGCGCGGAATCTTGCTCAGGCCTATGACCTTCTTCGTCGGGATGTAGGCGATGTGGCACTTGCCGAAAAACGGGAGCAGGTGGTGCTCGCACAGGCTGTAGAAGTCGATATCCTTGACGATCACCATCTCGCTGTAATCCACTGAGAACAGCGCGTTGTTGATGACTCCGTCAATGTCCGCCTGGTACCCGCTGGTCAGGAAACGCAGCGACTTCTCGACGCGCTTGGGCGTGTCGCGCAAGCCCTCGCGGTCGGGGTCCTCGCCGAGCTGCTGCAGCAGCGCCGCGACCAGATCCTGCATCCCACCATTGTACCGCATGGTTCTTGTGATGCTGGTGACGGCACTGGCGTTCCCGGCGCACGCCGCCGACGAGGCGGACGCGCTGTACGCGAACCGCGCCGACCTGGCGAGTGCGCGGCGCGCCGCGGCGATCTGGCAGGCCGCGATCGACGGGAACCCGAAGGATTTCGTCTCCGCCTGGAAGCGCGCCAAAGCCGGCTACTGGCTGGGTGGTCACGAGGTCACGAACGACGCGAAGGATAAGGCATATGAAGCGGGCATGGCCGCGGCGCGAGTGGCCATCGCCGCGGCGCCCGACAAGCCCGAAGGGCATTTCTGGCTGGCCGCCAACATGGGCGGCTACGCCGAGAACCACGGCATCCGCGGCGGCCTGAAGTATCGCGGCACGATCCGCGACGAGCTCGAAAAGGTGCTCGCCATGGACCCGGCGTTCCTGCAGGGGTCCGCCGATCGGGCGCTCGGGCGCTGGTATTTCAAGGTGCCGGGTCTTTTCGGCGGCTCGAAGCAGAAATCAGAGGAGCATCTCCGCCGCGCTCTCGCCTACAACCCCCGCAGCATCGTCACACGGCTGTTCCTGGCGGAGACCCTCGAGGCCATGGATCGCGTGGACGACGCGAAATCCGAGCTGCAGCAGATCGCGAGCCTGCCGCTCGATCCCGAGTGGGCACCCGAAGACGCCGAGTTCAAGGTCCAGGCGCGCACGATGCTCGCGCGCTTGTCCGGCTCGAAGTAGCGCCGTCATCTACGGAACAACGGCGCACCTGCTCTCCATCCGCCACTCGCGTCCGAGCTCACGCGTCTCGCCCGTCACCTCGAACTGACCGCGCAGCCGGATGTCGCCGCTCGACGCGCCCACTTGCAGCTCGAACCGGCCGGGCTCGACGATGCGCCGTCCGCCGGGGCCTGTGAACGACAGCATGTCGGTGGGAAGGTGGACGGCGATCCGCGCCGAAGCGCCCGCCGCGAGATCCGCGCGGCAGAATGCCTTCAGCTCCTTGACGGGTCGTACCACCGATGCGACCAGGTCGCGCACGTACACCTGCGGCACCGCAACGCCACTGCGCGTTCCCGTGTTGTGCACGGTGAAATGCGCGACGACCTCACCGGTTGCAATGTCGACCGCGTCACCGTCAAACGCCAGGTCCGCAAATTCGAATGCCGTGTACCCGAGGCCGTGGCCGAACGGATACCGGCTGCCGAAGTGCCGCGCGATCGGCGTCCCCGCGCTCTTCATCTTGTGGTTGTAGTAGTACGGCACGGCGCCCACGTTCCTGGGGACCGAAATCGTCAGGCGCCCCGACGGTTCGACGGCGCCCGTCAGGACGTCCACGAGCGCCGGACCGCCCTCCTGCCCGCCCGCAAACGTCATCACGAAGGCGGCGACCTTGTCCTCGAGCCCGCCGAGGTTGTAGGGACGCCCGCTCGACAGCACGACGACGACTGGCGTTCCTGTGGCGACCACCGCGTCGAGCAGCTGCTGCTGCACGCCTGGGAGGTCGAGCGAATCGGCGTCCGAGCCCTCGCCGACGGTGCCGGTGTTGAAGAGGCCGGCGAGGTCGCCGACACAGAGGACCGCGATGTCGGCCGCCGATGCCGAAGCCACCGCGGCGGGAATCAGGTCCGTCCGCTCCGAGATCGGCGACGGCTGGTCGAGCGACGTGCTGGCCTCGACGTCTCCGGGGAAGACCGGCGAGCCATATTTCCGTTGCTCGATGACGAAGCAGCCACGCTCGTACGCGACGCGGCCTTCCCCGAAGGCGCGTCGGAACGCCGCCCGCGGCGTCACGACCTGCGACGCGGATTCACCCGCGTCGTTCAGGATCAGGTGCACCGGGAAGCTGTAGCCGCAGAGCAGCGCCATCGGGTCATCGGCGGCAGGACCGATCAGGGCAATTCGCTGCCCTCGTGACGGGTCGATCGGGAGGACCCCGTTGTTGCTGAGCACGACGATGCCCTGCCGCGCCACGTCGCGCGCCAGGGCGACCGTCGCCGGCGATTGAAGCGCGATCGCCTCATCGTCCACATACGGCTTCTCGAAGATCCCGAGGCGCAGCTTCTCGCGCACGATGCGCCGGACGATCTCGTCGATCGTCTCCATCGTGATGAGACCGCGCCGCACCGCTTCGCCCAACTGCGCGGTGCAGTCGTCGGCAGGTAGCTCGATGTCGAGGCCTGCGTTGAAGCCCAGCCCTGCCGCCTCGGCGCGGTCGAGCGCGAGGTTGTGGTGCTGGTACAGCAGGCTGATGCCGATGTAGTCGGCGACGATCAGGCCGTCGAAGCCCCATTCCTGCCGGAGCACCTCGGTGAGCAGCCGGCGCGAGGCATGGCACGACTCGTTGTCGATGTCGTGGTAGGCGGGCATCACCGACCCTGCATGCGACTGCTTCACCGCCATCTCGAACGGCAGCAGGAAGATGTCGTTCAGCTCGCGCCACCCGAGATGCACCGGTCCGTGGTTGCGTGCGCCTTCGCTCCAGGAATGCCCGGCGAAGTGCTTCAGCGTCGCGAGCAGATCTCGCGCCTCGCCCTGCAGCCCGCGGACGTACCGCGTGGCCAGCACGCCGATGAGATACGGGTCCTCGCCGAATGTCTCCTCCGTCCGCCCCCAACGGACGTCGCGTGACACGTCCAGCACCGGGGCGAGGCCCTGGTGGCATCCGACCGACCGCGCCTCGCGACCGATTGCCTGCGCGGCGCGCTCGATCAGGTCGGGATTCCAGGTGGCGCCGTACGCCAGCGCCGACGGAAACATCGTGGCGCCTCGCGCCATCAGGCCGACGAGGCACTCCTCGTGCGACATCGCGGGAATCCCCAGCCGGGTTTCCTCGCGCAGGAATTTCTGCAGGCGATTGAGCGCGCGGACACCGGTCCGCGCGTCGACGCCGTGGCTGCCGAGTGCGCGCGAAATCTGGCCGAGGCCGTGGCCGAGCGAGCGCCTCACCACCTCCGGGTCCGTCCCGCCGGTGAAATCATCCTGACGCGGGCGATGGCGGCCGTCTTCAGAGAGGATCAGCCAGAGCGCGTGCATCTGCGCGGCCTTCTCCTCGAACGTCATGCGCGAGAGCAGATCCGAGGCCCGTGTCTCGACCGACAGGCCGGCGTTCTGGTACGGATTCGACATGTGCGCGAGTATCTCCCAACTGCGTGGCCGGCGCGAACGCGTTCGTGATACCGTCGCCACTCGTGGAGGAGACCCAGTGGCCGATGCGGCTGTGACACGGAACGATGGAGGCGGGCGGCTGTCGGTGGTCGAGAAGGTCGGCTACGGCCTTGGCGACACCGCCGCCAACTTCATCTTCCAGACCATGGTGATGTTCCAGCTGGCGTTCTACACGGACACCTTCGGGATCACCGCCGCCGCTGCGGGCACCCTGCTGGTCGTCGTCCGCGTCTGGGACGCCGTGTTCGATCCCGTCATGGGCATCGTCGCGGACCGGACCGACACGCGCTGGGGCAAGTACAGGCCCTGGGTGCTCTGGACGGCGGTGCCCTTCGGCATCATGGGCTTCCTCGCGTTCGTGACGCCCGACCTCAGCCCCGGCGGCAAGCTCGCCTACGCCTACGTGACCTACATCGGCCTGATGATGGTCTACTCGGCGAACAACCTTCCGTATTCGGCGCTGAGCGGCGTCATGACGGGCGACCTCGGCGAGCGGACGAGCCTGTCGTCGTACCGATTCGTGTGCGCCATGATCGCGCAGCTCGTCATCCAGGGGCTCGCGTTGCCGATGGTGCACCACTTCGGCCAGGGCAACAACGCGAGGGGGTACCAGTTCACCATCGGCATCTTCTCCGCGCTGGCCGTGGTCCTGTTCTTCATCACCTTCGCGACGACGCGAGAGCGCATCCAGCCGCGGCCCGACCAGAAAGCCTCGGTCGGCCAGCACTTCGCGGATCTTGCGAAGAACGGCCCGTGGCTCGTCATGTTCATCCTGACGCTGGTGCTCTTCATCACGCTCTCCATGCGCGGCAGCGTCGTGCCGTACTACTTCAACTACTACGCTGACAAAGCGAGCCTCGCGCGGCTGCTCAGCGGCTTTGGCGTCAACCCGGCGGACGAGGCGGGGGTCGTCAGCTTCGCGTTCAGCGCCTTCAACGTGCTCGGGACGCTGGCCACGATCATCGCGATCTTCTTCTCGAAGGCGCTGGCCACGAAGTTCGGCAAGCGGAACCTCTTCATCGCGGGCCTCGGCGGCACGATCCTCTTCACGGCAATCTTCGCGCTCCTGCCGGCAACGGCGGTGACGGCGATGTTCGTGAGCGAAATGCTCCGGCAGTTCGCGTACGGCTTCACGATTCCGCTGCTGTGGGCGATGATGGCCGATGTCGCCGACTACTCGGAGTGGAAGACCGGCCGTCGTGCGACGGCCATCGTGTTTGCCGCGATCGTGTTCGCGCTGAAGGCGGGACTCGGGTTCGGCGGCGCAATCACCGGCTACGTGCTGTCGCTCTACGGCTACGTCCCCAACGTATCGCAGGCGGCCTCTGCCCTCGACGGCATCCGCCTGACGATGAGCATCTTCCCGGCAATCACGTTCGCGATCTGCGCCGTCTGCCTGGCGTTCTACGCCATCGACAAGCGGACGGAGATTCAGATGACGAACGAGCTGGCGGTGCGGCGGCAGCAGTACAGCGCCTGACCCACCTCCGCCAAGGCTACGGTGGGCGAGCGCTCGTCTTGAAGTTCCCCTTCACTGACGGAGCGGGTAGGCACCGGCCGTCCTGGCGTCCTGCGCGCTCCAGCCGAGCACCTTCAGGACGTCGGGCGGCGTCGCGGCGCGTGTCGTGCCTGGCAAGGGGCCTTGCAGCTCGTAACGACCGAGCTCCGGGCTCTTGAACACGGAGCGCGGCGACAGATCGAGTAACTGGCCATGGGCCTCGAATGCGGGCGCCAGCGCGCGGAACTCCTCGAGCGAGGCCGCCGGCGTCAGGCACGAGTCAGTCGGCGCCGGACTCCACGTGGCCAGCGGAACAGGCTTCGCGTCGCCGCCCTCGGGCCGAGACGCCGCGCGCACGTAGACGTTCCCGTCCACGGTTGTCGCCTGCGGGCGTGTGAGCTTCTCGCAGAGGGCCTTCGGCTGCTCGAACCGCAGCATCGGCTGCGTGTAGGTGTCGCTCGCCACGAGCAGGTTGCCCACGAAGACATGCCCGTCGCGCTCCTCCACACCGGGACCGGTGGACGGGTGCCACCCGAAGTGATCGCCGGTCGCGCTGCGCTCGTTGCGCTCGAACGAGGCCGCCGTGTCGACGAACGTGTTGTTGTAGAGGCGCACATCCGCGGAGTTGAGCACGCGAACCCCCTTGTTGCAGCGGACGAACACGTTGCCGGCGACGATGGCGCCGCGGGAGATCTCGAAGAAGAAGCCGTCCTGTGCGTTCTCGATCCGGTTGTTCACGAACACGGCATCGCGGTTTCCCACGTCATACCAGATGCCGTTCGAGTCGGGGTTGTCGATGACCAGGTTGTCGCGGCAGGTCACCCGGCGCGTCTGGTTGAAGATCTTGACGGCGGCCGGGTAATAGCCCGTCAGGTGCTCGACGTTGTTCCTGCGGATGATGTTCCGCTCGAGCAGGACGTCTGACGACCCGATCACGTAGATGCCTTCCGTGCTGGTGTCGCTGATGAGCGAGTTGCGGATGACGAGGCCATCCCCGCGAAAGTAGCCGGCCACCCGCGAGCAGAACGTGATGGTGACGTTCTCGAGCAGGGTCCCCACGACTTCCTTGCCGAACGTGGACGGATCGGCCAGACCGACCGGCTCGTCGGTCGGCTCGTCGGCGGAGGTGAACTGCTTCTTCCCTTCGACCTCCAGGGCCCGATAGGCATACTGCGTGAAGGTGATGCCGCGGATGGCCGGACCCTTGCGATCCGACGTCTTGCCGTGGACCGCGAGGCTCGTGCGGACCAGCGCGCTGTCGAACGCGGTGATCTCGACCTGCCGTCCCGTGGGGTCCACGCCGATGTAGACCTGGCCCTTCTCGTAGTCGATGTAGTACGAGTTCTCGTCCACCTCCCCTTCCCACCCGGCCGACTGCAGCATGCGGCCGTCCACGAAGACCATGTCGTTGTTGAACCGGTGGAGCGGCGTCCGCATGCCTTCGCGATCCCGCTGCCACCACCCGAGAGGCTTCGCGGGAAAGAGCTTCGACCACGACGTCTTCCACAACGCGTTGCGCAAGGGCTGCCACGTGCTGGCCACCTGCGTGCCTTTGAGGATGGGCCGCTCGTCACGGTACGGCTGAATCGTGATGCCCTGATTCAGGAGGAGGCCGCCCGTGCGATAGACGCCGCCGCGCAAGATCACCGCGTCACCGGTCACGACCTCGGCGATGGCCGACTCCAGGGTCGTTGGCTGTGCAAGCGTCCCTGGCCCATCGGAACGCCCGTCCGGCGCGACGTAGTAGACGTGCGGCGCGGCAGGCACTTCATAAGTCTGTTGAATCGGGCCGTACGGACCCCCGGAGGGCTGCGCCGCAACCGGCGCGGCGGCGACCACCGCGATGACGAAGACCCCTGACAGCGAGCGCAGCATCGTGTGTCCTTTGTGAACAAAAAGACCGCGGATACGATATACCGTCTGGCCGCCGTCCGTACTGTCCGGAGACCCGTCCATGTCGCGAACCGTGATTGCGCTCTTCCCGTTCATCGCCGCGGCGGTCACGCTGGCCGCCGACGCTCCGGCTGCTCTGAAGGACGTCGCTCCGCCAACGCTGAAGATCGGCGTCGCCCTCAACCAGGCGCTGAGCGACCAGCGCGACGCGGCGGCCGTCTCGCTGGTGGTTCGCCAGTTCAACCAGATCAGTCCCGAGAATCTCCTGAAGTGGGAGTCGGTACATCCTGCTCCGGATCGGTACAACTTCGAACCTGCCGACCGTTACGTCGAGTTCGGCCGCAGCCACGGCATGTTCGTCGTCGGTCACGTGCTGTTGTGGCACCAGCAGACTCCCGCGTGGGTCTTCGCGGGTGAGGCGGGCGCGAAGGTCACTCGTGAAGCGCTGCTCGCCCGGCTGAAGGACCACATCACGACGGTGGTCGGCCGCTACCGCGGGAAGATCGGCGGTTGGGACGTGGTCAACGAGGCGCTCGAAGACGACGGGACGCTCCGGCACACGCCGTGGCGGGATGGGATCGGCGACGACTTCGTCGAGAAGGCGTTCGAGTACGCGCACGCCGCCGACCCGGACGCGGAGCTCTATTACAACGACTACAACCTCTGGAAGCCTGCGAAGCGGGACGCGGCGATTCGTCTCGTGCAGCGCCTGAAGGCCAGCGGCCTGCGCGTCGACGGGATTGGCGAGCAGGGCCACTGGGGCATCGACGAGCCGCCCCTCCAGGCGATCGACGAGACGCTGGCCGCCATCGAGGGTGCGGGCGTCCAACCCCTGATCACGGAGCTCGACATGGACGTCCTGCCGCGCGATCCCGACATGTGGGGCGCCGACCTGTCGAAGAAGATGCAGATCAAGGCGGCAACCAACCTCTACCCCGACGGACTCCCGGACGCGATGCAGCAGAAGCTCGCGCGGCGCTACGCAGATGTGTTCGCGCTGTTCCTGAAGCACGGCGTCCGGCGAGTCACCTTCTGGGGGCTCACGGACGGCGCATCGTGGCTGAACAATTTCCCGATTCCGGGCCGCGTGAACTACCCGTTGCTGTGGGGCCGCGATGGCAGCGAGAAACCGGCGTTCGAGGCGGTAGCTGAGGTCCTGCGTCGCGCCCCCCGACGCTAAGTCCTCGGCTCGATCTCCGTCGCATTTTCAAGACGTCAGTTCCACCGCCATCGCCATCCCCATCCCCCCGCTGACGCAGAGCGTGGCCAGGCCGCGGCGGGCACCGCGCGCTCGCATGGCGTGGACCAGCGTCACGAGGATGCGCGTGCCGGTGCAGCCGATTGGATGACCGAGCGCGATCGCGCCGCCATTCACGTTCAGCCGCGTGCGATCGATCGGCAGGTCGGCAAGCACCGCAAGCACCTGCGGCGCAAAGGCCTCGTTCAACTCCACGAGATCGAACTCCTCCAGCCGCATCGAGAGCTTCTCGAGCAGGATCCGCACGGCCGGCACAGGACCGATCCCCATGCGGCGCGGATCGACGCCGGCGCTCGCCCATCCGAGGATGCGCGCCATGGGCTGAAGGCGATGCTCGGAAACGGCGTCGACGCCCGCCAGGACCATCGCGGCTCCGCCGTCGGTGACGCCTGAGGCGCTGCCGGCCGTGATGATGCCGGGCGTGCCGTCGTGCTCGAAGGCCGGCGCCAGCCTCGCCAGGGCCGCCAGCGTCGTCTCCGACCGCGGATGTTCGTCGGCGGAGGTGACGGTCTGCCCCTTCGAGCCCTGAACGGTCACAGGCGCGAGCTCGGCGTCGAATGCGCGGGCGGCGATCGCGCGCGCCGCCTTCTGCTGGCTGTCGAGCGCAAAGGCGTCGCTCGCCTCGCGCGTGATCGCGTACTCGCGCGCCAGAATCTCGGCCGTCTCGCCCATCACAAGGCCGCAGAGCGAGCACGTGAACCCGTCGCGGTACATCGCGTCGACGAGGGCGAAGTTGCCCATCTTGTGCCCCCAGCGCGCGTCGATCGCGTCGATGAGGTACGGCATGCGGCTCATCGACTCGATGCCCGCCGCCAGCACGATGTCGGCTTCGCCCAGCGCGATCGCGCCCGCGCCGGCAGCGACTGCCTCCATCCCTGACGCGCACGCCTTGTTCACCGTGGTCGCCGGCACCCGATCCGGCAGACCGGCGCGACGCACCACCTGTCGCGCGGGATTCGGCCCCGAGCCCGCCTGCCGCGCGTGGCCAACCCACACGTCGTCCACGGCATCGGCGGGGACGCCCGCGCGCTCGAGCGCCGCGCGCGCCGCCACGGCGCCGAGTTCGGCGGGATGGACGTCGCGGAACGCCCCGCCGTACCGCCCGATGGGGGTTCGCGCAGCGCTCACGATGAAGACCGGGGCTGGAAGCATCTAGGGATTGTAGTGAAGGCCACGGGATCACGCTGCACTCCCACCAAGAGCAAGTGAAACCACAGATTTCGCAGATTCCACAGATTTCTCGATGTCCGACGGCGCGACCGACTGGCGGCGAAGCCGCCGTGATGGGGACAGGACAGAGAGCGGAGACGGCACGAACGAGAACCGGAAGCTGTCTCCGCTCTCTGTCCTGTCCCCCTCAGCCGGCCGCGTTCGCGGCCTGCGTCGGTCGCAGCGCCCACGGAATCAGTCAAGTCCGGTAATCCCTGAATCTGTGCAATCGGTGGAATCTGTGGTTAGACCGTTCTTGGTTCGACCGCAGTGTGACGCGTGATCGCCGTCAGTGACCGAACGTCGCATTCGCGTGACGAACGACGTTCGCTGCAGCCGTTCACCACGCGCCGCCGACGTGACTGGTCATCCGCGTCTCCGGGTCTTTGAACATTCGAGCCTGGCGAATCCTGAAATCCGGTGAGATTCGTTTCCGCGCATTGCGCGAGCGCACGTTTCGATCGCGACCGTCACACGGTTCGTCCCCGACCTGGATCGTTCGCCCCTCGATCATCTCGGCTGACGGCAGATCGCGCCTCGGTCAACCGCATGGGACGAAACGCGTAAGCGCGGCACGCGACCTGCCATTAGTCACGCTCTGACCGCCGTGCCCCGGGCATCCCGTGACAGACCGCGTCATGGGGACGAACGTGCCGTGCGTCGTGATGAGGCGACGCGTGGACCGGCCGGGGCATCGCATGACCTCGAAAGGAGCCTTCGAATGAACCGCTTCGCACTGCGAGCCGGCCCCGTCCGGTTCGTCCTCGCGCTGCTGGCCCTCCTGACGCTCGCGGCTAGTCCCGCATGGGCGCAGGAACGCTTCAGCGGCCTCACCGGCAGCGTCAAGGACGCCAGCGGCGCCGTACTGCCGGGCGCGACCGTGACCATCACCAACAAGGAAACCGGCAAGGTCTACACCGCGGTGACCAGCGCCGACGGCGTCTACCGTGTGCTCGATCTCGAGCCCGGCCGCTACGCCGTGAAATTCGACCTGGCCGGCTTCCAGTCGAGCGAGGTGTCCGACGTCGTGCTGCTCCTCGGCAAGACGCTCTCAGTGGACTCGGCGCTGAAGGTCGGCGGCGTGCAGGAACAGGTGAGCGTCACCGCGGAGTCGCCGCTCATCGACACCAAGAACACGACCATCGCCCACAACGTCACCGCCGAGGAAATCGACCGCATCCCGAAGGGCCGCAGCTTCCAGAACCTGGCGCTCGCGTCGCCTTCGGTCAACACGGGCGACATCGAGGGCGGCATCCAGGTCAACGGCGCCAGCGGCGCGGAGAACTCGTTCACCGTGGACGGCGTGACGACCAACAGCCTCGTTGACGGCCGCTCGCGCCAGGACGCGGTCTTCGAATACCTGCAGGAAGTGCAGGTCAAGACCGGCGGCATCAGCGCCGAGTATGGCGGCGCGCTCGGCGGCGTCATCAGCGCGGTGACCAAGTCGGGCGGCAACCAGTTTCACGGTGAGGGCCATTACTACTACACGGGCGCTGGGACGTCCGCGAATTCGGTGAAGCGACTCGTGCTGGATCCGCTGGACGACAAGACCGTCAGCTACATCCAGGACAAGGAGATGCCGAACAACCGGCACGACGTGGGCGGATCGCTCGGCGGCCCGATCGTGAAGGACAAGATCTTCTTCTTCGGATCGTGGGCGCCGCGCTACGTGCGCCGCTCGAACGACTACCTGTTCACGCGCAGCGAGAACGACACGATCAACCAGAGCCAGACCTACAACAGCGCCTTCGGCAAGGTGAACTACGACCCGACGAGCCGGCTGCGCACCGGCTTCTCGGTGCTCTGGACGCCGACCTCGTCCACCGGGACGCTGCCGGCCTACAACGACTCGATCGCCAACTCGATCTCGAGCTCGAAGACATCGAACCAGATCCAGAAGACGCGTGGGTTCGAGAGCCCCCAGCGAAGCTACGCCGGCACGCTCGACTACACGCTCACGAACACGTCGCTCATCAGCGTCCGGGCCGGGCTCTTCGACGACAACTACAAGGACACCGGCGTTCCCACGATCAGCAGCGTGACCTACCAGTCTTCGCCGATCGGACTCGGCTATCCGATCCCGGCCGATCAGCTCGGCGGCGTCGGCTTCCAGAACACGCCGCGCATCCAGCTCGCGAATTTCGATCACACGAAGCGCGGCTACGTGAACACCGATTTCATCAAGGTGTTCAACGCCAAGGGCGCGCACAACCTGAAGGCCGGCTTCGGCTACCAGCATTCGTCGAACGACGTGGACTACACGTATCCAGGTGGCGGCTACGTCTACGTGTGGTGGAACAAGGCGTTCACCAGCAACGCGACCGGCATTACCGATCGCGGTCCGTACGGCTACTACGAAGTCGACGACCTCGGCACGCGCGGCAAGGCGTCGTCTGACATCTACTCGCTGTACGTGCAGGATCAGTGGTCGCTCAACCGGATGACCATCAACATGGGCCTCCGCACCGAGCGTGAGACGATTCCGTCCTTCCGCACCGACATCGCGCCGTACGCGATCCGCTTCGGCTTCGGCGACAAGATCGCGCCGCGCCTCGGCGTCAGCTACGACGTGCGCGGCGACGGCCGCATGAAGCTGTTCGGCAGCTGGGGCCGCTACTACGACTGGACGAAGTACGAGCTGGCGCGCGGCGGGTTCGGCGGCGACATCTGGAAAGTCCAGTACCGCTCGCTCGACACGACCGATGCCTTCTCGCTGTCGGGCACCAACCTGCCGGGCCGCAACCTGTGGACGTCCGAGCCAGGCAGCTTCCGCGACCTTCGCATCCCCAACTTCGATTCGACCGATCCGAATCTGAAGCCGATGAGCCAGGACAACCTCAACGCCGGCATGGAATATCAGCTGAAGCAGAATATGACCCTCACGGTGAACTACACGCACAACAGCCTCAAGCGCACGATCGAGGACATGGGCGTGCTGGTGAACGGCAGTGAGGAATACAAGTACGTCAACCCGGGCGAGGGCATCGCGGAAACGATGAACCCCTCGGGCCTGACGCCCGTCTTCGCCACGCCCAAGCCGACGAGGGACTACGACGCGCTCGAGGTCTCGCTCGAGAAGCGCTTCTCGAACAACTGGTTCGCCAGCGCGAGCTACGTCTACAGCCGCCTCTACGGCAACTACGCGGGCCTCGCCAACTCCGACGAGCTGAACACGCCGACGACGAACCGCACGTCGGCGACGACGCAGCAGCAGTCGGGCACCATCGCGCGTGCCGGCAGCAGCGCGAACCGCGCGTGGGACCTCGACGAGCTCGTGTGGGACTCGCACGGCGACCTGAACGTCCTTGGCCGCCTGGCGACGGATCGCCCGCACGTCGCGAAGTTGTACGGCTCGTACCTGATGCCGTTCGGCACGCAGGTCGGCGCGTTCTTCTACGTCGGCAGCGGCACGCCCATCAGCCGCACCGTGTACAGCATCAACAACATCCCGCTGTTCGTGGACGGCCGCGGCAGCCTGGGCAGAACGCCGGTCCTCTCGCAGACGGACCTGCTCGTGTCGCACGAGATCAGGCTGCAGGGCAGCAAGCGCGTGCGTCTCGAGGCGAACATCCTCAACCTGTTCAACCAGCAGACGGCCCGCCACTTCTTCGACAGCGTGAACCGACCGCGGCGCACGTCTTCGGAGATCAACCTGGCGAACACGAACCTGGCCAACGGGTACGACTACAACGCGCTGCTCGCGGCGACGCCCGACGGCGCCAACGCGAAGGACCCGCGCTATACGATGGACGACCTCTTCAACCCCGGACTGCAGGGGCGGCTGAGCGTGCGGTTCCTCTTCTAAAAAGGTCCATGGGGCCATGGGTGCATGGGGCCATGGGTTGGTTGAGCGAATGAGTGAATGAGTGAGTAAGTTCTTCAGAGGTGCCGTGGCTGTGGACCCATGACCTATGGACCCATGGACTCATGGACCCATGCACCTCTTCCGGGCCGGACGTCACGCGCTGTGGCGCCCGGCTCTTTTTTTCTCTCTGACAGCACGCAACGATCCGCAACAAACCTTTCCGCCGCCGCTGTTCATCACTCCACTCGTCACGCGATCCACCACAGCCGATCGTGCCGCGAACTACGAGCTGTTGAATTCATTCGTCCCTGAATTCAAGCGTACGAACCTTTAACAATCCCGGCGCGGCGCCGGGTTCGGCGCGCGCGACGATCATTTGGCCGCATTTCCGGCACAACTCGTCACGTTTCTCCGATTCCGATCACTCGGTTGATCCCGGCATGTCCATTGCCCCTGATCATCCGCGGACCGCCGCATTCATTGGATTGGTGGCTGTGACCAACTGCAAGCTTTCGTGACGGACGGCGACGGTCCAACTGTCGAGCATGGGTCGTCCGTCGAAGAGCCGGCGCGGGCCGGGAGCAGCGCGCAGCCGAACGAAGGAGAAGAGTTCATGAGAAGCCGAATTCTGGCTCTGCTGGCGATGCTTCTGCTGGCCGGTACGAGCCACGGCTGGGCGCAGGAAACCACCGGCGCCGTCACCGGGCGCGTGACCGACGCGCAAGGGCTTGCCGTTCCAGGCGTCACCGTCACGCTGACGGGACCGCAGGGCAGCAAG
>JBKPSY010000161.1:0-9917 GCA_046735235.1 Acidobacteriota bacterium | reverse complement strand
GACTAGAGCCGGCATAACACCGGCGGAACCACCAGTCGGAGCCGTGATGACGAGGTGGCCGCGCCCGTTTTCTTCGGATGCCGCCAACGCGAATGCCGAAAGCGCTCCGATGCCTTTGTCCGCCGCGTACTTGTCATCCATGGCGCGCTTGTACACGGTGGCCGCCTTGCTGTGCAGCTTGATCGGGCCTGGCAGCACGTCATCTTCGGGCATCGACAAACCCGATTTCACTGTCGCGACCATCGCGTTGATGATCTTGTCGATGAAGGCATACACCTCGGGTTCGGTCCGGCCGGCGATCGACATCTCGTTGGCCAGCATGATCTTGGCGATCGTCGTCTTGTTGTCGTCGGCGTGCGCCCTCAGTTGCTTCATCGTCTCGAACGGGTACTTCGGCGGGTTCTTCTTCGGTGGCGTGTAGCCTTTCCACTCGATGAATCCGCCGCCGACCGAGTAGTACTCCTGCTCGAGCAACACGGCGTTGCCGGCAAGGAGCTTCACGGTCATCGTGTTCGGGTGCTTGAAGTCGCCCTTGGTGGCGTCGTAGATGACGTCCTTGAGGCTGACGTTGATCGTCTTGTCACCGAGCTTGACCGGGAACACCTGGTCAGGGTTGTCGCGCAAGCCGTCCAGGAACTTCGGGTCGACCGTCGCCGGTTCCTTGCCGACCAGTCCTGCCAGCGCGGCTCGTTCGGTGCCGTGTCCCTTGCCTGTGGCGCTGAGGCTTCCGAACAGGTTCACCTGAAGCTTCGTCGCGGTAGCGAGTTTGTCAGCGGGCAGCTTCGTGCATCGCTGGTAGAAATCGTAGGTGATGCGCATCGGGCCAATCGTGTGCGAGCTGGAGGGCCCGGGGCCCACCTTGTAGAACTCGTCCACGGTCGTCAGCACCGGCCCTTTCGACCTCTTCACGACATCCAGATCCGCGGAGAGCGGCGGCGCCGATCCCGTCGCCTGCGGCGGCATCGTGGCGATCGCCATGGCCGTTCGCTCTTCGCCGGAGACGGTCCGACCCATCATCACGGCGGCAGCACCGCCCACGGCGCTTCGAATCAGGAAATGACGCCGATCCACGCCCGCCGGAATCTCCGGCGAGATCAGTCCGCTTGTATCGGCCAGCAAATCGCTCTGAGAGGCGGCACCGGGCTTCCCTGCAGGGTTGACTTCGTGAGCATATTTCTCATTTTCGTGGTCTGACATGGTGCGCCTGCTCCCTTTCATCAAGATTCCAACCTACGTCCAACCTACGGGGGCCAACCATAGCACGCGGTCGCGAACGCCACGATTTGCTCAAAGCACGTCGCGAGCCAGAAATGTGGTGCCAAACTAGACACGTTTTCACTTGTCGGGTTCACGCGAGGCCCGTCATGTCCGGCAGGGCGGACCCCCTCCGAAATCCCGTGGGCCCGTCCCATTCGTGCTAGCGTTCGCGCTCGAAGTCACAGGCTGATCCCAATGACCGGATCTCCATAGCCCGGCTCGCCCGATGCCCCGCATGTTCGACGAGGAAGTCTCGCAGGTCACGAACCTTCTCGAGCGCGTCACCCACCTGAATGCGCGGTACCGGGCTGGGGAGCTTCACACCTGCGTACCGGAGGGACTGCACGATAGCGAGCGCAGGCTCGACGAGTTGATCGAGGAATTGCTGCCCGCGTCGCATGCCGCCTTCACGAACGCCTCCCGCAGCCTGTTCTACTCATTGCCCGTGGCGTTCGACCCTGCGGAGTCTGTCGGCCCCTATCTGGCCACGGTCGATCGAGACGCCAGCGGCCAGCCGTACCGCTTTCTCGACATGGGCGCGTTGATAGCCACGGCCGGGTTTGGCGAAAACGACCCTGCGGTTGTCAGCGCAATACTCGGATCCCTGCCCTTCGTGACCTCACGCTACGCGCACTCCGAGTATCAGACCTCGTTGTCGTTGCGCCTCAAGGCGGAATTGAACCGAATTGCGCCGGCGGGCACACCCCGTCACTTCGTCGTGAACACGGGCGCCGAAGCCGTCGAGAACGCCATCAAGTCCGTTCTCCTGAATCGAGTGAAGTCAGGCGAGACTGAAGGTGGCTTCATCATCTCGTTCGAAGGCGCCTTCCATGGCCGGACGCTCGGCAGTCTTGCGGTCACGCACCGGAAGAAGGCGCGAGTCGGATTCCCCACGTTCGACTGGCCCCATATCTCGTTTCCGTTCGACGAAGACAGCGCACCCAAGGCAACCGCCCGGCGAGAAGAACGCAGCTTGAAGCAGCTGTGGGATCTGCTGGTGTCCGGACGGCTGCCGCGGGCCGAGAAACCCCTCGAGTCCTACAAGCGGGAGATTGACGCGCTCGACGAGTTCCTTGCCCGGCCGCATCAGGACCTCAATGCGTTCGTCGAGGAACAGCGCGCGCACCTCTCTCCCGACGTCGTCCGTCGCTCGCGTCGCGTCGCGGCCGTCCTCGTCGAGCCGATTCAGGGGGAAGGTGGCGTGCGACTCGCGAGCCCGCGATTCATGCGCAGGCTGCGGCTGCTGACGAAAATCTACGACGTGCCGCTCATCTTCGATGAGGTCCAGACAGGCTGGGGCATGACCGGTCGACTGTGGGCGCACGACGCCTTCGACCTGCCGTGTCCGCCCGACGTGGTGACCTGGGCAAAGAAGGCCCAGAACGGCGTCCTCTTCGTGAGCGAGGAACTGGCGACGTTCTTCCAGGAGGAGAAGAAATTCAACACCACGTGGGAGGGAGACTCCGCCGGCATGGTGCGGCTGCTCGCTCTCTTGAACAAGCTGGATCTCGACCAGGTGCAGCGCACCGGGGAGCGTGCGAGACAAGGCCTTCTGGCGCTGGCGCGCGACTACCGCGAAATCCTCAAGAACGTTCGCGGTCCGGGCGTCATGCTGGCATTCGACGTCCAGCGCGCCGACTGGCGGGACGCGCTACGCGAGCGGGCGTTTCGGCGCGGCCTCGTGTTGTTGCCAGCCGGCGAGCGCGTTCTGCGTTTCTATCCTCGTTATGACACCGAACCGTCGGCCATCGACGAAGCGCTGGCGATTCTTCGTCTGTCGCTCGACGATCTCGTTGGGGGGCGGGTCGGCTCGGAGCCGACGACTCCCGTGGAGATTCGCATCGGAACCTTGGCGATTCCTCTCGACACCCTGGAGGTTGTCGAGCTGAACCAGGGCGCATTCGACGCCCACAAGCTGCTGCTGTTCGCGGTCGAACAGGAGCGCTACGGTCTCGCGGGAAAATACCCACCGGATGCGTTGCGCGCCGGCCGACGACAGTTGCTGCAGTTTCCACTCGAGACGCTCGAAGCGACCGCGTCGAACGTTCGTGCGATAGGGATCGCCCTGCGCGACCGTGTCTCGTCGCGCTTCGTGGCCTACGCCCTCGGCAGCGCGCTCGAAGACCACGACGAGGAGGGCGTCCAGTCCGATCCCCATTTCGGCGAGAACAACACCTTTTACCTGCAGGCGATGGCGACGTCGCCGACTGTGCAAAACGATGTCGAGCTCGAGAACTTCATGCTGGATCTGCTACGCGGACGCGCCATCCAGGCCGGGTTCGAGTTTCTCTCGACGCTGATCGAGGAGCGGCTGCGCGACACCGGACCTCCCTGGTTCCGGGATGCAGTGGTGTTGAACCGAATCGAGAACTACTTACAGAGCGGCACGCCGTTCGCCTACCTGCAAGTCGGGCTGAGGCCTTCGAACGCGTGATCAGTCCTGCTCGGCGAACACCTGCGCCTGCATCTTCCCGCACGGCTAGAAATCCTCCCTTGGCCGACGGCTCTCATCTCAGGATCTGCTGCATGTGAACGGCGCCGTCCACGACCGCCTCGTCCGGCGTCCGGCCCTGCTCGCGCGCGACGATGTAGGCTGCATACCAGTCCGACCAGTGGTGCTTCGGCGCCGTCGACTGGTAGTCGCCGTGGCGCCCTTCCGCCTCTCGAAGGAACTCCGTCAGGCTGGCGACGTCCAGGTTGCTGAGTCCCCGTCCGGGAAGCCGCGTCTTGATTTCCTGCAGGAGCCAGTTGTTGCCGTCCGGATCGTTGAATGACGCGAAGGAACGGTAGGAGCCGCCTTCGGGATCAGGACCAGGCACGGGCCCCCGCTGGTCCGGCGAGAAGTGGAACACGCCGCTCACGTCGGCCCCTCGGGCGATGAGGTCGGCGCGGGCGGCTGCGACATCAGAGACAATCAGCCAGGTCCCCGCGCTCACTCCGCCCGGGCTGTCGTGATTCCTCTGCCGGAGATGAATCGAGCATGGCGAGCCGGGCGGCGTCAGCTGCACGACGCGGCTGCCGTCGCCGCTCACGATGTCGGCGTCGAGGCGCCATCCCAGCCGCTCGTAGAAGCTCTTCGCGCGATCGATGTCCGAGACCGGGATGACCACGACCTCGAGCTTCAAATCGACGATCGCGGCGGTGGAAACCCCGGTGCCCTGTTCGTGGCTGGTTTGTGTGCTGCTCATGGTGACCTCCCTGATCTTCTACGCCAGCTTTGCCGCAAGCTCGTTCAGGCTGCCTCCCAGCACCCGGTTGAAGGCCGGGAACGGATGGATGACGTCCGCGAGTGTCTTCAGTGGGGTGCCCAGCTTGACCGCCAGCACGAGCTCGCCGACGATCTCGCCGGCGCGCGGCGTGACGAGAGTCGCGCCGATCAGCACGCCGCGCTGGCGGTCAGCGACTAGCTTGAGGACGCCTCCGTGGAAATCATGGATGTAGCCTCGCGCGGTCTCCGCCGGATCCGCGCTGGCGACGACGACGTCGATGCCCTGGGCACGGGCGGCCGCTTCCGACAGGCCGACGGACGCGACTTCCGGATCGGTGAAGGTCACGCGAGGGATCGCCTTGTGATCGGCCCTCGCGTCCATCCCCCGCAGCCGCCGCGCGATCACCTGACCGTGATAGTAGGCGACGTGGGTAAACCCGCCGAGTCCGGTGACGTCACCGGCGCCGAAGACGCCTGGTTGCGCCTCGAGCGTCGTCGGGTCCACCTTCAACCATCCTCGCTCTGTTTGTGCGATTCCGGCCTTGCTCCAGGCCTCTGCGTTGGGGCGGCGGCCCGTCGCCACAAGCAACCGATCGGCCGAAACGCGATCTCCGGATTTCAAGCGAAGGGTCGCGGCCGAACGCCGGCGTGAAGGCTCCGCCGATTGCGGTTCGACCTCCACACACGGATCCCCGATCATCAAGGTGATGCCTTCCGATTCGAGATGTGGCCGCAGAGCGGCGCCGGCCTCGGGTTCTTCCAGTCCCAGAAACTTTGGCCCCGCTTCGATGATGGTGACCGTCGACCCGAGGCGGGCGAAGGCCTGCCCCAGCTCGACGCCAATCGCGCCGCCGCCGAGGATCGCCAGCGAGGCCGGCAGCTCTCTTGGAATCGACGCCTGACGGTTGGTCCAGAACTCCACGGTATCGAGGCCAGGGATAGGCGGAATGGCCGCGGTGCTGCCGTTGGCGATGACCACCGCACGGCGCGCGACGAGGGCCTCGCTTCCAACCGCGATGGTGCGCAGATCCGTCAGCGTTCCTTCACCGCGAAAGAGCCTCGCCCCGGTGGCCTCCATCGCGGCGGCAGGCCGGCTGTCGTCGAGGTCGCGTGCCATCCACAGCACGCGCTTGGAGACTTTGGGAAAGTCGACAGCCCACTCCATTCGTGAGGCGGCCAGGACACGGGCGCGATCGGCCTCGGTCAGAGTCTCACCCGACCGGAGCAGGGTCTTCGACGGCACGCAGCCCCAATACGGGCACTCGCCGCCCACCAGCTCCCGCTCGACGACCGCGAGGGTCAGGCCGCTGTCCTTCAGGCCGACTGCAATGGCTTCTCCGGCCACGCCGCCGCCGAGACACACCACGTCGAACTCCTGAGCCACTCCTCAGCCTCCAGTGGATCAGGCGGCTTCGAACAGAGTCAGCGCGAAGCGTGCGCTCTCGTCGATCCACTGATTCCGCTGGCCGAAACCCGCGGGCTCGACGAGCGCCCGGATGCCGGCCGGTTCGTATTTGTAGGAGCTCTCGGTCCAGATCGTCTCGCCCTCCTGGAGCCGGAACTGGAAGTCGGCGTCCGCCACGTGAACCTCCTGGTCGGCCAGGCTGACCAGGTGCATCTCGACGCGTGACGCGTTCCGGTTCCAGATGGCGCGGTGGGCGAATCGGCCCAGATCGAAGTCGGCGGCGAGTTCCGCATTCATGCGCAGCAGCAGGTTCTTGTTGAAGGCCGCGGTCAGCCCGAGAGGATCGTCATAGGCGACGAGCAGGTCGCGTTCAGGCTTGACGAGATCGGCACCGAGCAGCAGGCAATCGCCCGGCCGAACTGCCGCGCGCATGAGGGCGAGGAACGCGGACGCGCCGGGTGGGTCGAAGTTTCCGATGTTGGAGCCGAGGAACACCACGAGGGTGGGGTGTGCGTGGTGGCCCTGCAGCGCGACCAACCCGTCTTCGTAAGTGGCCTGATGGGCGGTCACTCGCAGGTCCAGGTTGTCGATGGTCCCGAGTGCCTGCACCGACTGCCGGAGCGCGGCGTCGGACAGGTCGATCAGATGTGCGTGCACCCCGCGGACGTCCGCATGCGTCAGCAACGTCGCCAGCTTCTCGCCGTTCCCACATCCGAGTTCGACGACTCGCCCGCCGTGCCGGAATGCCTGCCCGATCGCGACGGCGTGCCGCTGAAGCAGCTGCAACTCGGCTCGCGTGATGCGGTACCACGGCAGATGACAGATCGCGTCGAACAGGGCCGAGCCAAGCGCGTCGTACAGGAATCGCGACGGCAGTTGCCTCGGCTCCAGCTGCAGGTAGAAACGAGCGGCCTCCGCGAACTCGTTGCGCTCGTCATGGGCGCCTTGAGGGCGCTGGGCAGTCGCGTCAGGACCTGCCGATCCGGCAAATGAGACGTCTCGTGTCATCGCGCTACTCGGTCGATCGGACACAGCGGAACGTGGCGTAGACATACGGGTAGTTCGGGCGGAACCAGTTGCGGAAGCTCCGCCGGAGGAGCGGCGCGGCGGTCGCCGGCGACGCGCCCTTCATCACGAAATGCTGGCCATCGAAAAAGTCTGCCGAATACTCCGGATACGACGCCATCGGCCGGAACCCCTCGAACGGCGCGAAGATGGTCGACGTCCACTCCCAGCCGTTTCCCATCAGGTCGTGCACGCCCCACGCGCTCTGACCCGCGGTGTGTGTGCCGACGGCCACTGGATTCCAGGACTCGAAGTCGAAGAGGCCGCGCGACCGATCGGGCGACGCCTCGCCCCACGGAAACTGCCGTTCCCGCCCTGAGGGTTCGCCGAAGGCCGCGCGGTGATACTCGGCTTCCGTGGGCAGGCGTGAGCCCTTCCAGCGCGCGTACGCTGCCGCCTCCGCCTGGCTGACCCACGCCGGCCAGGCCGGCGGCAGGTCGATCTCCGCGAACATGCCGCGCCACTTCCACGCGCCGTTGCGGCGCGCCCAGAAGCGCGGATGCTCGACGCCGTCCTGACGCCCCCACGCATAGGCCTCCGGCGTCCACCATTCCGGTTGCCCGTAGGCGCCGGCGTCAACGAACTCGAGGAACTGCTCGTTCGTCACGTTGTGGACGTCGATCTCGAATGCGGGCACGTCGACAGTGATCGCCTGGAACTCGTTGTCCCACCCGAACGCGATCTCGCCCGGGCGGGCGCCGAGCGTGGCGCGACCGGCCGGCACCGCCACCCTCCCGGCCGAAGGCGTCGTGCCGCGCTCGTCTTCACGCAGGTTAGCGGGTGCCCGCTTCTGGTCGTACCGCAGCTGATGCCACATGTAGAGCATCGTTTCCTGGTGCATCGCCTCGTGCTCGAGGATCGCGTACACGGCCTCCGCGTCGTGCAGCAGCGGATGGCCGGGCTGGTCGAGCGGCGCGCTGGCGAGGGCGTCCAGAATCCGTGCGTCGCATTCGTCGGCGAACCGCCGGACCTCTTCACGCGAGGGCCATTCGGCAGGCTGGCTGCCGCTGGCGGATGCCTCGCTGTCCGGATCGATGCCTCGTGCGAAGAGGCGCTCGAGGCGCTCGTCCACACCCGGCTGGCCGAGTCCTCGCTTCAGAAGGGTGTTGAGACTGAACGCTGGTAGATGCCCCTCGTAGAACACGATCGGGTGACGAAGCGCGATCGGCCTGGCGTGGTACGCCTCGGGCCGGACGATGTCGAAGAGGTGCGCCGAGCGTTCGCGGTTCCGACGGTACCAGTTTGCGAGCGCCTCGCGATCGATTGCCGTCTCAACTGTGGCCATGAGTGCCTCGTGGTCCAAGCCCAAATAGAACCACGCCTGCCCGCGCATGCTCAAGCACGACAGGCGGCGGGGGGCAAAGGTCCATGGGTTCATGGGTCCATGGGTCCATGGGTCCATGGGTCCATGGGTCATCAGTGAATCTACCTATGCACCTATGGACCTATGGACCTATGGACCTATGGACCTACCGACCTACCGACCTACCGACCCACGGACCTACCGCCCTACGGACCTGCCGCCGGCCAGATACCGAGCGCGCGGCGCACAGCGACGAGCTGGCCCACGTGGTACGCGGCGTGATCCGCCGCCAGTAGGATGGCGCGAAGATACGTCTGGTTTCCCTCGCCGGCTGGAACCGTCGCGGTCAAGTCCTCGACATCGCGCGCGAGCCGTTTCAGATCCTCGCGCGAGCGCATGCACGACGCCACGCTGTCCGTCCATGCCTTCTGGGTCGGCGGGCCCGCATCCTTTGGCCAATAGTCGCCGGGCCATTGCCTCGTGTGCTTATACGCGGCGTTGACGCAGAACTCGAGGATGTCCTCCTGCGCGATGCGGATGTGCTCGACAAGCTGCCACGGCGAGTGCTCGAAGCCGGCCGGCCGGGCCCCACGCTTGTCGGCGGGGATCCCTCCGACGGCGTTGTCGAACCCGACATGGGCGTCTTCCCATTCGAGTACGCGCTCGAGGTGATCACGAATTGCTCGAGTCGAATCAGTCATACGATCACCGTCCTCGTTGTTCATCCAGAAATCGTCTGGCGACGTCGGCGGGGCTCTCGCGCAGCGCGTCGGCGGCGTGATTCATCGCCCGCATCTCGGCGGGCGAGATTCGGCCGGCGAGGCCTTCCATGGCTTTCCGCACCTGCGGATACCGCAGCAGCGTCGAGGCGCGCGCCACGGGCACGGCGTCGTACGGCGGAAAGTAATGGCGGTTGTCCTCGAGTTGCACGAGGTCCAGGCTCGTGATCAGCCCGGCCGTCGCGTCGCCGGCGATGAGATCGACCTGGCCCGACGCGAGCGCCCGATAGCTGAGCGTCAAGTCCATCACCTGCGGAGGACGGCGAAACGCGAGGCCATAGGCCTTCGCGAGCCCCGGATAGCCGTCGGCGCGCTCCAGGAACTCGTACCCGAAGCCAGCCTGCCACTGGGGCGCCTGTCGCGCCGCGTCGTCGATGGTCCGGAGGTGCTTCTCTCTCGCATCCGCGCCGCGAACGAGGATCGCGAAGGTGTTGTCGAAGCCAAGCGGCGGCAGAAGCGTGCGTCCGCTGTCCGCGTACAGGCGACGCACCGTCTCCATGACCGCATCTCGATTCTGCGACGGAGGCTGGTGGAAGGTGGCGGTCAATGCGGTTCCCGTGTACTCGACGTAGAGGTCGATGTCGCCGGCAAGGAGCGCGCGGTCGCAGATCAGCGTCCCACCCAGATTCAGGCGGCGCCGTACCGACAGGCCCGTCTCGCGCTCGATCGTCTGCGCGATGAGCTCGCCGAGCACCAGCTGCTCGGTGAAGTTCTTCGACCCCACGACAATCACGCCCGAAGCCCGCGCGGCCAGAGCCGCGCTGCCAGCAAGGGCGACCAGCGCCAGCGCCGCCGCGACGCTCAGCGCGGTCCGGCCTGACCGGGTATGGTGGCGAGGCGACAACTGCCGCTCCAGCCACCGGAGGGCGCCATCGACGATCAGGGCCAGCAGCGCCGCGG
>JBKPSY010000160.1:0-7268 GCA_046735235.1 Acidobacteriota bacterium | reverse complement strand
GGATGCGGGCGAGCGGGTCCGCCTTCGCCCTCTGGGCTTCGGCGCGACTCGCGTCGCTCGGCTTGACCGTGGCCGCGGCAACGCCGACAATCGATGGAATCACGTGCGACGCGCTGTTCTGCTGCTCGCCCTTCTCGGCCTCTGTGGCCTGACCGCGACCCGGCCGCGCGCCAGCGCCGCGCCGGTGCCCGCCGCCTTCGAGTCGTCGATTCAGCCGTTCTTTGCGGAACATTGCTACGACTGCCACGACACGCGGCACCACAAGGGCAGCCTCGACCTTTCGAAATTCCAGACCGCAGCCGACGTCACGGCCGCGCCGGACACCTGGGACCTCGTGGTGCAGAAGCTCCGCAGTGGCGAGATGCCGCCGGACGACGAGATCCGCCCGGAGCCGGAAGATGTCGCCCGAGTGACGAAGTGGATCTCGGACGAAGTTAGCGCGGCGGATGCCGCGGCGCCGCCAAATCCCGGGCACCTGGTCGTTCGGCGGCTGAACCGCGCGGAATACAACAACACGGTTCGCGATCTGGTCGGCCTCGACCTGCGCCCCGCCGACGACTTTCCGCAGGACGATACGGGTTACGGCTTCGACACCATCGGCGCGGTGCTGTCGCTGCCGCCCGTGCTGATGGAGAAGTACCTGTCGGCCGCCGAGAGGGTGTCGCGGACGGCGATCTTCGGCGCCGCGCCGATCAAGCCGATGCTCGAAAAGCTGTCGCCGCGGTCCAGGAAGATCAGCCCGAGCCCGCTGGTGCCAGCTGCCTACGACGTCACTGGCCTGAGCCTCGCCAACGCGTTTCACGCCGAGCACCGCGTACCTGTCGAAGCCGACTACGTGATCCACGCCGTCGCCGGCGGCACGCGGCCGGCGGGCTCTGAACCGATCCACCTGACGCTCTGGATTGACGGCGCCGTCGTCGAATCGAAGGAGCTCAACCCCGAAGGCCTGGCCTCGTTCTCGGACGACCAGCAGGACTTCCTGAGCAAGGGCGTCGAGTTCACCGTTCACCTGAAGCCTGGCACGCATTGGCTCGCCGTCGCGATCCCGCGTCTGTACGAAGGCCTGCCCGCGACCTACAACGGCCCCAACCCGTCGTCGCGGCCGATTCCGCCGCCACCCGTGTTCAAGCCGTGGCCCAGCGCGACGCCCGAGCAGATCGAGAAGGCGCGCAAGCACTTCGAGGAAGACCACAAGGACACGCCGCCTGCGAACAACGTGCGCGTGTCGTATCTCGAGGTCAACGGGCCCTACACGCAGGCGACAACGGCTTCGCCGGTCGCCTACAAGAAGATCTTCATCTGCGGTCATCGCCCCGGACATCACCTGCCGACCTGCCCGCAGCAGATCGTCGCGAGCCTTGCGGCGCGCGCGTTCAGGCGTCCGGTCACCGTCGCGGAACGGCAGCCGTATCTCAAGCTCTACGCCGACGTCCGCAAGCGCGGCGGATCGTTCGAGGAAGGCATTGCGCTGGCCCTGCAGGGGGTGCTCGTCTCGCCGGACTTCCTGTTCCGCCTGGAAGGGATGCCATCGACGCCGGATCCGCGGGCCGTCTCCGACTACGAGCTGGCGACGCGGCTGTCCTACTTCCTCTGGGCCAGCATGCCGGACGGCGAGCTGCGGCGGCTCGCGGCGACCCACCAGCTGCACACGCCGGCGATCCTGGAGGCCCAGGTCGCACGCATGCTGCGCGATCCGAAGTCCGAAGCGCTCGTCGAGCAGTTCGGCGGCCAGTGGCTGCAGACGCGAGCGCTCGAATCGGTGCGGCCCGACGCCGACAAGTTTCCGGACTTCGAAGACTACCTCCGGCTGTCGATGCGCAAGGAGACCGAGCTCTTCTTCTCGACAGTCATCCGGGAAGACCGAAGCATCCTCGACTTCCTCGACGCCAAGTACACGTTCATGAACGAACGGCTCGCGCGCCACTACGGGATCCCGGGCGTCACGGGCCCGGCGTTCCGTCGCGTCGATCTGAGCGGCACGCCTCGAGCCGGCGTGCTGATGCAGGCCAGCGTCCTCACCGTGTCGTCGTACGCGACGCGCACCTCGCCCGTGCTGCGCGGCAAGTGGGTGCTCGAGAACCTGCTCAACTCGGCGCCGCCTCCCCCGCCGAACAACGTGCCGCGCCTCGACGAGTCCGCTGTCGGCAAAACGACGACGCTGCGGGAGCAGATGGAGGTCCACCGGAAGGACCCGACGTGCGCGTCGTGTCACCGGCGGATGGATCCGCTCGGCTTCGGCCTCGAGAACTTCGATGGCATCGGCGAGTGGCGCACGGTCGACGGCAAGTTCCCGGTCGATCCCACGGGCCAGCTTCCCGATGGCCGCAAGTTCGACGGTCCCATGGAGCTGGCGGCGATCCTCAACACGGAGCCCGAGCTCTTCACCCGCGCGGTGACGTCGAAGCTGCTGACCTATGCGCTTGGCCGCGGCCTCGAGCCCGCCGATCGCGCCACCGTCCGTCGCATCTCGCGCCAGGTCGCGGCCGACGGCTACAAGTTCTCCGCTCTCATCACCGACATCGTGCAGAGCCCGCAGTTCCAGATGCGGGCAGGGACCGCCGCGCAATGATCATCACCGGCAAGCACCTTCCGCGACGCACATTCCTGAAGGGCCTCGGCGTCTCGCTCGCGCTGCCGATGCTCGACGCGATGACGCCTGCGATGGCCGCCGCGGCGGTGAAGCGCGCGCCGACGCGCCTGGCCTTCACGTACGTGCCGAACGGCGTGACGATGGACGCGTGGACACCGGTTGAATCGGGCACCGGCTTCGCGTTTCCCAGGATCCTGAAGCCCCTCGAAGCGTACCGCTCCCAGACACTGGTGCTGAGCGGCCTGGCGCAGCACAACGCCAACGCGCTCGAAGACGGCGCAGGCGACCACGCCCGCGCGGCCGCGTGTTACCTGACCGGCGTGCACCCGAAGAAGACGGCCGGCGAAGACATCCAGGCCGGCGTGTCGGTGGATCAGATCGCCGCGCAGCACATCGGCGCCGACTCGCGCTTTCCGTCGATCGAGCTTGGCTGCGACGACTCGCGCACAGTCGGCAACTGCGACTCGGGCTACAGCTGCGCTTACACGAACAGCCTCTCGTGGCGCAGTCCCACCTCGCCGATGCCGCCAGAGACGAACCCGCGATTGGCCTTCGAGCGCCTCTTCGGCGGCGACGCGGGCCTGGATCCAGCGACGAAAGCCATCCGCCGCCGCGATCGCCGCAGCATCCTCGACATCGTCGCCGAGCGCACGTCGTCGCTGGTCGTCACGCTGGGCCCGGCGGATCGCCGGAAGGTGGACGAGTACCTGACATCGGTGCGAGAGATCGAGCGGCGGATCGAGATCGCCGAGCGCGACACGACCGAGGTGACTCCGGACTTCGACATGCCGAGCGGCGTCCCGGTGCTCTACGGCGACTACGCGACGCTGATGTTCGACATGCAAGCGCTTGCGCTGCAGTCGGACCTGACGCGCGTCTCGACGCTGATGATGGGCCGCGAGGGCAGCCTGCGCACTTATCCCGAGATCGGCGTGCCCGACCCGCACCACCCGCTCACCCACCATCGCGACAACCCGGAGTGGATCGAGAAGGTGACGAAGGTGAACGTGTTCCACATGGAGCAGTTCGCCAGGTTCGTCGGCAAGCTCGCGGCGATGCCCGAAGGCGACGGCACCGTCCTCGACCACACCGTCATCGTCTACGGCAGCGGCATCGCGGATGGCAACAAGCACACGCACGAGAACCTGCCCGTGCTGCTGATCGGCGGCGGCGCAGGATTCAAGGGCGACCGGCACCTCGTCTACGACGACAACACGCCGATGACGAACTTCTATCTGACGCTGCTGGATCGCGTGGGCGTTCGGGAAGATCAGATCGGCGACAGCACGGGGCGGGTGGAGCACCTCACGGACGTGTAGGGGAAGGTCTATGGGCGTATGGGCGTATGGGTCCATGGGTGCATGGGTCGTCCCAACCCATGCACCTATGGACTCATAGACCCATGGACCTATTCAGGCGCGAGTCGCGGTGCGACCTTCACTGGCGACTCGTGACTGAGCTCGGTCCCCGTCGTCGTCACGTAGTACTTCGCCAGCATGTTCGGGCGCTCCCACGTCGGCAGCTTCGATCGGTCCTGCAGATACGACAGGAAGTTCCTCGTGACCTGCGCGAAGTGCGCTTCGTGGCCGACGCGGTAGCGCGCCGGGATCGCGACGTGAATCCGGCCGTCCTTCATTTCAGCCGTGACGCCGTCGAAGGTCGAGCCGAGCGCCTTCAGCCGCGCGCTCACGGCCTGCAGCAGCGCCCCCGCATCTGACGCCTGGTTCGGAATCACTGACAGCTCCGGCAGGTAACCGTCTGCCTTCGTCTGCCGAATCTCGACGGCAGCCTTTCGGCCTCGATAGATCGCATAGTGCCGATCGCCCGCGCCCGCCGGCGGCTCCCAGTCCCAGATCACGTTCAGCGTGACGTTCGTTCCACGAACCGAGTACGAGACGAGCGTGTTGCAGTCGTACTGCAGGGTGCCGTTCTCAACCCGCGGCGTCACGCTCGCTGGAAACGGCTGTCCGCCGGTCACCCGCTTGAAGTTGGCCTCGCTGATCGGCGTCGGCCATCGCTGGGCCGACACGACCTTCACGTCCTGCCGGTAGTCGATCGCCTGATTCGGGTACAGCGTCCACTGCACCAGATCCACCAGATGCGTGCCGATGTCATTCAGGCCTTCCCCCTGCTGCGAGGGATCGAAGAACCACGCGGGCCGGATGTTCGGCGCGCCGGCGACGAGCTTCAACAGGTGATGCACGCTTTCCATGTAGACAGCGGGCCGATCGCGCGTGCCCGGCCCGATGCCGCCAGAGACGGCGGCGTCGTTCACGAGCTCCCGTTGGAGCGCGGTCGTCACCTCGAACCGCTCCGTCATGATGTCGTAGGCGACGACGCCTTTCTGATCGGCGGCGGCCAGCGTCGTGTCGAGCGCGGGCAGGTCCGCGGATTTCAGAATCCACGGCTTGTCGGCGAGCACGTTCAGTCCGGCCTCGACGGATCGCCCGATCCGCTCGATCTTCCCGTTGTTCCGTCCCGAGATGACGACGACGTTGCCGGGCTTCTCCCGGAGCATGCGCTCGAAGAAGTCGGGGCCGGTGTGGATCTCGAGCTGCCAGGCGGTCGGCTTCTCGGCGCGGGTGTTGAACGCGGTGATGCGCCCGAGGTGCTCGGTGAGGTCCGACCCGAGCGGCGCGTAGACATCGACCTTCGGCGCGACGCCGGGATACATCTCCTTCTGCACGAGGCTCGCGTGGAAGTGGCCGGGGTCGAGCGTCATGAACCGGACCTCAGGCATCGGGCGAGACTCCTGGGAAGAGGCGCCGGCGATGAGCACGGCGGGCGCGAGAGCGAGGACAGCGAGCGTGCGGACGAATAGAGAGGACAAGAGGGTCTCCATCAGCCAGGCCTGAAGGCCTGCGCTACAGACGTAGGTCCAGGGCCGGCGCCACAAACGCAAGCCTGAAGGCCTTCGCTACAAGCGCGGCACGGCGAGCGCGCCGTCGACGTGAATCACCGATCCGGTGGCATACGGCACGTCGCCGGTGACGAGCGCAGCGACCACCTTCCCGACGTCTTCGGGCGTCCCCCAGCGGCCCGACGGAATCAGGCCGTCGGCGATGCGGCGGTCGTACGTCTCTTTCACCTTCGCGGTCATGTCGGTGGCAATCACGCCGGGCCGCACTTCGAACACCGGCACGCCGTCGGCCGCCAGCCTGACCGCGAAAAGCGATGACGCCATCGCCAGCCCCGCCTTGCTCACGCAATACTCCCCTCGATTCGGCGACACCATCGTCGCGGAGACCGAGGTGACGAACACGATCGCGACCGGCTCGTCTCGCGCCGCCCGGCGCCGCTCAACGAGCAGAGGCGCGACGCGCTGCGTCAGGAAATACGGGCCCTGCAGGTTCGTCCGAAGCACTTCCTCGAAGCTCTCTTCGCTAGCCTCGAGCAAATCCGCGCGGACACGTGGCGCGCGGCCCGCGTTGTTGACGAGCGCGTTCAGCCGGCCGAAATGCCCCAGGGTGGCATCGACCAGCGCGGACCGATCGGCCGCGCTGGCGATGTCACCGGCAACGTAGACGACGTCGGCGCCGCCGTCTCGAAGTTCGCTGACGACGGCGTCGACGTCGGCGGCAGGCCGCATTCCGCCGAGCGCGAGATCCCACCCGTGCCCGGCGAGCGCGCGCGCGATCGCCAGGCCGATGCCGCGGGTACCCCCGGTGACCAGCGCGACCGGGCGTCGCGTCGCGGTCATCGTGGGGCTCCCGCGGCCCCGAAGAAGGTCAGATACGGCGCGGGGCCGGCTCCGAGCCGCAGCAGGTAAAGCGCGGCTTCACGGGCATGGTAGTCGCCCCACTGGCTCGATTCGCCGCGCGGAATCCGCGATCCCGACGGCACGTGGTCCCACCCGTTGGGCCAGTGATACACCGAGTGCAGCAGCAGCCCTTCGTGGCCCGGATCGCTCGAGAGGTACGGGCCGCCGGGATCGAAAAGCGTGCCGAGCGTCACCAGTCCGGCGCGTGTGTACATCTCGCCGCCCAGATTGTGGACGTCCATCCAGTGGCCGAGCCTGAGAAGTCCCTGCGCCGCAATGGCGGCGGCAGAACTGTCGACGGGCTCGTGGTCGTTGAATGGATCCGCCGGTCGCGCGCCCCAGTCGCCAAGCGCGGCAAGGCCCGGCGCCCCGGTGTCCCAGTACGGAATGCCGTCGGTGGCCGCCGCGCTGGTCACGTAGAAGTCGGCCGTGGCTTGCGCGGCTTCGAGCATCCACTCGAGCACCCTCGTCTTGCCGTCGGATGCCGCGAGATCGACGTCGCGGAGCGTGTCGATGAACTCGAGCTCCTCGGCGAACCCGAGGATCGCCCAGGCCAGGCCGCGCGTCCATGTGGAGAAGGGCGAGTAGCCCTGCTGGCTGCTCGGTCCGCGGTACGAGCCGTTCGCCGCGTTGAAGAGGCTCTCGTGCGCCGTGCGGCCCCGCGTGTCGTAGTGGTCGCGCCCTTCCCCGTAATAGACGCTGTACAAGGCGGTCGCACGCGCGTGCTGGACCAGCCGATCGAGCAGGCTGATCGACGCGTCCTGCTCGCCGGACAGCCGATGGCCGAGGCGGTGCGAGATCGCCACGACCCGAAGCGAGCGGATCGTGTCGACGAACAGCGAGTGCGCGCCGTTGAACGAGTGGATGAAGCCGCCGCCTGGGATCGGGGTCCACCGCGAGGCCTGGACGGCGCCACTC
>JBKPSY010000159.1:0-9011 GCA_046735235.1 Acidobacteriota bacterium | reverse complement strand
GTACCGAAGCTCAGGACCACCACCGCAGCGTTCGTGCGATCGTCCTCCAGCGCCAACGTCCGGCCCAACGCCGGGCTCGCATCGATCACCGAGAAGAGCGATGGCGTGACTTTCGCGGCCTTCACCCGGACGGATTGGCCGATTCCCGACAGCTCGTAGCTCACGTTCCGGTACGCGGCCAGATCCGAAAATGAGGTCGCATGCCGCTGGAGCGACTCGAAATCAGGCGGAGAGAAGCCGGCCTTCTCGAGTGGCCCGCCGAGCGATTCGAATGCCACGACTAGCTGTTCGGGATGTGGATACGGCAAAGCCTTGAACAACACGCCGTCCACGATGCTGAACACGGCCGTGTTGGCACCGATGCCGACCGCAAGCGCCGCAATCGCGACCGCGGTGAACCCGGGGCTGCGACGGAGATTGCGCAGCCCGTACCGCACGTCCTGACGGAGGAGATCAAGATGCTCGCGGGGGGCCGTCGCAAAGATCCCCCGGATCGTGTCGCGCCACAAACCCACGTGCGCCATGGTTCCTCCTCGCGCGAGCGCGTCCAGGCGGTGCTCGCGAAATGTTTCGGTCATCTCGTCTCCGAAGTCGCCACGAAACTCGGCGGGAAAAAGCCGCAGGAGCTGGCGAAAGAAGCGCTCGGATCGAGTCATGGCGACGCTACGTCCTGAAGAGCGCCTTGCGGCGTGCAAGCCTCAACGCCTGCTCGAGGCGCCGCGCTTCGGCGCGTGCGACGTCGGAGCCAAAAGGGGTGAGCTCATACCGCCGGCGGCGCGCGTCGCCCGGCCGCGCCTCCCTGATGAGCCCGTCGGCGAGCAACCGCTTGATGATGCCGTAGAGCGTTCCGGTGCTGAGCCGGACGGCGCCGTCAGTGAGCCTTTCGACCTCTTTCATGATGGCGTAACCGTGCGTCTCGCCGTCCGCAAGTGCCACGAGGACATGGAATAACGCGGGCGTCAGTGGCAGGAGCGACTGGGGATCTCGAGCGTTCGGCATGGCTACGAGTATGTCGTGCCACGATATGGCGTGACACGACATATTGGACGAAGCCACATCACGATTGGTTCGCTCGTTCTTTCGGCACGGGGCGGCCGAGCTAGGGCTTCGCCGACCGGAGGGTGGGCACCCGTTCCTGCGGCAACGGCGCTCTACTTGTAGAGATCGCCAGCGAGGTACTTGAGCCCGGTGTCCACCGCCACCGTCGCCACGATCTTGCCCGGGCCGAGTTGACGCGCCAGGGCGAGCGCAGCCACCAGGTTCAGACCCGTGGAGGTGCCGGCGAAGATGCCTTCTTCCCTCGCCGCCCGACGCGCCATCGCACGGCCGTCGTTTTCATCGATGGCCCGCGCCTCGTCGAACGATCCGGCGACCAGGTGCGGCGGCCAGAAGCCCGCGCCCGTGCCCTCGACGCGATGCGAGCCGCCTTTGCCAGTCGTGAGGAACGGCGAGGTAGACGGTTCCAGCGCGATGACGCGCGCGGTGGCGCCTGCCTGCTTCAACGCTCTGGAGACGCCTGCGATCATGCCTCCGGTGCCGACCATGCCGACGAAAGCATCCACTCGGCCAGCCTGCTCGAGCAGTTCATGGCCGATGTTGGAGTACCCCTCAATCGCATCCGCGTTGTTGAATTGATCGGTCCAGAAGGCATTCGGATCTTGCGCCAGCTCTTTGATGCGCGCCTTGAAGCGGTCGAACAGCGCTGGCGTCACCTTCCCGCCGTCGCTCGGAATCAGCTCGAGGTCCGCGCCGAACGCACGCATCGTATCCAGCTTTTCGGCGGCGAAGGCGTCGGAAGAGAGCGGATGGAATTCGTAGCCCTTCATCGCGCACACCATCGCGAGCGACGAGCCGGTGCTGCCGCCGGTGTATTCGATCACCCGCATCCCCGGTCGGAGCGCGCCTCGTCGTTCCGCGCCTTCGATCATCGCGAGCGCCATCCGGTCCTTGTACGAGCCGGTCGGATTGAAGTACTCGAGTTTGACGACGACGTCCGCCGATCCAGGCGCGACGAGGCGATGCAGACGCACGAGCGGCGTGCGGCCGATTGCGTGCAGGACGGAATCGACGATGGGTGGAGAGGGCATGCTTGTTCCGGCTCCTTCTTCCAGTGGGACCTAATCCCGTCCTGGGGAAACGGTCAGAAGATGTTGCCTGGCAGCGTAACCTCTTCACCTCGACGGTAGTCGCGCCGATGCGGCTGGTCAGCGCCAGCCGAGTTCCGGAGCGACGTACTTGAGGATACTTTCGAGCACGTGGGCGTTGTAGTCCACCCCCAGCTGGTTCGGGATCGTGAGCAGCAGCGTGTCGGCCGCCTTGATAGCCTCGTCGCCCGCGAGTTGTTTGACCAGCACGTCGGGTTCCGCGGCATACGAGCGGCCGAAGATGGCCCGCGTGTTCGCGTCGATGTACCCGACCTGGTCCTGGTCGCGGGCGTCGCGACCGAAGTACGCCCGGTCGCGGTCGTCGACGAGGGCGAAGATGCTGCGGCTGACAGACACGCGCGGCTCACGCCGATGGCCGGCGTTCTTCCACGCCTGACGGTAGGCCTCAATCTGCTTGCGCTGTTGTACGTGCAGCGGCTCGCCGGTCTCATCATCTTTGAGCGTCGAGCTCTGAAGATTCATGCCGAGCGTCGCGGCCCACTTGGACGTCGCGTTGGAACTTGAACCCCACCAGATCCGCTCGCGCAATCCTTCTGAATGGGGCTCCAGGCGCAGCAGGCCCGGTGGATTGGGAAACATGGGCCGCGGGTTGGGTTCCGCGAAGCCTTCTCCCTCGAGGCGTTCGAGAAACACTTCAGCGTGGCGCCGCGCCATGTCGGCCGGTGTCTCGCCGTCACGCGGCGCATACTCGAAATACCGCCAGCCGTCGATCACCTGCTCCGGTGACCCGCGGCTGATGCCCAGTTGCAGACGCCCACCCGCGATGATGTCCGCCGCTCCGGCATCCTCGGCCATGTACATGGGGTTTTCGTAGCGCATGTCGATGACGGCTGTGCCGATCTCAATCGTGTTCGTGCGCGCGCCGATGGCGGCGAGGAGCGGGAATGGCGAGCCCAGCTGGCGTGCGAAATGATGCACGCGGAAGTACGCGCCGTCGAGGCCCAGTTGCTCGGCGGCCACCGCCAACTCGATCGACTGCAGAAGGGCGTCGGACGCGGTGCGCACTTCGGAATGCGGCACCGGCATCCAGTGGCCGAAGGACAGAAAGCCGATCTTTTTCACGCCCGGTACCTGCCTATTCGGGACGAAGAGCGTCATCCGCGTCGTGGATCACGACCGTTGCGAACTGCCATCCGGCCCCTGTCTTTTGCAACAGGTACACGACGCCGGCCCGCTCGAGCTCCTGCCCGTCGGTCTTTCGACGTACAGCGACGCCCCCCGCGAGCACCGTGGTCGCGCTCAACCGCTTGAGATGGAGGTCAGTCAGTTCACTCCTGGCGAAGTTTCTCGCCCGCAGGGCTTCCAACACGGGCTGAAAGGCGGCGGCGACGGCGGCGCGCGTCGCCGTCGGCACGACGCCCGCAGGGCTGACCAACTGCGATGGCTCATGGAAGTATGGGCCGACCGCGTGCGCGTCGAGCGTGTTGAACGCTTTGTAGTAGTCGACGAGCACCTGCGTCACCGCCGCCTTGTCATCGTCTGTGAGTGTCATGTTGGTCACGACCTTCCTGAATCGGATTCAGCCCCGGCTGTCGCGATGTACCATCTTGAAGGACTGCGAGAGCCTTCGACGGAGATATTGAATGACGCTAGAGGCCGACTTCCTGACGAGCGCCGCCGACAAGCTGGCTGAGAATGTGGACCGCATTGAAGCCTGCCTGACCGAGCTGCCGCCACTCTCCCTGTGGGCACGCGAATCGGAACATGAGAACGCCGTCGGCAACCTGCTGCTGCATCTGGACGGCAACGTGCGCCAGTGGATTCTTTCGGGCATAGGCGCTGGACCGGACACCCGTGACCGCCCCAGCGAATTCTCGGCGCGCTCCGGCGCCAACGCCTCGGTGCTGCTCTCACAGTTGCGGTGCACCGTGGGTGAGGCGGTGGACCTGATCCGCGCCCTCCCACACGGGCGGCTCACGGAACAGGTCTCCATTCAAGGCTACGACACGACGGTGCTCTCGGCCGTCTTCCACGTCGTCGAACATTTTTCTGGCCACACCTATCAGATCATCCTGCTCACGAAGCGCTTCACTGGAAAAGATCTCGGTTTCTACAGTTACCTGGACAACACGGGCCGGAGAGATCTGGGCACTGATCTGCAGGTTCAGGAACGGGCTACCGCGCCGAGGCCCAGCGAGTCGCGTTGAGGAACAGCGTCTTGAATGCGTCGTTCTGGAACAGATCGGCCTTGTGCCCGAACTGGAAGTACACGTTCCGTGCCTTGTAGTGCGGGTTCGTCCAGATGACGGGATGATCGCCCATCTTCACGATGCGCGCAGGCTCGTAGCTGTTTTCATCGACGTCCGCGAGCACGTGCACGTCGGAGCGAGGCGATCGGTCGTAGGTGTACCACTCGTCGTTCTCGATCGTGAATGCCGCCGGCAGTCCTTTGACCACGGGATGCGCCGAGTCTTCGACGCGGACCGTCCCGGTCGCGAAGTCGGGGATGTAGCTCTTGAACACGATGTTGCCCATGAATTGATGGAAGAAGGGGGACATCTCGAAACCGTCGAACTTGCCCAGCAGCGATGCGTGGTGAAAGCCCACCCACCCGAGCGTCCCTTGCTCCATCGCCTTCTTGAACGCGGCTTCGGCGACCGGCGTCCAGTGGTACGGCGGGTAGTTGACCTGAACGAACAGGTCGTGCGCCGCCAGATAGGCGTCGTCGATCGGGTCCGTCGTGCGGATGTAGTCGATCGTGAAGCCTTCTTTCGCCGCCGTCTCCTGCAGCCAGCGCAACGCGGCGTCAGCGAACGGCTGATGAATCGTCTGGCCCGGTTCGGCCAGGGCGATGATTCGACGAGTGCCCGCGGCGATCTCCGCCTTCGGTTTCTTGACGAACAGTTTGTCAACCGGGAGTCTGGCATCGAAGACCACATCCGCCGGCCGACTGGTCGCGGGCGCGCCGGCAATCTTCGTCGAGCTTCCGGCGACGGCCGCCCCCATCACCGCCGAGATCATCACCACGTGTCTCAGGGCGCGCAGTGTGAGACGGTTTCTCATCGGTCCGACCTCCGTGAGTGACGACACCACTTGCCAGGCACAGTGTTCTTGCACGGGCGCGGCAGCTGTGGCGACAGCAGATAATACGAGATCGTACTGGAGCTCATCCCTGATACGTTTGGTATGAGTGGGACAGGCCCAGTGAGAGAACCAGGCACGTGCGGACGATAGCCTTTCTGTCGAGCGTGGTCGTCATTTCGATCGTTCTGTGGGACGCCTTCGAGACTCTCGTCCTTCCGCGGACGGTGAGCCGGCGCCTGCGACTGGCGCGACTCTACTTTCGCGCGATCTGGCTGATATGGGGTCGGTCGGCCGCCCTGTTTCGCGCGGAGGGCCGGCGCGAACGGTTTCTCGCCGTGTTTGGTCCCCTGTCGCTCCTCGGTCTGGTCGGCGTCTGGGCCCTCGGATTGATCGTGGGGTTCGCCGGCTTGCACTGGTCGATCGGATCGCACTTGCGTCCGTTGGGGACGGACATCCCGTTCCTCGACGACCTGTATATGAGCGGGACGACGTTCTTTACGCTGGGATTGGGTGATCTGCAGCCAGTCGGCCGCGTCGCCAGATTCCTGACCGTCGCCGAAGCTGGAACGGGATTCGGGTTTCTCGCCCTGGTGATCGCGTACTTTCCCGTCCTCTACCAGTCGTTCTCGCGTCGTGAAGTGCGGTTGACGCTGCTCGATGCCTGGGCGGGTTCTCCTCCGGCGGCAGCCGAAGTGCTGCGGCGGCTCGCGGCACGGAACGAGATGGCGGCCCTTCAGACGTTCCTGAAAGACTGGGAGTACTGGTGCTCGGAACTGCTCGAGAGCCACATCTCGTATCCGTCGGTCGCCTACTTCCGGTCGCAGCATCAGCGCCAGTCCTGGGTCTCGGCGCTGGCCACGATCCTCAATCTGTCGGCGCTCGTCGAGGTTGGCATCGAGGGCATCCCGAGCTGGCAAGCGCATGTCACGTTCGCGATCGCGAGACACGCGGCCGTCGATCTGGCGCAGGTGCTCCGGGCAGAGCCCGACACCGCCGCGGACCAGTTGTCCGACGGTGAGCTGGAGGAGCTGCGTACGCAGCTCGAGAGCGCGGGTCTGAGGCCTGCTCGGTCGAGCGAGGCCGACGGCCATCTGTTGAAACTGCGCCGTTCGTACGAGCCGTACATCAGCGCCCTGGCAAGCCTCTTGATGATGCCGGCCCCGTCGTGGTCGCATCGGCAGGGCCAGAAAGACAACTGGCAGACCAGCCCGAGGGGCGCTGCGGAAGCGCATTTGTAGTGAGCGCGCGAAGCCGGTGGACACTGGCGGCGACAATCCTCGCGTCGAGCATGACGTTCATCGATGGCACCGTCGTCAACGTCGCGCTGCCCGCGCTTCAGGCTGACCTTCACGCCACGATCACCGACGTCCAATGGGTGATCGAAGCCTACGCGCTGTTGCTGGGCGCGCTGATCCTGGTCGGCGGGTCGCTGGGCGATCAGTTCGGCCGCAAGCGAGTGTTCCTGTTCGGCGTCATCTTCTTCACCGCCGCGTCGATCGTCTGCGGCGTCGCGGCTTCCCCGCGCGTCCTGATCGCCGGTCGCGCGCTGCAGGGCGTGGGGGCCGCGTTCCTGGTTCCGGGGAGCCTCGCGATCATCAGCGCCACGTTCGACGAGGCCGGGCGCGGCCGGGCGATCGGCACGTGGTCGGGATTCAGCGCGATCACAGCAGCGATCGGCCCGGTCGGCGGCGGCTGGCTCGTCGAGCACGCCAGCTGGCGCACGGTGTTCTTCCTGAACGCGCCGCTCGCGATCGTCGTGCTGGTGCTATCGCTCAGATTCATGGAGGAGAGCCGTGATCCGTCACGCACGGGACGGATCGACTGGACCGGTGCGGCTCTTGCCGTCCTCGGGCTGGGCGGCATCGTCTTCGGATTGCTCGAGTGGCCGCCCCTCGGCGCCCGCCATCCCGTCGTGCTGTCGGCGCTCGCGATCGGGTTGGTCTCGCTCGTGTGGCTCGTGCACGTGGAACGCCGCGCGCCGAACCCGATGCTGCCGCTCACGCTCTTTCGGTCACGAACCTTCGCGCTCGCCAATGCGCTGACGCTGCTGCTGTACGCCGCGCTGGGCGTGGTCATGTTCCTGATGCCGATGAACCTGATCCAGGTTCAGCACTATACGGCGACCGCCGCCGGCGCGGCGCTCCTGCCCTTGCCGCTGATCCTGTTCGCGCTGTCGCGGTGGTCGGGCGGCCTGGTCGCGCGTATCGGAAGCCGGATTCCCTTGACGATCGGTCCAGTCATCGCGGCAGGCGGCCTCGCGCTCTACGCGTGGCCCGGCATCGACGGATCGTATTGGACGACCTTTTTTCCAGCGGTCGCCGTGCTTGGCTTGGGCATGGCGGTCACGGTCGCTCCGCTGACGGCGACGGTCATGGGCGCGGTCGATGCGCGGCATGCGGGGTCCGCTTCGGGCGTCAATAACGCCGTCGCCCGCGTGGCCGGCCTGCTGGCGATTGCCGTGTTCGGCGTGGCGTTCGCGCGGACCTTCGACGTCCGCGTGGCGGTGCGGCTCGATGGGGTGGGCATGTCTCAGCCGGAAAGGCGCGATCTGGATCGCGAGCTGCCTCGGATGGCGGGCGCTGATGTCACGCACCTCTCGATCCCGCCGCAGGAACAGCGTGCGATCCGGGCCATCGTCGACGAAGGTTTCGTCTCGGCCTTCCGTCTCGTGATGCTTTGGGCGTCGGGACTCGCGCTGGCCGCTGCCTTCTGCGGCAGCGCGATTCGCGAGGCCGAACGATAGGCGGCACGACGCGAGGCTTTTTCGGCTGCGATTCAGAGCTGGTTTTGCGGGACGGTGCCGATTTGAACCTTGTCTGGAGGTCCTGCAGACCCGGCGGGGTCGTGAATGGTATGGTCGGCGCCAAGGATCCGCCCCATGCATCATCCGCCGATGTGGTCCCTGGCCGCCGCGACCGCTGCGCTCACACTCTTGGCAGCACAGCAGCCGGCTTACGAGGAGCCGCTGCGGCCGCAGTTCCACTTCACGCCAGCGCGCTACTTCATGAACGACCCGAACGGGCTCGTCTTCTACAAGGGCGAGTACCACCTGTTCTACCAGCACAACCCCCAGGGTCAGGAGTGGGGCCATATGAGCTGGGGCCACGCCGTCAGCTCCGACCTGCTGCACTGGCAGCACCTGCCGGTCGCCCTACCCGAAGCCGACGGGGTGATGATCTTCTCTGGCAGCGTCGTCGTCGACTGGCACAACACCAGCGCGTTCTGCGCGGCCGGACAAGACGACCGCTCGTGCCTGGTCGCGGTCTACACGGGACACGGGCACGGGAAACAGACGCAGAACCTCGCCTACAGCAACGACCGCGGCCGGACCTGGACGAAGTACGCGAACAACCCGGTGCTCGATCTGGGCCTGAAGGACTTCCGCGATCCGAAGACGTTCTGGTACGAACCGACACGTCGCTGGATCCTGGTCACGGTGCTGCCGGACCAGCACAAGGTGCGGCTCTTCGCCTCGCCCGATCTCAAGGGATGGACGCCGCTGAGCGAGTTCGGCCCGGCCGGCGCGACCGGCGGCATCTGGGAGTGTCCGGATCTTTTTGAGCTGCCGATCGAGGGCGAGCCAGGGCGGGCCCGCTGGGTGCTCGACGTCGACATCAATCCCGGCGGGATCGCCGGCGGATCCGCCGGGCAGTATTTCATCGGCACGTTCGACGGCACGCGCTTCGTCGCCGACGAGCCCGCCGAGCGGACGCGGTGGGCGGACTACGGCGCCGACTTCTACGCGTCCCTGTCGTTCTCCGACCTGCCGGCCACGGACGGGCACCGCATCTGGATGGGGTGGACGAGCAATCGGCTCTATAC
>JBKPSY010000158.1:0-14958 GCA_046735235.1 Acidobacteriota bacterium | reverse complement strand
CGCCAGCTGAACGGGTGATACGCCGAGTTGTAGGGGCGCATGGCAGACGGGCCGATCCACAGATCCCAGTCCAGGCCATCGGGAACCGCCGGCGTGTCAGTCGGCCGTGGCATCCCCTGAGGCCAGATCGGACGGTTGGTCCAGCAGTGCACCTCGCGGATCGGGCCGATGGCCCCGGCGGCGACCCATTCCTGCATCAGCCGCAGCCCCTCTTCCGAGTGGCCCTGGTTGCCCATCTGGGTGACGACCTTGTACTTCCGCGCGGCCTCGGTCAGCGCGCGCGACTCGCTGATCGTCCGCGTGAGCGGCTTCTGCACGTAGACGTGCTTGCCAAGCTGCATCGCCGCCATCGCGACGACGGCGTGATTGTGGTCGGGGGTGGCGACCACGACCGCGTCGATGTCCTTCTGCGTCTCGAGCATCTTCCGGAAGTCCTGATGCATCACTGCCTTCGGGAACTTCTCGGGAATGCCGGTCTTTACCAGCTTGGCCTGCGCGGCCTCACTGGCGGCGCAGTCGCAGAGGGCGACGATGTTGTCGCTCTTGGCCACGTTCAGCAAGTTCGACGTGCCCATGCCGTGGGCGTAGCCGACGACCGCGACGTTCACGGTGTCGCTCGGCGCCTGGAAGCCGGCGCCGAGCACATGGCGCGGCACGATCGTGAGGCCGGCGGCCGTTGCCGCGGCCGTCGTCACGAACTCGCGGCGTGAGACCTGGGACGGGGGCTGTTTCTCGTGGCTCATCGTGGGCTCTCCTGGGCCTCTGCGCGCGCGGCGACGCGCTCGCGCCAAATGTATCCGAGATCGACGACCGCCCGCGCAAAGTCGTACCAGCGGAGCTTCGATCCCGGCGTGTCGTGCCACCTGGGCACGGCCAGCTCATACAGACGATCGCGCCGCGCCGGCTCGCCGGGACCCACCGGCAGGCGCAGGTAGCGCGCGATCAGCTCGACGTCGAAGATCCAGGGACTCCGGAACGGCACCGCGAAAAGCGTGGCGGTGTCGCCGGTCACGCGGAGCATCTTCGCGCCGCACTGCGTGTCGTACACCGGCAGATCGAGCGCGTGCGAGACGGCCGTCGCGAAGACCCGGCCGAGGTAGTGCCGCGCCGCCTTGCGTTTGATATCACGGCCCATCAGCATGACACGAGAGCCGAGGACGAACTCGACGGCCGGGCGGGTTCGCAAGACGGCCAGGAAATCGTCCACCGCGCCGAGTGGCGTCGACAAGTCGGCGTCGAAAAACCCTACGAGCGCCGGTCCCCGCGACAGCCCCGCCAGCATTCCCGCGCGCACTGCCTCGGCTTTTCCGGTGCGCTGCGGCTGGGACACGACCGTCACCGCTTCGGGCGCGGCCTTTCGCATGGCCTCCAGCACCGCCTTCGTGCCGTCCTCGCTCCCGTCGTCCACCATCACGAGCTGGACTTGGGGATGGCTCGAGACGAATCTCAGGAACGAGTCCGGGTCGAGCCGCCGAGCTTCGTTGTAGCACGGCACGACCAGAGCCAGGGCTGGTGATGTCACATCCGCTCGGCCGGTCACATTGTCACAGGGCGCCGCGCTCCGCAACGCTGGAATGCGCCCTGGCGCCTTTTGGTGCGCGCCGGGTGTGAAGCCGCGGGCGGATCATTCGGTTGCCGGGGCTGAAGCCCCGGCCTACTGCTTCCGGTGAAGCCCCGGGCTACTGCGCTGCCGCCCGGGCAAGAAATCGATTCCAGAGATCGCGCTCGATGTAGAGCGACAGGAGCACATTCGGACGCAGGCCATAGAACTCAGACACATAGCGCTCGCCGAGCGCGGCATCGAGGGCCGGCGCGTGGTCCATCGACGAGACGATGACCGGGGCCTGCATCGCCACCGGATCCCCGGCGGCGATCCAGTAGCCGACGTTCGGCATGGCGCGCAGGTACCAGGGCAGCGGCCACTGCTCGTAGGGCGACGCGATCACCGAGACCTGCATGGCCACGCCGTGGCTGTCGAGCGCGGCCAGATCGCGGATGCGGCTCGCCATCCGGATGGCGTCAGGCACTGTCTGCGCATAGACGTAAGGGTTTCGCGGGTCGGCGGCATACGTCACCGAGGCTCGCCAGGCTTGCCATCCGAGCTGCAGCGACGCGATCGCGACCACGGATGTCAGCGCCGCACGCGCGAGCGGCGCTGGCGTCGCGCGAACGAGCCACGAGAATCCGATGCCCGCGACGACGAGCACCCCGGCGTAGAACGGCAGGATGTTCCAGGGCGTCTTGTACGGCAGCGCGGAAAAGATCGCCGTCGTAAGGATCGCGTAGCCGGCCAGATAGCGCGTCCAGTAGAGGCGGCCAGGGATCGGCTCGACGTCGCCCCTCCAGGCGCTCCACAGGCCGCTCAGCGCGAGCAGGAGGACGATGCCTTCGCTCCACGTGAGTCCGCCGGACGCAGAGTACGCCAGCAGGCCGATGTAGTAATGCCACGCGTGAGCGTGCACGGAGGGCTCGAGGCCGCGGTTGACGTACGTACCCGCACCCCGAAATGGTTCCAGGAGACTCGCCGGCGCCGTGAAGAACGACGAGTAGAACAGCACGACGACCGCTGCTGCCGTCGCCAGACCCGCGAGGATCGCCTGTCGATCGCGCGCCGGCGATGGACGCGCGCTGCCGACGGACCACCACGCGACGCCGCACGCTGCGACTGCTGCGGGCAGCACGAGCACTGAGGTCTCTTTGGTGGCGAGCGCCAGGCCGGCCGCGAGGCCTGCGATCACCGGCCACACAAGCCCGCTGTCCGTGACCGCGCGGCCCAGCGCAATGACAAATGCCAGCGTGAACGCCGCGAACAGCGACTCCTGGATGTACATCCGCGAATAGAACACCATCACCGGCGACAGCGCCATCAGCCAGGCGGCTGCCGCAACTGGCGTCCGGCCGATTGCCGTGGACAGGAGCGGAAGCAGCAGGATGGTGGCCGCGCCGGCGGCGACAGTCACGCCGCGGAGGGTGTCCTCGTCGAGCGTCGCCAGCGTGTGCTGGCCGCGGATCCAGGCGGCAGGAAGCGTGAGGTAGTAGAGCGTGGGGCCGTGGTGATCGCTGGCGTCGTAACGGTATTCGCCGCGTTCGAGCAGCGCGCCGAACTTGACGGCCTGGTTGGCTTCGTCGTGGTGCATCGGGCGCGTGTCGAGCCGCGCCAGCCGCAGGCCGAGACCGGCGGCGAGCGCGAGCCCGACGAGCGCGCCAGCGAGCGCCCGCGTCATTTCGCCAGGCCGTAGACCTCGACTTCGACGTAGTGGTTCAGGTCGTTGGTCGTGTTGCCGTTCGAGTAGAGCCGCACGTACCGGGCCTTCACGCCCTTCGGGTCGAACAGCCGTCCCTCGGCGACCTCGATGTATTCCTTGTCCTTGCCAGCGCCCAGCTTCGACGAGTTGTCGTGGTCGTTGTTGTAGACGGTCGTTACGCCGGTCTTGAACGCGGCATCATCCGACACCTGGACGACCACGTCGCGATACACGCGAGCCTGGCTGTGGTAGTGCCACGCGAGAATCGCAGAGAGCGGGTGCGGCGCGCCGAGATCGATCTGCACCCACTGCGGCCCCGGGCCGAGCTCGATGAAATAGCCGTCGCCGCCCGACTTCTCGCCATCGGTGACCATGTCGAGATCCCCGATGACGGGGTTCGAGTCGCTCGAAGTCACCGGCTTCTTGAGGGAGAGCAGCACCGTGCCTTTCGGCACGTAGAACGCCGGCCGCGGCTTCCCGGTGATCGGCTCGAGGTTCGGGCTCTTGATGTTGGTGGGCGTGCCGATGAACATCGGCTTGGGGAGCTTGAGCTTGAGCTCCTCCTTGTTGGGATCGGTCTGCGCCCCGAGGGTTCCGAGCGTCAGGGCGAACATGAGGGCGGTCACAACGGCGCGGCTAGTCATCCTGGTACCCGTTCTCCTTGGTTCAATCTGCCATTTTACATTGGGGGCCGGGTGCGGGTGGTGCGGAAGGTGCGAGAGCACCTTACGCACCCGGCACCTTACGCACCCCTCGCACCCTACGCACCTTCCGCACCCGGCTTCACATGAAATAATCACCGCTGATGGCTCCTCGCGTCCGATTCGCGCCGTCGCCGACCGGCTACCTGCACGTCGGCGGCGCGCGGACCGCGCTCTTCAACTATCTCTTTGCCCGGCGGCACGGCGGCACGTTCGTCCTGCGCATCGAAGACACCGACCTCGAGCGCTCGTCGGCGGAGATGATCGGCGGAATTCTCGAGGGCTTGCGCTGGCTGGGGCTCGAGTGGGACGAGGGTCCCGAGGTCGGCGGAGCGTACGGGCCGTATTTCCAGACCGAGCGGCTCGACCGCCACAAGGCCGCGGCCGAACGCCTGCTGACGCACGGCCACGCGTACTTCTGCTACTGCACGCAGGAGCGGCTGCAGGCCGCACGCGCCGAGGCGGACGCCAAGGGTGAAGGCTGGATCTACGACCGCCGCTGCCTGTCGCTCTCGCCCGAGCAGATCGCCGAGCTCGAGGCGACGCACCAGCCGCGCGCTGTGCGCGTCCGCGTGCCGACGGGCAAGACGACGTTCGACGATCTCGTTCACGGCCCAATCACGATCGACCATGCGACGATCGAAGACTTCGTGATTCTGCGATCCGACGGGGCGCCGACGTACCAGTTGTCTGTCGTGTGCGACGACGTCGATATGGCAATCACGCATGTAGTGCGAGGCGACGATCACATCTCGAACACGCCGAAGCAGATTCTGCTGTACCAGGCGATGGGCGCCGCGATCCCGCGCTTCGCGCACGTCCCACTCATCCTCGGCGCCGACAAGAAACGCCTCAGCAAGCGCCACGGCGCGACGTCAGTGACTGAGTATCAGCGGCAGGGATACCTGAGCGAGGCGATGACGAACTTCCTCGCCCTGCTTGGATGGTCTCCTGGCGGCGATCAGGAGATCTTCACGCACGACGAGCTCGTCGAACGCTTCACGCTCGAAGGCATCAGCGGCGGGAACGCCGTTTTCAATCCGGAGAAGCTCGACTGGTTCAACCAGCAGCATCTGGCTCGTCTGTCGCCCGATGGTCTGCTTGCCAGAGTGAAGCCGGAGCTCGAAGCCGCTGGCCTCTGGTCCGATGAGCTGAGCGGCGATCGCCGCACCTGGTTCGCACGCGTGCTGGCGCTCCTCGTCCCGCGCGCGAAGCGGCTCGGCGACTTCGCGCCGCAGGCCGCGCCGTTCCTGGCCGACGTCACGAGCTACGACCAGGCCGCGGTGGACAAGCACCTGGCCGCGCCGGGCATCGCGCACCACGTCAGCGCGCTCGCCGACGCCTTTCGCAGCCTCGACCCGTTCGACGAGGCATCGACCGAGCGCGTGCTGCGGTCAGTTGCCGAGCACGGCGGCCTGAAGTTCGGGGCGCTGGTGCACGCGACGCGCATCGCGATCACCGGCCGCGCCGTCAGTCCAGGTCTCTTCGAGACGCTCGTCCTGGTCGGCCGCGCGCGAGTGGTCGCTCGCCTCGAAGCGCTGGCGCGCTATCTTGCCGAGCGAGCGGGCGCCGTCGCCGAAGGCGCCTGAGCACGGATAAGAATCCACAGATTCCACCGATTTCCACAGATTTCATTTCTGGCGGCACTTCACTCCGCCTGAGACGAAGAAATCTGGTGATCTCCTGAGACTAAGAAAATCTGTGTGATCTGTGTAATCTGTGGATTCTTTTCCGTCAGATCGCCGCGACAGTCAATTCCTCACGACAAAACGATAGCAATCACTCAACAGGGCCACGTGGACAGGCGTCGTGCCATTCTCGATCACCCGAAAGTGAATGTCGAACGTCGTGTCAGGAGCAAAGGCCGACAAATCACGCCAGAGCGCGACGCGGGCCGTACCCGTGCCGTCCGTGACGATCGGATGCGGCGTCGATCCTTCGCCGAGCGTGAGCCAGTTGGTGCCGGTGCACACACCGTCGACCGTAGAGTCGGTCGCGCGTTGCAGGCTGTAGCTGGTATTGGCGAGCAGATCGCGCACCCAGACGTCGAGATTGACGATGTTCTGTGTCGGATCTTGCGCCTGCCGGAATCTCACGAGGCCGAAGCCGTCGCCTCGAAGAATGGCTTCCAGGTTGAACGGCGGCTGTTCCGCCGCGGCGGTGACCGGGCTGAGGCCCGCCGCAGCCGCAACAGGCTCACCGACTGATGTGGCCGTTGGAGCGGTGGGGCTGCCGCCACGGTCGCTGCAGGCTGTCGCAAGAACCGAGACCATTCCGATCGCGAAACACCAGCGCTTCATGTGACCTCCTTGGCCGGCTGAACCGGCGCGGCGATCTGTCGAGAGTCAATCGGGCAGAGGTCAATCCTGCCCGGACGATCCTCTCGAAGGCCATCGAGGCCGCCTGAAGTTTTCCTGAAGATTCCAGTATCATTCGCCGCGGTGGCCGACCGCTTCCACTTCGGTGAGTACGAACTGGACGTCGCGGCGTTTTCTCTGCGCCAGCGGGGCACCACCGTGCGGCTCGAGAAGCTTCCGATGGAAGTGCTGATCCTGCTCGTGAGGCACGCCGGCACGCTCGTCGCCCGCGACAGCATTTTTTCGGCCTTATGGGGCTCGGACGTGTTCCTCGATCGCGACGCCGCGATCAATACCGCAATCAGAAAGATACGGAAGGCGCTCGGCGACGATGCGGATCGACCCAGATTTGTCGAAACGGTCGTGGGCAAGGGCTACCGATTCGTCGGACCCGTCGTCGCGGGAACGATGGACGCGGCACCCGAAATTGCAAATTATCGAGTCACCACGGGCACTCACGCCTTCGTGCTGATGCACGGCGACAACGTGATCGGCCGGAATCCCGATGTCGAGGTCTTTCTTGACCATCGGTCCGTGTCACGGCGCCACGCGCGAATTTCGATCACGGCGGGTCGAGTGGTCCTTGAGGACCTGAACAGCCGGAACGGCACGTGCGTCGACGGGCGCCGCATCACCTCGCCTGCCGAACTGCACGACGGCGCCATCATCCGTGTGGGTCCGATCACCTTGACGTTCCTCTCGTTGCCGGCCGCATCCACGGAACGGATGAGCGGCGGCGATCCGCCGGATGCGGAGCGTCCGTGACAGCGCGCACACACGCCGCCAGGACCTGACCGATGCCGGCATCGGTTCGTTGGGAGAGGGATCGGAGGGGGTTCAGAACAGCCGGGGCGCCAGAGAGTCGCAGCGAAGCGTTCAGGCCGGCCCGCGTGCGAAGAGCTTCTTCCGTCGCTTCGCGACGCCGTCACCGAAGGGGCGACGTCGCCTTCCCATCTTCGCTTCGCGGCGTACATCTCGCGGTCGGCGAGCTCCAGCAGCGCGTCCGGCTCGTCGCCGTCGCCAGGCCCAATGGCCACGCCCACGCTCGCGCCGATCTGGACCGTTCGCGCACCGCGTCAGCGCGCTCGCCGACCATGCGTTGATGAATCCCTAGGGCCACAGAGAAAAGCACTTTCCCATGGGCCCATCGACCCATCGACCCATCGACCCATGGACCTATAGACCCATGGACCTATGGGCCCATGGACCGATGACCGGCTGTTCTCGCATTGACGGCCGCAACCGGCGAAGTGTATGGTCAGCTCCCGGTCGCGGACATCGACGCTCGTCGCGTACAAGCAGAGCCTGAAGTCGCGACGACTCTTCGCAGGAGGTGATGCATGACCCGACTTTCTCGCATTGGCCTGATCGTGATGGCGACGATGTGCGCCACCGTTCTCGTGGCGTTCGCCCAGAAGACCGTCGAGCACGCCGGCAACGTCTCGAGGACCGCCACGATCACGGCGATCGATCAGAAGACCCGGACCGTCACGTTGAAGGACACCGACGGGACCGTCGAAGACGTGCAATGCGGCCCCGAGGTCATCCGGTTCAGCGAGTTGAAGGTCGGCGACGTCGTGACCTTCACCTATCATGCCGCCGTCGTTTACAAGATCGCCAAGCCGGGAGCCGCCGAGACGACCGCTTCGAGCGAAGTAGCCGCGGTCAGAGGCCAGGGCCCGAAGCCGAGCGGCGCGGTGACGCAACAGCGCAAGGCGACTGTCACCGTGACTGCGATTGACCCGGCGGTGCCGACGGTTACCGTCAAGACCGCCGACGGACGCACGCTGACCGCGGAGGTGCAGGACAAGAAGAACCTTGAAGGCGTGAAAGTCGGGGACAAGATCATGGTCACCTTCACCGAAGCGGTGATGGTGACGGTCGAAGCGCCGAAGCACTAGTCTTCTTCCGCCGCTTCGCCGCGTACATGTCGCGGTCGGCCAGCTCCAACAGCACGTCCGGCTCGTCGCCGTCGTCAGGCCCGATGGCCACGCCCACGCTCGCGCCGATCTGGAGCGTCTGCCCTTCGAAGTCGAATGGGCGGTCGCATCGACGTGCGATGCGTTGCGCGACGGTGAAGGCGCCCTCGCGGTCGGGCACCGTGGAGAGCAGATAGGCGAACTCGTCGCCGCCGAGTCGCGCGACCGTGTCCGACTGCCGGAGCTCCGAGGCGATTCGACCGGCCATCTCCACGATCGCCGCATCGCCCGCGCGGTGGCCGAACGTGTCGTTGATGGGCTTCAAGCCGTCCATGTCGAGCAGCAGGACCGCGAGACGCCGCTGCGTGCGATACGAGCTGGCGATGGCGTGCCGCAGCCGATCCATGAAGAGCGCGCGATTCGCGAGGCCCGTCAGCTGGTCGGAGGTCGCCAGCCGGAACAGCTCGTCGGCGCCATAGCGAGTCGCATGGAACATCGCGGCGGCGATGAGCTCGGACATCAGCGAGAGCACTAGGGAATCGGCGTCGCCAAACGCGGCCGGCTCTCGAGAGAAGACCTTCAGTGCGCCAACGGGACCACCGTCGTGAATCAGCGGCACGGCGACCATCGATCGAAGCCCGACGCGACGGCAGGCCTCGCGATCGACGCGGGGGTCGTTGTCGCTGTCATCGCACCGGAGCGCCTCGGCGGTCGCGACGCACAGTCCCGACAGGCTCGCGCTGCGCTTCAGCCGGACGCCGAGCAGGCCCGCTGCGTCGCCCGCGACGGCGCGGTACACCATGTCGTCGCCTTCGACCAGCTCGACGACGGCGCCCGTTGCGTGCGTGATCTGCTGCGCCCGGTCGGCCACCATCATCATCACGCCTCCTATGTCGAGGCCACGTCTGGCGATCTCGGTTTGTGTCGCGATGATGGCGAGCAGCTGCGCAGCTGTCGCGTCTTTCTTTGTGGCGTCGATTGTCATATGGGGTACGTCGGCGGAGGGTCGATCGCGTAATCGGCGTTTCGACGTCCCGTCTTTACGCCGATGGCGTCCGTGGACGGACCACTCCTGACGTCGCGTGCCGAGCGGCGGTGGGCGACGATGGCGTCAGCTGTTCGTTCCAGTGCCCCAGGGGTCTTTCCACGCGGGCGGCACCGGCTCGTCATGCGGGTGCACGATCGTCATGCGCTTGTGCGGCGCACCTCGATAGAGCAGGACGATGGCGGCGGCGAGAAAGACCAGGCCGAGCCTCGTGTCGAACAGGAAGCTCAGGAAGAACAGCCCGATGAGCACGGCTGCTGCCATGCTGTCTGGCAGGGCAAGATGAGTACCGCGCCGCCTTGGCCGCCGGCGCACGATTTGGGTCGTGCGGGACCGGTGCGGCGCTGTGCGATCGCCGAATTTGGGCCGCGGATCACGAATTCGTGGCCGCCTCGGGCGTGCGCGCCTTGCCCGGTCCGGCTCAGGTCCGGTAAACTGTTTGTTCCTACGCGCGACCGCGCACCCTGCTGGGAGGTCGTTCAACGGTAGGACACCGCGCTCTGGACGCGGTTATCGGGGTTCGAATCCCTGCCTCCCAGCCAACTATCTCGTTCTACCAATTCACGTTACGCGTTTTACCCCTTCGGCGTCTCCAAACTGTCTCCAACTGCGCGCAGCGTCGTGCGGTTTTCGAGCAGCCGGATCGTCGCGTCCACGGCCGCCGGACTCAGGTGCGAGTACAGCTGAGTCATGGCGAGGCTCTGATGCCCGACGAGCTCTTGGACGCCCCGAATCGGTGCGCCCTGCATCCCCAGGTGCGAGCAGAACGTGTGACGCAGGATGTAAACGCCGGTCGGCACCTTCGCGCGCTTGGCCGCGTAGCGAACACGTGACCAGGCGCCCTGCCGGGTGATCGGCGTCCCGTCGTCTTTGCATAACACGCGACGGCCGCGAAGATGCCTCTGCTGGCGGATCGCCGCCGCCAACCGTTCGGTCATCCCAACGAGCCGAATGCGCCCATTCTTCGGCGCCGTCAGTTCGCCGCACCAGTCGGAGTGTCGCACCCGAGTCTGCCGTCGTTCGAGATCGATGTCGGCCCATTCGAGTGCGACGATCTCGCCCGCCCGCAACCCAGCCTCGCCTCCGAGAAGCGCGATGAGGTAGCTGCGCGGGTCGATCGTTTCCGCGGCTTTCAGCAAACGCTCGTAGTCATCAAAGTCGTGGAATGCCGCGTCGGTTCGCGGAACCCGCACGAGCCGGATCGAACAGGGCATCTTGTCCAGCAGGCCCACTCGACTGCCTGCTTCAACAGCACGTTGAGCACGTTCAGGATGTTGTTGATCGTCTTTGGTGACTCATCGTGCAGTCTCAATTTGAGTCGCTGCACTCGCTCGTTACTGATCGTGTCGAGCCTTCGTGTGTCTAGAGTTATCGGCCTGTCGAGGTCTCGGCGCCGGCTTCTTCCGAGGATCTTCGTTGGCTAGAGGGTGCCCGAAGGACGATCGCGGAGACCGTCGCGGATCGGCGCAGGGCATCGCCCTTGGAGAGAATCCCTGCGGGAGCTGACTCTGGCCGTCTTCTGCCGGGGCGTTCATGCCCGATTGAACTCACTATTCCGGGAATGCGGAGGAAATCGGCCAACCGCGACGGGTTGGGATGACCCCGGCATAGATGCAGCGCCCATCCAATTCACGCGACGCGTCTCATCCGGCACCTCCGGTGATCTGCGAGGCGTTCGCTGAGCTCTGCCACGAACGCTTTGAGGCGCGGGCCGCAGGTCGCCAGCGAGAGCGACTCGACCGCCGAAGTGATGAACACGCGATCGTCGCAGATGAACTGCAGGCGGCCACCAATGTGGAAGCTGCCTGGCGCAAATGAGCCGTCATCTGCAGTCGACCCGAGGAACAGAGCACGTCGGAACTCGGGGAAGTGGCTGCCGCCGCGCATCAAGACGCCTTCGTCGCCAAGAAGAACGATCAGCTCGTAAACGCTCGAGCGCGTGGTCACGATGATCATCTCGCATTCCGCACATGAGTCAATGTGAATGGACATGTGTTGTGACTCCTCAGCGTCTGCGGCCGTGGCGTGATGACGAACGTCTCGGCTCATCCCTAGATGCAGCGGCTCCAACATCCAGGCCACTCCACGTCGGCATCGAGCGGGATGCCGTGCAGCACCTTGGTCAGAAGGCGTAAGCCGCTCATACAACGGCCCTTGAAGATTCGGCGTCAGTTCGTCAGACCTGCGTCTGCTGGTCCGGACGGTCCGAATTGCCGCCGCAACGCGAAGGCAGGGCCTTGTGCACTGCGTGTCAGCACACGCCATGTGCGATTCCAGACGCCCGCGCCGATTCGGCGGAGCGCGATCCCAGCCGTATGAACGGGCTTCCGCCGCAGCGCCGCCCTGGCGTCGGTCTTGCTCTACTACCTGCGTCGGCCGCGATCGGAGTCGGCCAGTGTCAGCAGCTTGTGAAGCGTCAACGGATGGAGGACGCAGTGATCGACCGGGGCGAGACGTCGAAGGCGCGGGTTTCCAGGCACGTGATGCGTGGAAGCGGTCAGTTCATTCTGATGTTCTGGATCGCGCTGGCGGCGCCAGTTGCGATGGCGCAGCAACCCGTCGACACAGTCACCGAGGCGATCACCAATCGCCGCGATCTGAATGGAAGGGACGTCGTGAGCGAGAAGGTAGTGACGCGACGCACACGAACCAACGACGAGGAACGGGTCGTCATTGAGACCTATTTACCGACGGAATACGCGGATCGCCTCGCGCTGAAACGGCGAGTCAGCCGCGTCACAACGGTGACACAGGACGGTACTCAGACGATCGAGGAAACCGAAGAATCCAATCCCGCGTCGCCAAGCGAGCCGCTGCGAGTCGTTCAGCGAAGCGTGACAACACTGCGCAGAAGCGGAAGCGGAGGCGACTCGTCCGTGAGTGAGCGGCAAATCTTCGAACTAGACGGGAACGGCCGGCTCGTGCTCGTCCGCAAGCAGAGTGGAGACGTCCGGTAACCGACTAACGGTCGGTCAGAGTTGTCAGCCGCGGCTCGCGTTGGATGGATGAGACCGGAAAGGAGAAGACAGAATGCGCATGTTGAACTGCCTCACGAGCGCCTGCCTGGCGCTGGTCGCCAGTACTGCGTTGGCGCAGAGCACGACGTACGACTACAATCGCGCCGCCGATTTCTCGAAGTACAAGAAATACGCCTGGACTCGCGGCACCGAATTGAGCGACGAACTGAACCACGCGCGCGTCATTCGCGCTATCGATGCCGCCCTCGTGGGGAAGGGGCTCGCGCGGGTGGAACCGAGTGCTGACCCCGACGTGCTGGTCGCGTACCACGCGAGTTTTGACAAGAACCTTGAAATCACCGGATCGGCCTACGGGTCGGGACCCCTCGGCCTGGGAGCTGATCGATTCGGCTCGGCGAGGGTTCAGCCGGTTCTGGTCGGAACGCTTGTCGTCGACATCTCCGACGCACGGACGAGCGCACTCGTGTGGCGGAGCGTGGCCAGTAGTGACATCCGGCCGAATGACAACCCGGGCACTCGCGAAAAGAAGCTCACGAAGACGGCGGAGAAGATGTTCAAAAAGTACCCGCCGAGGCCGTAACGGGCCGACGGCGAGGTACCAGTGGAACCGCATTAGGTGCAGGACGGAATGGCGGCGGCCCGCAGTCGCGTGAACGTGACGTATGGAGCAAGCAGGGCGTAGGCTGTGTCGCCGCTCATGACGCGTCGTCTCCGACGTTCAGCCGCGGCTTAAACACGCGCGACGCCCAGGAGCGCCCGGCATCAGCGTAGGCGGCCCTCGCAGGAAGGCGCAGCTCCAGCTCCGTTCCTGCGCCGACTTCGCTCCATAGTCCGAATGTTCCGCCAATGGCCGCTGCACGTTCCGGCATGCCGCGCAGTCCGTAATGACCCTCCTTACCATGGGCCGCGAGAACCGCGTCATCGATCCCTCTGCCGTCGTCCCTCACCCTCAATCGGAATTGATCGCTGTCGTAGCGAATCTCCACCTCGACCCGGCTGGCCTGACCATGCCGGAAGGCGTTTCGCAGGCCCTCCACCGCAACTTTGTAGATTTCGTCACGAACCATTGGCCGCAGCTCTCGAGGGCGTCCCTCGACCTCAACGCGGAATTCAGGGTGGTGGGGAGAGGTCATGCTCCCCGCGAGTTCGTTGCCAACCGTCGCGAGGGCCATCGCGAGATCGTTCCCGTCGCGTGCCGATTTCCGCAAGCCCTGCACCGCATCCCGGCCTTCGGTAATGGCCGTTGCGGCCTGCGCGATGCCGCGGTTGAGGATCTCTTTCGCTTCGCCCGGACGATCCGGCAGCAGGTCTGACGCCGTCTGGAAGCGCAGCAACAGACCGTGGAAGCTCTGGAGCAGCGTATCGTGCAGCTCGCGGGCGATTCGGGTGCGCTCGGCAACGCGCGCCTCGAGCGTCCCGGCAAACGCGTGCTGCACCTGCCGCATCCGGTATTGATACGCCGCCCCCAGCAACGCCAGGAGCAGGGCGACGCAGGCGGTGCGAAATGCATTGGTCCTGTACCAAGGGGGCGTGATCAGAATCGACAGCGCGGCTCCCGTTTCGTTCCAGATGCCGTCGCTGTTTGATCCTTGCACGCGAAACACGTAGCGGCCTGGATCCAGATTGGTGTAAGTCGCCAGCCGCTGCTTGCTGCCGACTTCGGTCCAATGCGCATCGAAATTCTCGAGCCGGTACCGATAGCGGTTCCTGTGCGAATTCGCGTAACTCAAGGCAGCGAACTCAAAGGAGAAGACGTTGTCCCGATACGGGAGCGTCAGCGAGTCGACATATGGGATCGCTTGCTTGATTACCTCGCCGCCGATCGGCACGGCTTCGTTGAACACCTTGAAGCTCGTGATCGCCACTGGCGGGACATACGGGTTGTCCCGGACCTGGTCTGGATAGAACGCATTGAAGCCGTTGCTGCCGCCGAAGAATATCTGCCCATCCTGGCTTTGATAACAGCCGTCACTGAACTCATCGCTCTGTAGCCCGTCGGCGACGTCGTAGTTTCTGAACGTCTCCAGCTTGGGATCGAAGCGGGACACACCTTTCTGTGTGCTGAGCCACAGCCTGCCCGAACGATCTTCCTGGATGCAGCGGATGGTACTGCTCGGCAGGCCCTGGGCTTCCGTATAGCGGTAGAAGCGTCCGCTCTGGCGGTCGTAGCGGTACAGTCCGTCGAACCCGCCGAGCCACAGCGTTCCGCTCCCGTCTTCGTGAATCGTGGTGATCCCGCCGCCATTGAGGCGGTGAGGATCGCGCGCGTCTGGTGCGTGAAGAGTAAACGTCTTCGCTTCTTCGTCGAAGTCGATGAGCGCGCCGCCAAACGTGCCCAACCGCAACGCGCCGGAACGATCCTGATGAATGGTCCAGACCCAGTTCAGAAGACTGCCCGGATCGTCCGGCGTAGGCAGATAGTTAGTGAAGGTGTTGCTCGCTGGCTCGAAGCGGCTCAAGCCGTGCCGGCTGCCGACCCACATGTGACCGTGCCGGTCTCCGTAGATCGTGTAGACGTTGTCTGAAATCAGGGAGCCAGGGTCATCAGGGTCATGCCGATAATGGGTGAAGCGGCCGCTCCCAGGGTCGAGGCGCGCCAGGCCGGAACCCCCGCCCCCGACCCAGAGATTACCCGCGGTGTCGGTGTAAAGACTGTCGACGTTTGTGCCCGTGCCGAGCGTATCCGGGTCCGGTGTGTAATGAACGATATGAC
>JBKPSY010000157.1:0-24535 GCA_046735235.1 Acidobacteriota bacterium | reverse complement strand
GTTGTGAAGAGCGGCACGGTGAGCGAGGCGCCAAGCTTCCAGCCGTAGGTGAAATCCGGCGGCGCGTCGTACGTCAGGCCGGCCTCCAGCGCGACGTCAGGTACCCGCGCCGACTTCGCGAGATCGATGGCGGCGTTGGCGGCAGCCGTTCGCCGGGCGGCGGCCGTCAGATCGACGCTCGCCGGGGTGACGCTGACCTCTGGCGCGACACTGTCCAGGCCGTCGACGTACAGGTCGCCCGTCGGCGCCAGCGGCGTGCCGGGCGGCAGGCCGATGAGGCCGTCGAGCTCGTCTTCGAGCGCCGCGCGCTCGGCCGTGGCCGTGGCGGCCAGGTTGGAGACACGTGCGAATGCGAGCTCCGCCTGCACTTGATCGAGTTGCGGCGCGTCGCCCGACTGAAATCGCGCGCGGGCCGCATCGCGCGCGCGCGCCGCCACCGTGGCGAGGTTCTGCGTGACGGCGACGCGACGATCGGCGGCCAGCAGCCGGTAGAACGCGTGGCGGACATCGCTCTTGAGGTCTGCCGTCTCGCGGGCGAGATCCGCCTTCACGACCTCACGCGCGGTCTCGCCGACGGCGATCCGGTGTCCGCGCTTGCCCCCGAGCTCCACCGGCTGAGTGAAGACGAACGCGCTCGTCGGAGCGTCGCGCGTGTTCTCGTACAGAAAGTCAGGGTTCGGCCGTGCCTTCGCGATCTCGATATCCGTGCCCGCCAGGCCCAGATCGAGCGCTCGGGCGAGATGGGCGGGGTTCGACGTCAGCGCGCGCGTGGTTGCGTCGGCCAGCGTGAGCGTCAGCGGCGCGGTCGGAGGCGTCGAGGCGGGCGGCTGGGGAGGCGCCTGCGCACGCGCGGACGCCACGAACGCCACGCTCACGATGAAGGGGAGCGCGAACGCGCCCTGCGGCACGAAGATAAGCGGCTTGCGGGCCTTCGACGTCACGAGAGCCTCCCGCCGGACCCGATGCCAAATCCGGGCCGGTGCCACGCTTGTACTGTTGCGGTGTAGCTGAGGTCAACTCGCGTCGCGCGAACGGCCTGCAGGGCCTGCTCGGCGCGCTGGCCAGCGGCCAGCATGATCAGTACCTGAACGACCCGAGTCGCCTCGGCGATCCATCGACCGTCGCCGACGGCAACAATATCCTCGGCCACATCCTGGGCAACAGGAGCGTCAGCCACGAGGTCACCGCGAACGCGGCGGCCCAGGCCGGAATCAGCCAGGACCTGCTGAAGCAGATGCTGCCAATCGGGGCGACGCTGGTGATGGGATCGCTGGCGCGTCAGACGAGCCAGGCCGGCGCCGCGCCAGCCGCGGCGCAATCGAGCGGCATGATGGGCCAAGTCGCGTCCATGCTCGACGCCAACCACGACGGCTCGGCGATGGACGACGTGGTCGGGATGCTAGGGAAATTCCTGGGCGGCACCAGGTCGTGATGCCGCAGACGACGGAAGAGACACCAGGATTTAGGGATTTTTGGGATTAGCTGTACGACGTTGGTACCGGATTTCAGAAAGCTTTGACGTTATTGAATCCCTGAAATCCCAGAATCCAAGTGTTCTTTTCGTTCGCGCAAATCCAAAACATCGTCAATCGACGGGGCTGAGCGCGTCAGTCCCGGCGGCCGCCGAAGAAGCGGAGCAGCGAGAGGAACAGGTTCACGAACGAGAGATAGAGCGACAGCGCCCCCACCACCGCATACGAACCCGTCTGTCCTTCCGGAAGCGCCAGCGCCATCGCCGTCAACTGCTGCGCCTTGTAGGCCGTCAGGCCGCTGAACACGATCACGCCGAGGAACGAGATCAGGAACTGCAGCAGGTCGTTCTGCCAGAAGATCCCGACGAGCGACGCGATCAGGAGGCCGATGAGCCCCATGAACATGAACTGACCGAGGCCGGTCAGGTTGCGCTTGGTCAGGGTGCCGAACGCGGCCAGCGCGCCGAACATGCCCGCGCAGACGAAGAACGTCTCGGCCACCGATTCGCGCGTGTAGGCGAGCAGGATGATCGAGAACGTCACGCCCGTCAGCGCGGAGTAGCCGAGGAACAGCGCCGCGGCCGTCGTGGGGGCGATCCGGTTCACGCGCGCCGACAGGTAGATCACGACGGCGAACTGCGCGATCACCAGTCCGATCATTCCGAACGGGCTGCGGATGATCGCGATGGCGAGATCCGGCGAGCTCGCGAGCGCCAGCGCGACGATGGCCGTGACGCCGATGCCGGCGGCCATCCAGCCATAGGTCGCGCGCAGGAACGCGCCGACGCGCTCGGCGTCAGACCGGGCGGCAGACGGGTACGGGACGGGCGCGGATCCAAAGCGGTCCATTGGAGATTCTCCTGCCCCGATCGTAGCACGCGCGGGATTTGCTGATTTTTCTGGATTTCTCGAACGAAAAAGACACCTGGATTCAGGGATTTCTGGGATTGGGATCTGCGACCTTCGCCCCAATAATCAAACGGTGTGAGCGTTCTTGAATCACTGAAATCCCAGAATCCAGGTGATCTTTTCGTTCCAGGAATTCAGCGCATCCTGCCAATTCCGATGACGTGAGAGAATCGGGGTTCCGCATGCGCGCCCTGATCGATCTCTTCCTGCATCTCGACAAGCACCTGGCCGACGTCGCGACCGCGTATGGGCCCTGGATCTACGGGATCCTCTTCCTGATCGTGTTCGCCGAAACGGGACTTGTCGTCACGCCGTTCCTTCCAGGCGACTCGCTGCTGTTCGCGTGCGGCGCCCTGGCGGCAACGGGGATCCTCGACGGCCCGGCGCTCCTGTTGACCCTCGTTGCCGCGGCGACTATCGGCAACGCGGTCAACTACCAGATTGGCCGCGTCGCGGGTCCACGGATTTTCGCCGCGCACGATCGAAGCAGTTTCTGGCACCGCCTGCTGAACGAGAAACATCTCGCGGACGCGCATGCGTTCTTCGAGCGTCACGGCGGCCTTGCGGTGGTGCTCGCGCGGTTCGTGCCGATCGTCCGGACCTTCGTGCCCTTCGTGGCCGGCGCGGGAGCGATGACTTATCGCACCTTCGCCATCTACAACATCGTCGGATGCGTGCTGTGGGTAGGGCTCTGTGTGGGCGCTGGGTACGCCTTCGGCAACGTGCCCGTCGTGCGCAACAACTTCTCGATCGTGGCTCTCGGGATCGTGGTCGTTTCGCTGACGCCCATGGCAATCGAGCTCTTTCGTCGCCGCGGCCGCCAGCCCTGATCCCGGCGACTCATACCCCGTAAGCTGTTCTAGCACAAGCAGTACAGCCGACATTTCCCAATTGGTCATTTGTATGACCACACGGTCATGTATAATGACCAGATGGTCACTGGTGATCGGTCCGAGCAGCCTCCCCATCTGACACGCCCGTCGAAGCGGGACGTCGTCGCGGAGTTCCGGCGAGGCGAGATTCTGGACGCCGCGCGGCGGGTGTTCGCCGCACGCGGCTTCGCGGCGGCGACCGTGGACGAGATCGCCAGACAAGCCGGCATCGCCAAGGGCACGATTTACCTCTACTACCGGTCGAAGACCGACGTGTATGCGGCTGCGGCGCTCGAAGGCTTGCGCGAGCTGCACGAGCACGTCATGACCGAAGTGCGCAACGCCGACACGCCGTTCGACAAGGTCCGCGCGTTCATCGAGACCAAGGCGAAGTACTTCGAGCGTCACGTCGACTTCTTCCGGCTCTATTACGCGGAGCTCCACGAGCTCTCGGCGGATGCGTGCGGCGTCCACGTCGAGATGCAGCAGCTCTATCTGCAGCAGGTGTCGCTGCTCGAAGCGGAGCTGCAGCGTGGGTTTCCAGATCGGAACGACATGCACAGTGTCGCGCTGGCCATCGGCGCGCTGACGTACGGCGTCATCACGCGGCGCCTGCGCGGCTGGTCGGGATCGAGCCTCGAGGACGACATCGAGAGCGTCGTGCGATTCGCGTGGCTGGGAGTGGCGGGACGATGACGGCTCGTGTGATTGGACTTGCGCTGACGCTCGCACTCGGCGTGGCGCCGGGCGCGTTCGCGCAGACGCGGATGACCAGGATCGACGGCCCGCTCGCCGGTGGCGTGCCCACCGGCACAGCCTCGGCCGAGCCGATCGCGCTCACGCTGCCCGACGCCGTGAGGCAAGGGCTCGATCACAACCTCGCCGCGCTGGTGGACGAGCAGCGCGTGCGCCAGGCGGAAGGCCAGCGCTGGCGCGCGTTGTCGGGCCTCCTCCCGAACGTGTCGGGCAACCTCGAGGCGGCGCGCGAAAAGATCAATCTCGCGGCGTTCGGCTTCACGGCGCCTGGCATTCCACAGCTGGTCGGGCCGTTCAGCCTCTATGACGCGCGCGTGCGGCTCTCGCAGTCGCTCGTGGATCTGAGCGCCATCAACGAAGCGCGCGCCGGCGCGCAGACGCTGGAAGCGCAGAAGGCCGGCTACGCCGACACGCGCAGCCTTGTCGTTGCCGCCATCACGAACCTCTATCTGGTGGCCGTCGCCGACAAGAGCCGCGTGGACGCCGCGCAGGCGGAAGAGAAGACGGCGGAAACGGTGCACCGCCTCGCTGTCGACCAGAATGAAGCGGGCGTGGTCCCGAAGCTGGATGCGCTCAGGTCCGAGGTCGAACTGCGCACGGCCCGGCAGCATCTCATCGTCGTGAGGAACGACCTGGACAAGGACATGCTCGCGCTGGCGCGCGCGATTGGCTTGCCGCTGGGTCAGGCGTTTACGCTCGCCGACGAGGTCCCGTTCGTCGCGGCGCCGCCGGTAGACGTCGCGCTCGCGGCGAAGCTGGCGTACGCGGGCCGCGACGACTACAAGGCGGCGCAGGCGCGCGTCGCTGCGGCGGAGGCCGAGCGCACGGCGGCACGACAGGCGCACCTGCCCTCGCTGACGTTCGACGCCGACTACGGTGCGATCGGCAACACGACGCAGTCGATGCTCGCCACGTTCACTGCCGCCGCCAACGTCCACGTGCCGCTCTTCGACGCCGGCAAGACGAAGGCGCGATCGATCGAGGCCGACGCCGAGCTCAAGACGCGGCTCGCCGAGGCTGACGATCTGCGCGCGCGGATCTACTACGAAGTTCAAGGGGCGACGCTCGATCTTGCCGCCGCGTCCGACCAGGTGTCGGTGGCGCGCGATGCCGTGACCGTCGCCGAGCAGGCGCTGGCCCAGGCCGAGGATCGTTTCCGGGCCGGCGTCACCAACAACCTCGAGGTCGTCGAAGCGCAGCAGGCGCTCAGCGGCACCCGCGAGAACTTCATCGGCAGCTTGTATTCCCACAACGTGGCGAAGGCCGCGCTGGCCCGCGCCCTGGGATTGGGCGAACAGGAATTCTTGCAGATTCTGGAGGGGAAGACGTCATGGCCGACGAGTCATTGACCGCAGCGCCTGGAGGCTTGCGCGGCCGCGCGCGGTGGCTGGTGGTCGGAGGTCTCATCGTCGTCGCGATCGTGGTCGCGGCGTGGATTCATCTGTCGGGTCGGGAGACGACCGACGACGCGCAGATCGACGGGCACATCGCCCCGATTGCCGCGAAGGTCGGCGGCACGATCCAGCGTGTCCTGGTGCAGGACAACCAGGAGGTGAAGCAGGGCGACGTGCTCGTCGAGGTCGATCCGCGTGACCTGCAGGTGGCGCTTGCGAAGGCGGAAGCCGACCTGGCCGAAGCGCGCGCGGCGGCGCAGGCGGCGCGCTCGGGCGTCTCCGTCAACTCGACGATGGCGAGCTCGCAGCTGACCGGCGCGAAGGCGGAGCAGCAGAACGCGGAGGCCGGTGTCGACCTGGCATCGCGCGACATCGAGGCCGCGCAGGCGAGCCTGGCGTCGGCACAGGCGCGACAGCGCGAGGCGGAAGCGAACCTGACGCGCGCGTCCAAGGACAAGGCGCGTCTCGAGGCGCTCGTCGCGAAGGACGAAGTGTCGCACCAGCAGTACGACTTCGTGGTCGCGACCGAGCAGCAGGCGAAGGCGGCGCTGGAGTCGGCGCAGGCGGCAGTCGTGCTGGCACAGAAGAACATCGACATCATGCAGAGCCGCAAGTCGCAGGCCGAGGGCAAGCTGACGCAAGCCTCGTCCAGCCTGTCGGCGGCATCGACCGTGCCGGCGCAGGTCACGGCGATCGAAGCGCACGCCAGCTCCGCGGATGCCAAGGTGGCGCAGCAGGAAGCCGTCGTCGCACAGGCGAAACTGAACGTCGAGTACGCGACCGTTCGCGCGCCCGTCGGAGGCATGGTGAGCCGGAAGAGCGTCGAGGTCGGGCAGATCGTGCAGCCCGGACAACCGCTGATGGCCGTCGTGCCGCTCGAGCAGGTCTGGGTGACGGCGAACTTCAAGGAGACGCAGCTGGCGGCGATTCGGCCGGGCCAGCCGGCGTCGATCAAGGTGGATGCCTACGGGCACTCCGTGCAGGGCACGGTGGACAGCATCGCCGCCGCGACCGGCGCGCGGTTCAGCCTGCTGCCTCCCGAGAACGCGAGCGGGAACTTCGTGAAGGTCGTGCAGCGCGTGCCGGTGAAGATCGTGATCAAGCGCGAGCAGGATCTGCAGCGCATGCTGCGGCCTGGCATGTCGGTCGAGGCGACGGTCTACACACGCTAGACGGCGCGACTGAGGTCGGGCCCTGCGATTGGGTCAGTCGGCGGGCCGAACTTCAGCTCGGCCCGCCCAGCGTTACAGGTCTGAGCCAGAGCATCTACGGCGCGATGTAGCATGCCTCGATGAGCGCGCGCGCCCGGGAACGGCACCGAGGACGCCCCAACAATCCGAAACCCGTGGCCCGGTCGTCGGCAGCCGACTTCGGATCGGGCTGGGCCTGGCTTCTGCTCATCGCCTTGGCCGTCGTGACGTTCGCCCCCGCGCTGAATGGCCAGTTCCTGTGGGACGACGATGCGCATGTCACGAGGCCCGAGCTGCGATCGGTGGCGGGCCTGGTGCGGATCTGGTTCGAGCCCGGCGCGACGCAGCAGTACTACCCCCTCCTGCACACGGTCTTCTGGATCCAGCAGCATCTCTGGGGCGATGCCGTGTTCGGGTATCACCTCGTCAGCCTGCTGTTGCACGCGACGAGCGTGGTCCTGCTCTGGCTGATCCTGCGCAGGCTCGAGGTCGGGGGCGTGTGGCTCGCGGCCGCTAACCTCGCCAACCTCCTGATGGAGCGCGGTGACACCAGTCAGGCCATCGAGCACTACCGCCGATCACTGGCCATTGCACCTCGGAACGTCGTCGCCAGGACGAACCTCGGCATCGCGTTGACGCGCATGGGACGCCTCCAGGACGCGAGAGCGGAGTTCGAGGAGGCTTCGAGTGATGCCAAGCTATGCGCCGGCCGCACACAACCTCGAGGTGTTGAAGCAGGCGGGCGTGGGGCACAGGGACTAGCGACGTGGCCTTCATCACGTAGCGTTGAACTCGCCGCGCATGACGTTGATCAGGACCTAAGGCGGACTTCTCCAAGGACAGCGTAAAGTAGTACGGACGCGCAGACGGGCGCATTCGAGCCAGTCGTGGAGTGAACATGACGACGACACAGAAAGCGACATTCGTCCTGCTGATCGCCGCCTCGCTCGCCGCATGCGGCGGCGGATCGAGCGGCCCTTCGATGCAGCACAAGATCGGCCTCGTGTACTTCGCGCCAGAGGAAGGGGCCGACAGCTGCATGAAAGGCCTCTTCGACGGCCTGAAGGAACAAGGTATCGAGGAACACGTCAACCTGGAGATCCGCCGTGCGCATGCGCAAGGGGAGATCGCCAACATCCCGCTGCTGATTCAGAACTACGACAGCTCCGACGTCGACGTCATCGTCGCCATGACGACGCCGGTGCTGACCGCCGCGGCGACGATGGCGCGGTCGAAACCGGTGGTGTTCACGTATGTCTACGATCCGATTGCGGCGGGTGCGGGGAAAAGCCGCACGGATCATCTGCCGAGGGTCACGGGCGTGGGATCGTTCCCGCCCGTGGAGGACACCGTCGACACCATCAAGCGCCTCGTGCCGGGCGTCCGCTCGGTCGGGACGCTCTACAACACGTCGGAAGCCAACTCGATGAAGGTCATGAGCGTCGCGCGGCCGATCTTCCAGCAGCGCGGCATCAAGCTGGAGGAGATCGCCATCACGGGGACGAGTGAAATCTTCCAGGCGGCACAGGTGCTGACTCATCGGGACGTGCAGGCGCTCTGGGTAACCGGCGACAACACGGCGCTGCAGGGGTTCGACGCGATTGCGAAAGCGGCTCGCGACGCGAAGCTGCCACTCATCATCAACGACCCGGAGTTCGTTCTGAAAGGCGCGCTCGTGGCGGTCGGCATCGGCTGGTATGAAACGGGGAAGGCCGCGTCGAGAGTGCTTGCGCGGGTGCTGCGCGGCGAGCAGCCCAGGAACATCCCGTTCGAGGAAGTCGCGGTGAAGAAGCTCGTGCTCAACCAGAAGGTCGCCACGACGCTGGGGATCACGTTCCCGGCTGACATGGCGCGAGCGGCCGTCCAGTAGCCCCGGCGGTGCAGTTTCGCCGCGGAAGGACGCGCCAACGTCTTTGCCGCGCGCGAGGATGTTCTGGCTCCCGCCAGACAGGGCGGCCGCTCGCATCCATCGCACCGCTCCGCATCACCTTGTTCCTCTGGTACTTAACCAACCGAGTAGCTCGCGGCATTCCAATTGCCCCGCTTGAGACCTGTCTCCTGACGAACAGATAGTTCGACAGGACTTCGAACGTTGTCTCTTCCTCGCCGCGATTCCGGAAGGCGCGAGCCGGCAGGGAGCCAAGGAGTGTTGCGAGCCATGAAGACTCGGATGATGAGACAGGCGACCATGCTCACCCTGGTCGCCCTGGTGTGTGCCGGAGGTGCGGGTTCGGCGTGGGCCAAGGACTCGGTGAAGGCCACCGTGAGCAACGCCACCGGCGCACCTGTGATCGTGAACAACGGACAGGCGACCGGGACGATTCAGCTCTTCTACACCGTTTCCGCGAACGAGTTCACGCTGGGATCCTTTGCCACGTTCGACGTCGACTGGTCAGTCGTCGCTGGCAGCGGAAAGGCCACGAACTACGGCTCGGGAATCACCTTCACGCTGCAGCAGGATCAGCAGGGCGGCAACGTGAAGTTCGAGCCGTCCCCGAACACGTTCCTGCTGACAGTCACGGGCCAGAGCGGAGTGTCCACCGTCAGCGTGCTCATCGGCCTCGACAAGGACGGAAATCCTCCCTCCAATGCCGACGGCACCGAGCTCGTTGGCAATCTCAAGCTGGATGCGGGTCCAGGTGTCGGCACCGTCACGAACATCCAGGTACACATCCTCCTCGCGCACCCTTCATCGCAGTGTCTGAAGGTCTACGACTTCGTCACCGACCAGGATCTAACCCTGCCGGCCCTGTCGACGACCGGTCTGGTCGTTCCGGATCATGGCGCGCACAAGAACCAGGTCGTGAGCTCGAACCCGGGCCAGTTCTCCGATAACGTGCTGATCGCGAACACCTGTGCCGCGGATCAGTCGTTCGACCTCGGCGTCCACCTTGATCCGGACTTCGCGACCAACGGCGCCAACGCGGTGTTCACCTATGCCGACTCCGGTGAGTTCGACACGTCGAACATCACGCTCCTGGTGGCGAGCGGTGGAACGCCGAGCGGCCAGAGCCTCTGTCTCCAGGACGTGACCGTCCCGGCGGGCAGCAGCTTCCTGGTGACCGTACACTCGAAGGTCGCCGACTCCCTGCCGACGACCTCCTTGCCGGCCGACGGCAGCTTCGACTTCGCGGCGAGGCTGTTTCAGGCCGTGAACTCGGCGTGCACGGGCGTGCTGCACCCGCTCGCGTCGCCGAATCCGGCGATGTTCGCACTGCCCTTCACGATCAACTGACGACGGATCGGCGCCCGGCCGGACCGGCCGTTCCCTCACGGGACGGCCGGTCAGGGCGAACGGCTCTCCTCAGCGCTTCGATCCGCTGAACGTCCCGCTCGCGGCGACGCTCTTGGCGCCGGTGTCGACGCTCTTCCAGGTTCCTGTCATCGAGCTGCCGTCAATAGTGCCCTCGAGTTGCACTTCCATAACGGCGTTCTCCGGGTCGTCGTATGCCATCTTGACCGTCGTGCCATCGACGACGATCGACTTGAAGGTCGCGGTGTACCCGTTGCCCGCATCGGCCGTCGCCTCAACGGTGCCGCCGATCTTCTTAGCGGCGTCGCGTGAAAACACCATCGTGTACTTCCCGGCGCCGTCACCGGCATAGGTGCCGGACCAGGTGCCAATCAGGCTGTCGCCGTTGGATGAAGCGCTCTGAGCGTGAACGGCGATCACGCCTGCGGTCAGCGCGACGACGAGCAGAGAGACGAATCGAGACATCGCGAGCTCCTTGTAACAGATCAATCCGACGAGTGGACCAGGTGTCTCCGAGTCAGGCCAGGAGCTTCTGCACGATTTCACCGTGCACGTCGGTGAGGCGAAAGTCACGGCCCTGGAACTTGTAGATCAGGCGCTTGTGGTCGATGCCCAGCACGTGCAGGATGGTCGCCTGCAGGTCGTACACGGACACCGGGTCGGAGACGATGTTGTAACTGAAATCGTCGGTCTCGCCGAGCACGGTCCCCCGCTTCATCCCACCACCGGCGACCCACATGCAGAAGTTGCGCGGATGGTGATCGCGCCCGTAGTTGGCGTCGGTGAGCTTGCCCTGGCTGAACACCGTGCGCCCGAACTCCCCGCCCCAGACGACGAGCGTCTCGTCGAGCAGACCGCGCTGCTTGAGATCCGTGATGAGCGCCGCCGTCGGTTGATCCGTCCCACGGCACTGCAGCGCGATATCGCGGGGCAGATCGTTGTGCTGGTCCCAGCCGCGATGATACAGCTGGATGAAGCGCACGTCGCGCTCGGCGAGGCGCCGCGCCATGAGGCAGTTGGCGGCGTACGTCCCGGGCTTGCGTGAATCGGGCCCGTACATCTCGAAGGTCGCGTCGGTTTCCTTCGACACGTCCATCAGATCGGGCACGGACGTCTGCATCCGGTACGCCATCTCGTACTGCGCGATGCGCGTTTCGATCTCGGGATCCCCGTAAGCGGCGAACTTCATGGCATCGAGCTTCGCCACCGCGTCGAGCATCTGACGCCGCGACGTCTTGCGTACGCCGGGCGGGTCTTCGAGATACAGGACTGGCGCGGCCCCCGCGCGGAAGCGGACGCCCTGGTAGCTCGACGGAAGGAAGCCGCTGCCCCAGAGACGGGAGAAGAGCGGCTGATCGGTGTTGAGGGCCTGCGCCTGCGAGAGGAGCACGACGAACGCCGGGAGGTTCTGATTCTCGCTGCCGAGCCCGTAGCTGAGCCACGCGCCCATGCTCGGACGTCCCGGCTGCTGAAACCCGGTCTGGATGAACGTGATCGCCGGGTCGTGGTTGATCGCGTCGGTGTTCATCGTCTTGATGACGGTGATGTCGTCCACGATCTTCGCGGTGTGCGGCAGCAGCTCGCTCACCCAGGTGCCCGCCTGTCCGTGCTGCGAGAACGCGAACATCGAGCGTGCCAGCGGCAGCGACGACTGGCCCATCGTCTGCGCAACGCGCTGGCCGTTGCGCACCGAGTCAGGGATCTGCGTGCCCTGCAGCGTTTCGAGCATCGGCTTGTAGTCGAACGTCTCCAGCTGCGACGGGCCGCCGGACTGGTGCAGGAAGATGACGCGCTTGGCCTTCGGCGCGAAGTGCGGCAGCCCGATCAGCCCTCCCGTCCTCGGATCGCGGTCCGCGGCCGCCAGGGCTTCGATTCCCATCAGGGAGGCGAGCGCTCCGACACCGATGCCCTTCGCCGTGAGACCGAAAAGTTGCCGCCGCGTGATGTGAAGATCGAGGTCGCGGTTGATGCTCATCGCCTTCATTCCTTGGTGATCGTCTCGTCGAGGTTCAGGATGGTGCTCGAGACCATCGACCACGCCGCCAGCTCGCTCGCGTCGAGCTTCGGGTCCGGTTTCCATTCACCGACAGCGATCAGTTCCTTTGCGGCCTTCTTGTCGCGGCGGAAGCCCGCCAGTTGCCTGGACAGCAACGCCCGGAGGACGGCCGTCTCTTCAGCCGACGGGCGGCGGGCAGTCGCGAGCCGGAAGGCATAGGCGATCCGTCCGTCAACCTCGCGGCCGCCTTCGAGCAGAGCCCGTTGCGCCAGCGCGCGCGCCGCCTCGACGTACGTGGGGTCGTTCATCAGGGCCAGTGCCTGAAGCGGCGTGTTCGTCAGCGTCCGTCGCGCCGTGCACTTCTCGCGATCGGGCGCATCGAAGGTGGCCAGCGAGGCCGGTGGATTGGTGCGCTTCCAGAACGTGTAGAGCCCACGGCGATACAGGTCCGGACCATGGCTCTGCGTGTAGCTCTGCATCGAGAATCCGTCGCCGAAGGCCATTTCCTCCCAGAGTCCCGCCGGCTGATACGGGAACACGCTCGCCCCACCGACGGACGGGTTCAACAGGCCGCCCACGGCGAGCGCGGTGTCACGAATCATCTCGGCAGGCAGTCGCGAGCGCGGGCCCCGCGCGAGCAGGCGGTTCTCGGGATCCTTGTCGAGCAGCGCGGGCGTCACCTTCGACGTCTGCTGATAGGTCGCCGAGGTCACAATCAGCCGTTGCATCGCCCGGACGTCCCATCCCGTGCGGATGAACTCCGTCGCGAGCCAGTCGAGCAGCGCCGGGTTGGACGGTGGATCGCCTCTGACGCCGAAGTCCTCCTGGGTCTTCACGAGGCCGAGGCCGAAGTACATCTGCCAGAAGCGGTTCACGGCAACGCGGGAGGTCAGGGGATGCGACGGATCGACAAGCCATCGGGCCAGCGTCAGACGATTGAGGGGCGCGTCCTTCGGCAGGGGTGGCAGCACGGACGGCACACCCGGCTGCACTTTGTCCGTCTGGTTGCGGTAGTCGCCGCGCGCCAGGACGAACGTATCTCGTGGCTTCTCCATCTCGGCCATCACCATCGTCGTGGGAATGGCGTGATCGAGGTCGGACTTCTGCGATCGGAGGGCTGTCAGTTCGGCGTACGAGGTCCGCAGGGCGTCGGGAGCCGCGAAGGTCAGGAAGTACTCGCGGACGCGCTCGGCTTCCTCTTTCGTCCGCTTTCCGCTGACGCCGGACACGATCACCTGCGCGGGGTAGTGGACGGCAAGCTCCGCGATCTGCGCCGCCGGCAGCACGCGGTCGTAGATGCGGAGATCGTCGATCGCCCCGCGGAACGAGCTGCCGCCGACCCGGCGGCCGAGGGTCAGCTCCGCGCTCGTGGCAAAGTCACCTGTCAGATCGTCGTGCACGACCTCGCGTTCGAGCGGTTGTCCAGCACGATAGAGTGTCAGCCCGGCCGCGCGGCCGGAGCCGTCGTAGGTGAGGCTGATCTGCTGCCAGTCGGCGACGCGCAGACGATCCGTGGACCGGATCTCGATCGCTCCGGCACCAGGAGGGCCAGCCAACCTGATCGAGAGCTTGCCAGCCCACTTCTGAATGTCGACGATCGTGAGGTCGTCGAACGCCCACCGCATGCCGCGGCCATCGGCATCGAGCTTCTGGAACGCCGTGGTCGGCTGGCGCCCATAGCCGCCCTTCAACCACACCGCCAGCGTGAAGGGATGGCTGCGATCGAACGCGGCGCCGTTCCCGAAGCTGACCTCGGTGTCGCCGTCGAAGTACACCGCCTTGCCGACCATGCCCCGATCGAATCCGGGATCGCCGGCCACGACGTGCCCGTGCCGATAGTGACCGGAGATGTCCGAGAAATTGCCGTCGAGCTCGTAGTGCGCGACGAGCCCCTCGCTGTGCATGCTCATCGGCGTGGCACGCACGGACGCTTCCCACTGCTCCTGGAGCGGCGCGACGATCCCGTCCGCGAGCGCGTCTTCATGCGACTTGATGGGGGTCTTCAGCGCGTCCAGCTGCGCCCGCTGCTCGTCACTCGGCAGCTGCATGAACGGCACGGCGTTGCCACGCTGACCGTCGAGGCCCTGTTCGGGGACGCCGTTGAAGAACGCGAAGAACTGGTAGAACTCCTTCTGCGTGATGGGATCGAACTTGTGCGTGTGGCAGCGCGCACAGCCCATGGTCAGGCCCATGAACGTCGTGGACGTGGCCTCGACGCGATCGATCACGTATTCGACCTGGTACTCCGCCGCAATCGCCCCGCCCTCGAAGTTGACCATGTGGTTCCGGTTGAACCCCGAGGCGATCTTCTGGGCATCGGTGGCCTGCGGCAGCAGATCGCCCGCGATCTGATCGACGGTGAACTCGTCGAACGGGAGATTCCGGTTGAACGCGTCGATCACCCAGTCGCGCCAGTGCCACATCTCGCGCAGGCTGTCGATGTGGTACCCGTGCGTGTCGGCGTAGCGCGCGGTGTCGAGCCAGGGCACGGCCATGCGCTCGCCGTAGTGCGGCGATTTCAGCAGGGCATCGACGCGCGTCTCGTAGGCATCTGGTGACCGATCGGAGAGGAACGCGTCGATCTCCGCGGGCGTCGGCGGGAGGCCGGTCAGATCGTACGTGACGCGCCGCAGCAGCGTCGCCTTGTCGGCTGCCGGCGACGGCTGCAGGCCGTCGTGCTCGAGCCGGGCCAGGACGAACCGGTCGATCGGATTTCTCACCCACTGCTGTTGTCTGACGGCGGGCAGCTCGGGACGCGTCGGCGCGACATACGCCCAGTGCAGATCCCACTTGGCGCCTTCGGCGATCCACCGCGTGAGCAGGGCGATCTGCGCCGGAGTGAGCGCATGCCCCGAGTCGGGAGGGGGCATGTGCTCGTCCGGATCGTCGTTCGTAATCCGCTGGATCAACCGGCTCTTGGCGGTGTCGCCAGGGACGATCACATTGGGCCGCGAGAAGGCGCCGTCGCGGGTGTCGAAATGGAGCCTGGCTTTGCGCTTCGTCTCGTCCGGGCCGTGGCAAGCGAAGCAGTTCTGCGTGAGGATGGGGCGAATATCCAGGTCGAAGCTGATCGGGCGGACTGACGCGGCTTTGTCTGCAGCAACGGGCGCCTGCGAGCGAAGGGTGCTCGAGACCGCCAGCGTTATGCAGGCGGCGGTTGCGGCGAGAACTGCCCAGCCGGGTGTATGAGTCTGGCGCATGCGCCGTGGATGCGGAGAGCTTACCGCTTTTCCAGCGTCCGGCGCTGACGTGTTCCTGAGCACGGGCGTGTTTTGTTGACTCGACGCGTTGTCTGCGCTAGGGTTCGCCAAACTCGGCTATCCCGATGCTGTATCTCTTCGGCGCCCTTGCCGCGTTCTTCTTCGTGGCCGAGCGGCTGTTTCCGCTCCGCCCGAATCAGGGCATCGTCCGTAGAGGATTCTGGACGGACATTCTCTATGTTCCGATCCACTTCTTCATGCGGGTTGTTGTCAATGGAACTCTCGCGGTAGCGATTTCAGAGCTCGGTCACCGTTACCTGCCAGCAACCTCGTTCAACATCCTGGAAGGCCGGCGTCTGTTCGTCCAGGTCATCGGTATTTTGCTGACCCTGGATTTTCTGTTCTACGTGACCCATCGCCTGAAGCATCGTTGGCACTGGTGGTGGCGCCTTCATGAAACGCACCACAGCTCAACGCAGATGGATTTTCTGGCGAGCGCCCGGTTCCATCCGCTCGAGAAACTGCTCGATCGCACGCTTTATATTCTCCCGCTGCTCGTCCTCGGGGCATCGGACACGGCCATCCTGATCTGGGCGGGTTTCGACGTCTTCTTTGGAATGATGAGCCATTCCAACGTCCGGTGGAACATCGGGCCGCTCATTTACATCTTCGTCGGCCCTGAAATGCATCGCTGGCATCATGTGAAAGATCCGGCGATTCGTGAATGCAACTACGGCAACAACTTTTCTATCTTCGACTGGATGTTCGGCACGGCTTACGTGTCCTATGACCTGCCGGGCGACTACGGCGTGGACGAGGATGGGTTTCCGCAGAACAATATTCTGAGGCAGTTCACGTACGCGTTTCGGCCGTCGCATCGACCTGCAGCCGCGGTCACCAAGACTCCGCAGCCTTCGTGAAGACCACCGCGCCAGGGTCGCAGACTTACTCTTCCGCCAGCCGCCGGTTTCCTCAAGAATGGGCGCTTCTGTTCATCCTGGCGCTGGCTGTCGCGCTGCGGCTGCCGTGGATGGCTCAAAGCCTCTGGTACGATGAGATTTCCGTCACCAGACCCTACCTGGCCAATACGTTTCATCTGCTGGATGCCTGGGCATTCGAAAGCAACATGCCCGTTCACTACACCATCATGTTCTTCTGGGACAAGCTCTTCCCGGACACCGAGTTCTCGCTTCGATTGCCGCCACTCCTTTTCGGTCTTGCGTCCATCTTCCTTTCCTATCAAATTGCGCGGACCGTCTTCGATCGGGGTGTGGCGCTGCTCACATGCCTGTTACTCAGCGTCTCACCGGTTCATATCTGGTATTCAGCAGAAGCCCGTCCGTACGCGGGCATGATGTGCTTTCTGCTGCTGGCGTTTCTTGCCTTCTTGAAGCTGCAGGAGCCGTCAGGGTTGAGTGCAAGGGCGCGCCTCGCGTGGTGTGCCATTTACTTTCTCTCGCTGTTGCTGGGCACGCTCAGCCAGTTTTACATGGCAGTCCCCGTCGTGTGTCTGTCCGGCGTCGCCGTTGTGCGCCGAAAACGCGCGCTGACATTTCTCGCTCTGAATTCCGTCGTCCTATTGCTGCTTGCCTGCGTTCTCTGGTTCAAGTATCGCGTTGCCGGCGACATCCCGACGGCAGCCTTCTATCTACGGCCGTTCTCGCTGCGGGAAGCCTGGCTGCTGTTTTTCAACTGGTATCCCACAGGAAATACGCTTTCAGAGATCCGTCGTGAGACTTCAGGCTGGCGAGATCTGCCGCTCGTGAGTCTCTGTTGCCAGGTGTTCTTCGCCGCGCTCTTCCTGAAAGGGCTTTGGGCGGTGCTTCGAGACCAGAACGAGAGCGGCACACGGTGGGGACTGGTGACAGCGAGCTTGCTCTTGTGCACTCCACTGTTTCTTCTTGCGATCAACACCGTCGGCCTGCGCTCCAGCTATATCGAGCGCAGCTGCTCTGCGGCATTGCCGCTTTTCTGCATGATTCTGGCAAGAGCCGTGGTGCCGGCAAGAAGCAGCGGTGTCTCACTCTTGCTCCTGAGTAGCCTGCTCGTGCTGTCCGGCCTCAGCACCGTGTGGCTCTTTCGGTATCCGTACGACTGCGCGGTGGCGCCCTGCAAGCCGGATTGGCGGTCTGCTGCGGGTTATCTGAAGAGTGACATCGGCAAGTCGGGGCACACGGCCGCTGTCGTCAGCCTGCAGGCGCAGCGGTCGCTATCCTATTACGACGACGGATTCGCCGACTCTGCGCGCTGGTGGCGCCTGCGGCAGCACCTTCCCCGCATGCGCGAGATGGCCCGCACTGTCTTCGGCGAGAACCTGGGTGTTGTGGACGCGTTCTCGCAGGAGATGGCTGAGATCGACCGGCACATCGAAAGCGACGCCAAAGAGAAGATCGCCGTGTTGAGCCTGGTCGATGTCAGGCGCGCAGGTCCGGATCGCTACGACGCCCTCTACGCCACGGGGACTCCGCGCTCGGCCCGAAGAGACCAAAGGCTGCTGCAGTGGCTGACAGATCACCAGTATCGGCTGGCCGGCGAGCAGTGGTTCCCAGCTCTCCATCTCTCCAAATTCGAACGCGCGGGACGCCCTTGACGAGGAACGAGGGCGCGTCGATCTCGGAGCGGGAAGTGACGGCACGGGAGAGACGCCGTTGAGCCCGGCAGCGGACGGGCGGGGCATCTCAATCGGCGTGATCGGATGCGGTCACTGGGGGCCGAATCACGTCCGCGTATTTTCGTCGCTGCCTGGTTCAACAGTGGCCGCCGTTGCCGATCCCGATCTGCGGCGTTTGCAGAGCGTGCGGCAATCCCATCCGGCAGTGCGGTGCCTTGCTGACCATCGGGAACTGCTGGCGCAAGACTCGATCGACGCCGTCGTCGTGGCAGCGCCGACTCGCATGCATTACGAGATTGCCAGGGATGTGTTGGAGGCCGGGAAACATGTTCTCGTCGAAAAGCCGTTGTGCCTGACGGCGCAGGAAGGGGAAGACCTCGTTGACCTTGCGCGTCAACGCCACCTCGTCTTGATGGTCGGGCAGGTCTTTCTGTTTCACAACGGCCTCCTGAAGGTGAAGGAACTGCTGGACTCAGGAGAGGCGGGCAAGCTCTACTACATCGGCTCGACCCGGACGAACCTGGGGCCGATACGCCACGACGTGAACGCCGTGTACGACCTCGCGTCGCACGACGTGTCGATCTTCAACTGGCTGCTCGGCTCGCGGCCGCTGATGGTGTCCGCGGTCGGCGAGGCCTTTTTGCAGCAGGGCATCGAAGACATCGCGTTCATTTCGTTGCGGTATCCCAATGACGTGCTGGCCCGGATTCACGCGTCGTGGCTCGATCCGAAGAAGGTCCGTGAAATCACGATCGTCGGCGCCAGCAAGATGATCACGTGGGATGATCTGGCGCCCCTGGGCACGGTGCAGGTCTTCGATAAGAGCGTGGTCCGCGACACCTATTACGCCGACTACGGACACTTTCAGTTGCTGGCGCGTGAAGGCGATATCACAATCCCGCGCGTTCAGCTGGAAGAGCCCTTGAGAAAACAGGCCCGGTATTTTCTGAGCGCTGTCAAGAATGGACGAGCCGAAGTCTCCGATGGGGAGAGCGGCGTGGAAGTGGTCCGGACCCTGGAAGCGATCCAGCAGTCGCTCAAGGCTCGCGGCGCCCCTGTGGAAGTGCGATGACCGGTGCCGAGGTGTTCAAACATGAAACGGCGTTGGTGGAGAGCCACGCCGTCGGCGCAGGCACCCGCATCTGGGCGTTCGCGCACATCATGGCCGGCGCCACTATCGGCGAGCGTTGCAACATCTGCGATCACTGTTTCGTCGAAGCCGGCGCGGTGATCGGCAACGACGTCACGCTGAAGAACGGCGTGTCGGTGTGGGATCGGGTCACCCTCGAAGACGGGGTCTTTGTCGGTCCGAACGCGACCTTCACGAACGATCGCCGGCCGCGCAGCCGCGACCCACACTGGCAAGCCCAGAGCACCGTGATCGGAAAGGGAGCCTCGATTGGCGCAAATGCCACCATCCTCTGCGGGATTCGCATTGGCGCGTTTGCGATGGTCGGCGCGGGCGCGGTCGTGACGGCTGACGTTCCCGACCATGCCCTCAGCTATGGAAATCCCTCGCGAGTCCAGGGCTGGATTTGCGCCTGTGCAGCGCGGCTGACGTTTGCCGGCACGGCCGCGACGTGCAGCCACTGCGGCAGGCACTATCGCGAGGCAGCTGGCCGCGTCAGCCTGGTCGAGGCGAATGGAACACGCAGTCGTCACTGAGATCCCGCACCGCCGCGGCGCCGGCGGGACGCGCTCACTCCGAGTGCTTGCGGTACCTGTCGCCTTCAACGAAGAGAAGAAGATCGGCAGTGTGCTCGACAGATTCGTGGACGGCCTGGTCGATGAAATTCTGGTGGTGGACGACGGATCCACGGATGGCACTCCACGAGTAGTGTTGCAAAAGGGCGTCCGGCTTCTCAGTCATGAAAAGCGCCGCGGAGTGGGCGCGGGCATCCGGTCCGCCGTCAGGTACGCCCGTGCCAACGCGTTCGACGTGCTCGTGATTCTGGCGGGCAATGACAAGGACCGCCCGACAGAGATTCCACGTCTGGTGAAGGCCATTGCCGAGGAGGGATATGACTTCGTGCAGGGTTCCCGCTACCGTGCCGGAGGCGAGTGCGGGAACATGCCCGTCTATCGGCGAATCGCCACTCGGGTCATTCACCCCGGCCTCTGCTCGTTGGTCACGGGGCGCCTGGTGACCGACAGCACCAACGGCTTCCGAGCCATCCGCGTTTCGATGTTCGACGACCCGAAAATAGATATCGATCAGGCGTGGCTCGATCAATACGAGATGGAGCCTTATCTGCTGTATCAGGCAATCCGGCTGGGGTACCGCTTCAAGGAAGAGCCGGTCACGAAGATCTATCCACCCAAAGCCGTCGGTTATACGAAGATGACGCCGGTGGCGGGCTGGTGGAGCATCCTCAGGCCGCTCATTCTTCTCTCGGTCGGACTGAAGAAGTAACCCCCATGACAGCCCTGCGGGTGCCGTTCGTCGATCTCAAGGCCCAATATCGCGAGTTCAAAGGAGAAATTGATCGGTCCGTCCTCGAGGTGTGTGAGAACGGCGGTTTTGTCCTCGGCGAGCCCGTCGCCAGATTCGAGTCGTGTTTCGCCCGGTATCTCGGTTGCCGTCATGCGGTGGGGGTCAGCTCGGGATTGGACGCGCTGAGGCTTGCCTTGGTGGCGCTCGACATCGGTCCTGGTGATGAGGTCATCCTGCCGGCGAACACGTTCATCGCAACCGCGTTTGCCGTGTCGGCCGTCGGGGCGCGGCCGGTGCTGGTCGACATGGATCCGCGCAGTTTCAACATGGATCCTGACCTCACCCAAAAGGCGATTACGAAAGCGACACGGGCGATCATGCCTGTGCATCTGTACGGACAGCCTGCCGACATGGAGGCGATTACGGACATCGCGCGCCGCCATGAGCTGTTCGTGATCGAAGATGCCTGCCAGGCGCATGGGTCGCGTTACAAAGGCAGACGAACCGGCACATGGGGAGACATCGGCTGCTTCAGCTTCTATCCAACGAAGAATCTGGGCGCCTATGGCGATGGCGGTGCCCTGGTGACCAATGACGCAAAAGTGGCAGAGAGGGCGGCGTGCCTGCGGAACTACGGCCAACAGGCCAGGTACCATCACGTCGAAAAGGGATGGACGGCGCGATTGGACACTCTTCAGGCGGCCGTGCTGACGGTGAAGATGCAGCACCTGGACGAATGGAATCGCAGGCGGTCGGCACACGCGATGTTCTACGACGAACGACTGAGCACGATCGGCGACCTACGATTGCCGGAAGTCCTGCCTGAACGTGATCACGTGTTTCATGTCTATGTGGTTCGGACCCAGAGACGCGACCAGTTGCAGGCGTTCCTGCGAAGTCGAGAGATTGAAACGCTGATCCACTATCCGGTTCCCATTCACCTGCAGGAGGCGTATTCGGACGCGGGATACACGGCCGGAGATTTCCCGAATACCGAGCATGCCGCGACCGAGATTCTGTCACTGCCGATGTATGCGGAAATGCAGCGCTCGCAGCAAGAGTATGTAGTAGAGACGATCGGAGAGTTTTTTTCGAACTGATGCTGTCGCGGGAGCAAGCGGCCCGCGCTCAGCCCGCGCGGCGCTGGAGATCGCGACGCGCGGCGGTCCTCCGGCTTCGAGACTCGGCCGAGACGGCGCGCAGCGGAAGACGCGGAGCCAGGGCGGCGGTCGCCGTGAGCTGGTCCAGCGAACCCGGCTTCGCGAACAGGAAACCCTGACCTGCCACGCAACCCAATTCCCGCAGGATCGACGCCTGCAGCTCGTCCTCGATGCCTTCGGCCACGGTGTCGATTCCGAGCGTTTCACCGAGTCCGACCACCGCGCGGGCGAGTTCCGGTGCATCGTCGGCGTTGGTGAGGCGGCTGACAAACGAGCGATCGATCTTGAGGATGTCGATCGGGAATCTGTGCAGGTACGAGAGCGAGGAATAGCCCGTGCCGAAGTCGTCGATGGCGAGCCTGACGCCCAGCTGCTTCAACCCGTGGAGCCGTTCGACGTTCGCCTCGGTGTTCTGCATGACCGTGCTCTCGGTCAACTCGATGACCAGCTGACCCGGGTCGAGGCCTGATTCGGCGAGCGCCCAGCCGACGTCGCGCACCAGCTCGCCCTGCTGAAGATGCCGGCCGGAGATGTTGACCGCGAGATGGAACTCCGTGGCCGGAGCAAACCGAGCGCACCACAGTCGCCAGTCGGTACACGCCCGCAACAGCACCCAGCGTCCGAGCTCGATGATGTGGTGAGACTCCTCGGCCAGCGGAATGAACTGCCGCGGCATCAGGACGCCTCGCTCGGGATGGCGCCAGCGCGCCAGGGCTTCGACACCGAGAAGGTCGCCAGTCCCAAGATCCACGATCGGCTGATACTCGAGGAAGAACTCCTCGTTCGCCAGCGCGCGCGCAATGTCGGCCTCGAGGCGCAGCCGCTCGCGAAGCACCTCCTGCATGCGCGGCTCGAAGAGCACGTAGCGGTCTTTGCCTTCGGCCTTGGCGTTGTACATCGCGATGTCGGCGTTGCCGAGCAGCTCCTCGGCGCTGCTCTCCGCAGTGGAGATCGCGACGCCGACGCTGGCAGCCACGTGCACGGTGGCCTCGCCCAGGCGAAACGGCGCGCCCAGCGCGTTGATCATCGCATCGGCCGGCCGCTCGACGTCGGGGATATCGCTGACTCCCTCGAGCAGGATGGCGAATTCGTCGCCGGCCAGCCGTGCCACCGTATCCGTCGTCCGCATCGTTTTGACCAGCCGCGCGGCCACCGCCTCGAGCAGCCGATCGCCGGCATCGTGCCCGAGCGTGTCGTTGATGGTCTTGAAGTCGTCGAGATCGAGATACATCACGGCCACCTGGCGCCGTCCCCGCCGCGCGAGTCCCAGCGCGTGCTTCACGCGATCGCGGAACAGATTGCGGTTCGGGAGACGGGTCAACGGGTCGTGAAATGCCAGCTCGCGCAGCTTTTCCTCGAGAGCCTTGCGTTCGGTGATGTCGCGAAGATCCAGGGCCAGCCCCTGTACAGCCAGGTCCTCGCTCAAGTTGCTGCCGACGACTTCCAGCGTGTAGCGGCGCGCGCCCCGATCGAGACGTAGCTCGACGGGCCCGACGGCTCCGCCGGAGCTGGCGGCCACGTCGGCCAGAAACGTGCTCAGCTGCTCGCGGTCCTCGCCGGCCCACAGGTCCTTCAGGTTGCTTCCAGGCACCTGATCGGGCCGCAGCCCGAACGTCCGCTCGAACGCCGGGGACGCGAATTGCAGCCCGCCATCGGGGGCCACGATCATGATCACGTCCGAGGTGTTCGCGATGAGCGAGGCGTAGCGGGCCTCCACCATTTCGGTCGCACGCCGCTCGCGCACTCGCGCATCGTCTTTCAGCATGGCGCCCTGCCGCACCATGACGAGCAGCGTGAGCACGAACACGACCATGGTCATCACGGCGACCGGCCCGCCGACGCCGGCGCCCGCGAAGTACACGAGGAGCAGGAAGGCCACGAGCATGGCCGCGTACGGCAACGCGTGCACGAGCGAATCGGATGCGGTCGGCACTGTCCGCAACGGACTTCCAGCCGTCCTCACCTGCTCACGAGCGGCCAGGCCAAGCGGGACGTAGCACGCGACGTACATCACGTCCTGCAGTCCGCCGGGCAGGTAGTGGCCGCTCACCTTGGAGAGCGCCCACACGATGTCGCCGAGGAACATCGTCGTGTATCCGCTCAGCAGGAGCAGCGGGACGCGCCGTCCGCTCGCTTCATCCGCGCCGGTCAGCAGCAGCACGCCGAACGCGAGCAACAGGACGCAGTTGAGCACGACGTAGCTCTGGCTCAGCGCCTGCTTGACGACGTCCAGTTCGGTCATCGCTGTGGCGGGGCGGATGACGAGGAACCAGAAGAAGGCGCCGAAGCCGACCACGAAGATCGCCGCGTCGAGGGCGAGCCGCGCCCAGGGGACGCGCATCGCCCTGGCGCGGATCAGGAACAGCACGCCGGCAAAGACGGCGGGGTAGAAGGCGACGAAGAAGATGTCCGCGACGCCCGGGAACGGATCGCGGCCGTGGAGCCAACTGGAGGTGGCGATGACGGTGCCGACCAGGTACAAGGCCAACGCGGCCGCCATGCACCGCCAGGCGTTCCTCAGGGCGCCGCGGGGCACGTGACCCGCCGCTGCGGCGGTCAGGATCACGGCCAGGATGTTTGCTGGACTGTCGCTGAGCAGGCCGACGTAGTGCTGGATTTCAGGGCCGCCCAGGCCGCTGAGCATCCACGCGCCGGTGGCCACCACGTACGCCACCAGGGCGAGCAGCAGCCAGTTCACCCAGACGGGCACACGACTGGACGCAGCCCGGTCGGGGGGCACTCCGCTGTTGTCGGTCCCAGAAGGGGCAGGCTTTAGGTGCGGTCGGCCGGGTCGGTCAGGTCGGGAGGGGTCGATCGGGTCGGTCGTCTGCGAGACATTCTTCGCGTACTCGGTTGAGTCCGCGGCGCGGAACGGAGAATTCGTGCCTGGAACGGATTGATGGGAGGTCCGCCTTCGCGCCTTCGGCGCTACGGCGTGACAGCCTCCGCGTGGCTTGCGAGGCCGAAGCTCACGCCTCGTCTTGACAACGTGAGCGAAGGCTGGTGCGGAAGGGGGGATTCGAACCCCCACGCTCTTGCGAGCGCCAGCCCCTCAAGCTTGCTGAAATGCTGCGCTGATGCGAACTGACGCGTGCCTTGCGAACGGAAGGTGAGCAGCAACTCACTCACGCGTGCGCCCGCGCCGACTCTATTCGCACAAATTCGCACACGCTCAGAACGGTCGTTGTGTGAGTGAACGTCTCGTACCCAGTGCCTACGGCGCGGTATTCACGGGGCCAAGATACCGATCCAGCCAGCGCAGGATTTCGCCGATCAGGTCCATTCGAG
>JBKPSY010000156.1:0-13130 GCA_046735235.1 Acidobacteriota bacterium | reverse complement strand
GGTTGTAGGCATCGCCGCCGACGTTGTCGGTATGCCCCTCGATCCGGAGGCTCCACTCCGGATGTCGCCTCAGAAGATCCGCGATCGTCGTGAGCGCATGACCCGACTCGGGCTTGAGTGTCGCGCGGTCGAAATCGAAGTAAATGCCCGGGACTTCCACCCGGCACTGCGCGGTCAACGCGGTCTCGATCGCACGATCGTTCGCGACCGGAAAATCAATGCGGACCACTTCGCGCGTGAATTCCGGCGTCGACATCATCGGCTCGCCGACCGCCCCATACGCGAGACGCAACGTGACCGGGTGCTTCGAGTCATCGAAGATGAACTGCTCCCACGGCCGGGTCTTGTCGCCGTACTTGAGCAGCCCGGTGACGCGCAGCGCCGGCAGCGTCGTCCGCTGGCCGTTGAGGAGCACGGAGAACGGCACCGACGCCGTTCCGACGCGCGTCAGCGTCCCCGAACTGGTGGACAGCCGCAAGAAGTTCATCACCGAATAGGCCGCCCGTCCCGTGGCCTTGAGGTCCTGGACGATCGCGAGCGACGGTCCCAGTGACGTGCTGCCTGGCGCCAGATCCGGATCCTCGGTGTGAAACCCCAGGATCTGGAGCCGCGCAGTTGCCAGATCGCTCGACAGCACGCGCCGGCGGATGGTGACCTGTATCGGGTTCTTGTTCTCGTCCACGCCTTCCATGCGGGTCGTTTCGTCGATGCCGCCAGAGTCGACCTCCGTCACCGCGACGACCAGCTCGTAGTCGCCCTGCGCCACGCTTTTCACCACGGTGTTTCCGGCGGGCAAGGTGTTGTGCACCGCGAGGACGAAGGTCAGTCCAGGTACGAGCGGGACCGCTGCAGGCGCATCGGCCCGGCCAAGCAGCGCGGCGCTGCTGCAAAGCGCTACGAGCGCGCACGCGGCGGCGCGCGGGATTCGAATCACATCCTGGCCTTCGCGGTGTCGAAGATGCGCTTCGCCTTTGCCGGCGCGTCGGCAACACCCGAGAACACGATGGTGACCAGATCGTCCCCGGTCCTGATCATCAACGCCGTGCCGACAGTGGAACGCCGCTCGCGGCTCCGGCGCCCGAACATCCGACGGTCAACCCAATCACGACGAGCCACAGCGATCTCATCATGCGGTTCGAATCCTCTCTCTAGTGCGGAGGCGAAATGGTAGTCGATCGCGCGCTCGTGGCGGACGGCGATACAAGGCAGTTATTCGTGCGATTCATGTCTTGGCTGAATATTATTCAGTATTTGACAGCCTGTTCTGCTGTATTATTCTGCTGTCGAGGGTTCAGATGCTGGATCCCGTTGATCGCCAGATACTCGCTCTGCTTCAGGACAACGCGCGAATCCCTCAGGCGGAGATTGCCCGGACCGTGGGGCTTGCACCGTCCGCGGTGCTCGAGCGGCTTCGCAAGCTCGAGGCACGCGGCGTCGTCCGTGACTACGTGACGGTGCTCGATCCGCGAGCGCTGGATCAGCGGCTGCTCGCTTTCGTCGCAGTCAGGACCACCGATCGCCCCGGCGAAGCGCGGGTGAGCGACACCCTGGCAGCGATCCCCGAAGTACTCGAAGCGCACCAGGTCGCCGGCGATGACTGCCTGTTGTTGAAAATTCGCGCGCGCGATCCTGAGCACCTGTCCCAGATTCTCCGCGAGCGAATCGGATCGGTCGAAGGCGTCCGGTCGACGCGGACGACGATCGTTCTCGAGACAATCAAGGAGAGCCCGCGACTCCCGCTCGGTGTCGTCCCCAGCGCGGAGGAGGTGATGCTGTGAGCGCGCCTCCGCGCAGTGCGTATGTTGCGCTCGTCGCCGTCTGCGTGATTTGGGGGACGACGTACCTGGCGATCCGGTTGAGTCTGGAAGCGCTGCCGCCGGCGCTTCTGGGCGGCGTACGATGGATTGTCGCCGGCGTCGTGCTGGCGGTGATTGCTCGCGCTCGCGGCGAGTCGCTCCCACGCCCCTCGGCGTGGCGCGACCTGTCCATTCAGGGATTGCTGCTGCTCGGGCTGGGCAACGGCGGCGTGAACTGGGCAGAGCAGTACGTGCCGAGCGGCCTCTCCGCGGTGATCATCGCGACGGTGCCATTCTTCATGCTCGGCGTCGACCGCCTGTTCCCCGACGGGGAGCGCATCACCCGCGAATCCATCCTCGGGCTCGTTGTCGGGTTCGCCGGGATCCTGCTGCTCGTCTGGCCCGACCTCAGGCTGCACGACGCGGCGGGCTCGCACTTTGCGTGGGGCATCGTGTCGCTGCAGATCGCGTGTCTCGGCTGGGCGATCGGATCGTCCTACTCGAAGCGTCACAAGCACGGGAGCTCCGTGCTTGGATCGACCGCCGTGCAGATGCTGGCCGGCGGCATCGCAATGCTGGGGGTCGGGCTCGCCCTGGGCGAGTGGTCCGAGGTGCGCCTCGCGCCCCGCGGGCTGATGGCCGTCGCGTACCTGATCGCGGCCGGCTCGCTGGGCGGCTTCGTGTCGTACATCTACGCGCTCAAGCATCTGCCTGTCGCGCTCGTCTCGATCTACGCGTACGTGAACCCGTTGATTGCCGTCGTGCTCGGCGCGCTCGTGGCGAGCGAGCCATTCGACCTGCGGACGGTCGCGGCGATGGCCATCGTGTTTGCCGGCATTGCGCTCGTCCGCAGCGGCTCGTGGATCAACCGGCCGTGGCGCTTCGGGTCGTTCCGTCTCGGGAACATCGCGCGGTAGGAGGTGGTCCATAGGGCCATAGGTCCATAGGGCCATGGGTCCATAGGGCCATAGGGTTCATCCGACCGGCCTCATGGACCCATGCACCCATGGACCCATGCACCGATGGACCCATGCACCGATGGACCCATAGACTTAGAAGATGCAACGCCTCCCCACCGCCAATCGTCTGGCGCCCAACCAGTCGGGTTGGGGGTTCTTCCTCTGCACCGAGAAGTCCATCCGCGCGGGACGGGGCGGCGACTTCATCGCGCTGACGCTGCAGGACGCCACGGGCGAGATCGTCGGCCGTGTCCTCGACAACGTCGAGCGATTCCGCGACGAATTCGACGCCGGCGAGTTCGTCAAAGCGCAGGGCCGCGCCCAGAGCTTCAACGGCCGCCTGCAGTTCGTCATCGAGAGCATTCGCCGTGTGATGCTCGGCGCCGACTCGCAGGATCGGCGCGAGGGCTTCAGCGAGGACGACCTCCTGCCGAGCGCGCCGCGTCCGCTCGACGAGATGTGGGCCGAGCTGCAGCAGGTGGTCGCGCGCCTCGGCAACCCGCACGTGCGCGCCGTTGCCGAGAGCCTAGTACGCGCCAACGAGGCGCGCCTGCGGATCTGGCCGGCAGCCCGCGCCGTCCACCACGCGTATCGTGGCGGCTTCCTCGAGCACGTGTTGAAGATGGCCGAAACGGGCCGCGCGCTCGCGGAGCTTTACGGCGCCGACGCCGACCTCGTCGTGATTGGCGCGCTCGTGCACGACATCGGCAAGCTGCAGGAGCTCGACTATCAGGCCGCCACGAGCTACACGCGCGAGGGCAACCTTGTCGGACACGTCACCCTCGGGGCGCTGATGATCGACGAGGCCTGTCGCTCGCTGCCGGGATTTCCCGGCGCGCTTCGCACCGAGCTTCTGCACCTGGTCCTGTCGCACCACGGCGCGAAGGAGTTCGGCGCCCCTGTCGAGCCGATGACCGTGGAAGCGGTGATCCTTGCGGCCGTCGACGACCTCGACGCCGAGCTCAACCAGATACGTCGCGCACTGGACGAGCCGGGCGGCGACGGCGAGTTCACGAGCTTTCAGTCGCGGCTCGGTCGCTCCTTCTGGAAGGGCCCGTCGAAGTGAAGGCGGCGTCGGCCGCCGCGTGGTCGATGGCGCTCCTGATCATCGCCGCGCCGGCGCGCGCACAGGACGCCGATCCGAAATCGTCACAGAGCCCGCCCGCGCCAACCGCCGCCGACAAGGATGGCGTCGACGCTGCCGGCGTCGCGCAGTTCCTCCTCGGCGGGGCGCTTGGGCTCGGCCTCCACGAGAGCGGACACGTCCTCGCCGGCGCCGCGTTCGGCGCCAACCCCGGGATCAAGAGCATCCGATACGGCTTCATCCCGTTTTTCGCGATTACCCACGATCCCGTCTCGCCGGCGCGCGAGTACACGATCTCAGCCGCGGGTTTCTGGGTGCAGTCGATGACGAGCGAATGGCTGCTGACGCGCCGGCCCAACCTGCGCGAGGCGCGCGCCCCGCTCGCGAAGGGCCTCCTCGCGTTCGACGTGGTGGCGTCCGCCGTCTACGGCGTCGCGGGCATGGCACACATCGGGCCGCCCGAAAGCGACACCCGCGCGATGGCCGCGTCGCTGCGCGTGAACGAAGCGTGGGTAGGAACTGCGGTGATGGCGCCGGCGATCTTTGACGCCTGGCGCTACGTCAGGCCAGAAGCGAAGTTCCCGCGCTGGGCGTCACGCATCTCGAAGGCGACGCTCGTCCTGCTGGTGATTCGCGCGGCGCAGTGAGTCCGAAGTCAGGAGTAAACAGTCGGAGTTTGGAGCCAGAAGTCAGACGTCTGAAGTCTGAAGTCTGAAGTCCGGCCTACTCCGGCTGCGATCCCCTCGGCCCCAGCGCGAACGTCATCGTCCCCTCGATGACCACCTTGCCGTCCACTCTGGCGACACCGCGCAGGACGCCCATCCTGCTGCGCAACCGCTTCACGTTCGCCTCGATCTCGACGACGTCGCCCGGGTGCACGGGCTGGCGGTAGCGCACCTTCTCGATGCCCATGAAGTAGATCAGCTTCTCGCGGTTCTCGGGCTTGGAGAGAATCAGGATCGCGCCAACCTGCGCCACGGCCTCGGTGAGGATCGTCGGCGGCAGCACCGGCCCGGCGCCGTCCGGCGGATGCGCCAGGTAACGCTCGTTCAGCGAGACGTTCTTCACGCCGACGATCCGCTTGTCGGGCTCGAACTCGGTGACGCGATCCACGAGCAGGAAGGGATAGCGATGCGGGAGGATGCGTTCGATCGCGGCGTAGTCCAGCGGGAGCGGAAGCCTATCCATGGTGGCGCTTTCAGTCACATGAGTCCTGTTGAAGTATCCGGCCGATCAATAGCCGACGGTCGCTCCGTCCGCGCGCGGATCTGACGCGCCCGTGCGTTCGCCTGAAGCCGGGTCGACGGCGATCGCGTACACCTCGCCCATCGGCGTGGCCGACTTCGTGGTGTGGCCGAGCGCGCCGAGCGCACTCAGCAGGTCTGGGGCGAAGCGGTCCTTCTCCATCGACACGACGTCCGGGGACCACTGGTGGTGGAACCGGGGCGCGTCCACCGCCTCCTGCACATTCATCTTGAAGTCCACGACGTCGAGCAGCACCTGCAGCACGGTGGTGATGATCTGGCTTCCGCCGGGGCTGCCGAGCACGAGCACCGTCCGCCCGTCACGGGTGACGATGGTCGGCGTCATCGAGCTCAGCATGCGCTTGCCTGGCGCGACCGCGTTGGCCTCGCCGCCCAGGAGACCGAACATGTTGGGCGAGTTGGGACGCGCGCTGAAGTCGTCCATCTCGTTGTTCAGCAGGAACCCCGCGCCGGCCACCATCTCCGCGTTGCCGAACCCGCCGTTCAGCGTCGTCGTCGTGGACACCGCGCTGCCCTCGGTGTCGACGACCGAATAGTGCGTCGTCTCGGTGGACTCGAAGTCGCGCGGCGTTCCCGCGCGGACGTCGGCGCTCGGCGTCGCATGCGACTGGTCGATCGACGCCCGGAGCCGGCCCGCATAGGTCTTCGAAATCAGGCCCTTCACGGGCACCTTGAAGAAATCCGGATCGCCGAGCCATTGCGCCCTGTCCGCATAGACGCGGCGCTCCGCCTCGATCATCAAGTGCATCGTCGGTGCTGTGTTGGCGCCGTACTCGGAGACCGGATAGGGCTCGAGGATATTCAGCAGTTCGAGAAGCCCAACGCCCCCGGAACTCGGGGGCGGCATCGAGACGACGCGGTAGCCGTGGTAGGTGCCGGTCACAGGGGCGCGCTCGGCGGGCCGATAGGCCGCGAGATCGGCCTTCGTGATCAACCCGCCCGACGTGGCCATTTCACGCGCCACGAGATCGGCGATCGCGCCGCGGTAGAAGGCGCGGGGCCCTTGGCTGGCGATGAGGCTCAGGGTTCGCGCCAGATCCGGCTGAACCAGGCGGTCTCCTTCACCCAACGGCGATCCGTCGTCCTTGTAGAACGCCTTGAGCGACGCGGGGAACTTCGAGAGGCGCGGCTGTGCGCGCCGGAGCGAGTCCGCGAGGCTGCGGCTGACGATGAAGCCATCGCGCGCGAGCGCAATCGCAGGCGCCATGACCTTCGCGAGCGTCAGCCTGCCGTATTTGCGTTCGGCGAGTGCGAGGCCGGCGACCGATCCCGGGACGCCACAGGCCAGCGGCCCGGAACGGCTGCGCTCGTTCACGGCATTCCCCTGCCCGTCGAGGAACATGTCTCGCGTGGCGCGTGCGGGCGCCTTCTCGCGATAGTCGATGGTGGTTTCTTTCCCCGACGCGAGGCGAATGACCATGAAGCCGCCGCCCCCGATGTTGCCGGCCTCGGGGTGTGTCACAGCAAGCGCGAAGCCGGTCGCCACTGCCGCGTCGACGGCATTGCCGCCGGCTTTCAGGATCTCGATTCCGGCCTGGCTCGCATGCACTTCGCTCGAGCCGACCATCCCGTGCGCGGCGCGGACGGGCGCCGACGAGGCGGCGCGCGGCCCGGCGGTCGTCATCAGGACGAGTCCGGCAGCAGCGGGCACGAGGAGGGCGGACGGACGCGTCATGGACAGGCAGCCGATCGGCCCGTATCCCGGGCAGAGGCCGAAGTTTACCAGTATAATCCGGCTTCGGGCCGCGCCCTCCTTGGCGTATCCGCATGTCGCGGCGGGGTTTCGGCCCCGCACCGTCTGATGTCCCAGCCTTCCCACACTCCGCCGACGCCGGCCGCGTCGGTCGGCGAAGCCGCAGAGCTCCTCGTCACCCTGTTCGAGCTGGGCCGCGAGGTCACGTCGGTCCTGGATCTGGACGAGCTGCTCGAGAAGATGCCGCAGCTCATCGCGCGGCTCACGCCGTTCAAGGCGTTCTCTGTCTGGCTGTTGGACGAGAAGCACCAGGACCTGCACATCGCCTACGCCGTTGGCTACCCCGAGGACGTCAAGCAGCGCTTCCGCCTGCGCGTCGGCCAGGGCATCGTCGGCACCTCCGTCGCCGAAGGCCGGTCGCTCCTCGTCGACGACGTGCAGACGGATCCGCGGTACGTGGGATCCATCGCGGGGGTGCGATCGCAACTCGTCGTCCCGCTGCGCCGCAAAAAGCGCGTCATCGGCGCGATCAACCTGTACGGCGAGCACGTCGGGCAGTTCACGCCGCGGGACGAAGCGATGTTGCGGCAGTTTGGCGCACACGTCGCCGTCGCGATCGAGAACGCGCGGCTCTTCGAGCGCGAGCGCGAATACTCGGCCACGCTCGAGACGCTGGCCGAGATCGGCCGCGACATCGGATCGATCCTCGAGCTCGATCAGCTGCTCGAGCGCATCGCGACGCTCGTGCACCGCGTCGTCGCGTATCGGACCTTCGGAATCTTCCTGCTGACGGCGCCGTCGGACCTGCTGGAGCTGAAGCTCGCGATTCGCTACGGCAACCGCGCCGGTTCGCCGCAGCTGCGGGTCGGGCAGGGCCTCGTCGGCTTTGCCGCGGAGCACAAGGCCGTCGTCAACGTGCCGGACGTCACGAAGGATCCGCGATACATCCCGTGGGTGGAGGACTGCCGCTCCGAGCTGGCGGTGCCGCTGCTCGTCAAGGATCGCTGCATCGGCGTGCTCGATCTCGAAAGCCCCAACTACGACGCCTTCGGCAAGCACGACGTCGAGGTGCTGACGCTGCTGGCGAGCCAGTTGGCGGTCGCCATCGAGAACGCGCGGTTGTACCAGACGCTGCGCGCCAACGAGGAGCGTCTCGAGAACGAGCTGAGCTTCGCGCGCCGGGTCCAGGCCGCTCTCCTGCCGGTCGGCTTGCCAAAGCGCCTGCGGGGTGTCGACGTGGCCGCGAAGTACACGCCGGCACGCGAGCTTGGCGGCGACCTGCATGATTTCCTGTCGCCGGAGCCGCACAGCCTCGTCGTCGCCGTCGGCGACGTCTCGGGCAAGGGCGTGCCTGCCGCGCTCTACAGCGTCTTTGCCGCCGAGCTGATGCGATCACGGACCTTCCGCCGTCGCTACATGCCGGAACGATCGACGCCGTCCGGCGTGCTGTCGTCGATGAACACGATCCTGTACGAGCGTCAGCTCGAGGGGTACTACTGCACGCTCTGCTACGCGTACTTCGACTTCAAGCGGAAAACGCTGACGCTTGCCAATTCGGGGCTGCCGTACGCGCTGCACAGCACGGCGGAGAGATGTACGCCGATCGAGCTCCCCGGCATCCCGCTCGGCACGTTCCCGGGCACGGAGTACGACCAGGCCATCATCGAGATCGCCGCGGGCGACATCTTCGTGTTCTGCACCGATGGGATCTATGAGACGTTCAACGCGTCGGATGAGGAATTCGGCACCGAGCGCGTCGCCGAGATCGTCCAGGCACGCCGCGGCTCGAGCGCAGCCTCGATAGCGGACGCGATCTTCGAAGCCGTCGAGGGGTTCCGCGGCGAGGCCGCGCAGGCCGACGACATGACAATTGTCGTGGTCAGTGTGACGGCGTGAGGAAGGTCCAAGGGTTTATAGGTCCATGGGTTTATAGGTCCATGGGTTTATAGGTCCATAGGTCCGTAGGTCCATAGGCGCCGGGATTCGGATGCACCCGCGCGCTTTCCGCATGGACTCATGCGCCTTCCCATGGACTCATGCGCCCATGGACCCATAGACCTTACCTATACACGTGAACCCGCTCTGCGCGAATGTGCAGTCCAAGCGATCGGCCGCCGAGCGACGCGACGTCCTCGACGCGACCAGTCACCTGCACGCGCGTACCCGGCGATGGCACGCGGCCCGCCTCTGAAAGCACCGTCACCTCGCCCGTCTGATCCTCGATCCGATAGACGCGATACGGGACGAGGGGCACGCTCCAGGCGTCGCGGACGACGCCGTCGATGCTGACCCTCCGGTCGTAGTAGCGCCCCGGATTGTTCTTGATGCTGGCGATGTTCGGCGAGTGCGTGGCGCACGCCGCGGCGCCGGCGAGAACAACTCCGAACACCGCGACGCGAATGAAGTGGCGCATATGAATTGGTCGCGCCGATCGTGAACGCCTGCAGTTGGAAGACGGGATACGGCGGTGCCAGCGCCTGCCTGAGTTACGCATCCCGTTGACCGACGCGACCTGCCCGGCACTACTACAAGCTCCGTGCCGGACTCGAGTCGCGAAAATTACGAGCAAAACGCGCAATCGGCCTCAGCCGTCGTCCGTCATCGGGGAAGGACGGCGACCAGGCGAGGGGACAGCGACCTTGCGGCCCGGCGCTAGTACGCCGCGAGGTACCGTTCCACTTCCCACGGCGAAACCTGGCGGATGTAGTCGAACCACTCCTCGCGCTTCGCTTCGACGAAGTGGTTGAAGATGTGGTCCCCAAGGGTCTCGCGTATCAGGTCGTCCTTCTCGAGCTCGTCGAGCGCGTCGCTCAGGTTTCCGGGCAGCTCGTCGATCCGCAGATGCCGGCGCTCCCGGTGGCTCATCTTGTAGATGTTCTTGTTCACCGGCGGCCCGGGATCGCTCTCCTTCTCGATGCCGTCCAGCCCCGAGCGCAGCATGACCGCCAGCGCCAGATACGGGTTGCACGACGGGTCGGGCATCCGGAGCTCGATGCGCGTGGAGTCCCCCCGCGCCGCGGGGACCCGGACGAGCGGGCTGCGGTTGCGCTCGGACCAGGCGATGTTGGTCGGCGCTTCGTAGCCGGGCACCAGCCGTTTGTACGAGTTCACCAGCGGGTTCGTGATCGCGCAGAAGCCCTTCGCGTGCCGCAGCAGCCCGCCGATGTAGTAGAGGCACGTCGCGCTCAGTTGCCACGGGCCGTCCGGGTCATGGAACGTGTTCTTTCCCCCCGACCGCAGCGACTGATGCGTGTGCATGCCGGAGCCGTTGATGCCGAAGATCGGTTTGGGCATGAACGTCTCGTGCAGTTCGTGCCGCATCGCGACGTTCTTCACGACGAACCGGAATGTCGCGATGTTGTCCGCCGTCGCCAGCACGTCGTCGTACCGGAAGTCGATCTCGTGCTGGCCTGCGGCCACCTCGTGGTGCGCTGCCTCCACGTGGAACCCCATCGACTCGAGCGCGAGCACGATCTCGCGCCGCACGTCTTCTCCCTGATCCACCGGCGTCAGATCGAAGTAGCTGCCTGTGTCGTGCGTCTCGGTGGTCGGCACGCCATTCTTGCGCTGGAACAGGAAGAACTCGGCTTCCGGCCCGGCGTCCATCGCGTACCCGCGCGACTCCGCCAGCGCGATGACACGCTTGAGGGTCGAGCGCGGACATCCCTCGAACGGCTCCCCGTCCGGGCGGTAGATGTCGCAGATCATCCGTGCGACTTTCTCGCCGCCCGGGTTGCCCCACGGGAAGATCGCAAACGTGTCGAGGTCCGGACGGAGATACATGTCCGATTCTTCGATTCGAACGAAGCCCTCGATCGAGGAGCCGTCGAACATGACTTCGCCGTTCAGCGCGTCCTCGAACTGACGATTGGGGATTTCGACGTTCTTGATGGTCCCCAGGATGTCGGTGAACTGCAGGCGCAGGAACTTGACCTTCTCGCGCTCGGCGCGCTCGAGGATCTTCGCCTTTTGTGGGACGGATGACGAGGCCGGTGGCTTCGCGGGCATGCTTGTCGCGCTCCGGTTCTTGCGCGCATCGCACGAATTCGTGCACACGCTGCAGAAATCGAGGGCAGTCGCGGCTCATCCGCCGCTTGAAACGTGCAGAGTGTACTTCACTTCGTGTACGCCGTCTTCAGAATCTCCGCTTCAGGCCAACCGGCGGCGCCCGGCGTCTGATCGGACACGAATGCAGTTGGCGCGCCGGGGCGACCGGCGCGATCCGGGGGCTCATCCCCGATGGAGGCACTGGGTATGCGTACGTTTCTAGGGATCGCGGCCGGACTCACCCTCGCCAGTGGGGTGGCGCTTGCCGCCGCGTCCGGTCAGCAGGTCGTCAAGGAGCGCCGGGTCGAGCAGGGGCCGCCGTCCTGGACCGAGGCAGGCGGCGACGATCTGGTCGGGCAGCCGATGGTACGGCGCCTGGCGATCTTGCAGGGCCGCGGCGCGGAGCTGGGCATCACGATCAAGGACCTCGACGAGCCACAGGCCAAGACCACCAACGGCGTCGTCGTGGACGCCGTCGCCGAGAACAGCGCGGCCGCCAAGGCCGGCATCAAGAAGGGCGACGTCGTCACCGACTTCGACGGCGAGCGCGTGCGGAGCGCCAGGCAGCTCTCGCGCCTCGTCAACGAAACGCCGGAGGGCCGCACGGTGAAGACCACCGTGTTGCGCGAGGGCAAGCGCGTGGAGCTGTCGGTGACGCCTGAGGCGCCGGCGATGGCCCGAATGGAGCCCGGCAAGGACTTCGAGTTCGCGATGCCGCCGGGACACGGAGACCGAATGTTACCGCCCGACATGCAGGGCAAGCGGTTCTTCTTCGACATGCATCCGCCCGCCGACGGCGACTTCATGTTCAGGCACATGGACGGACACGGCCGCCTGGGGATTGGGATCCAGGATCTGACGCCGCAGCTTGGCGAATATTTCGGAACGAAGGACGGCATCCTCGTGACGAACGTCGAGGCCGACACGCCAGCAGCGAAAGCGGGTCTGAAGGCCGGTGACGTGATCACGTCGATCAACGGCAAGCCCGTCGCCGATCCGGGTCAGCTCATCGAGAACGTGCAGTCCGCGTCGGACGGCGCCGAGCTCACCATCGGCTACCTGCGCGACCACAAGGTTGGCACTGCGAAGGCGACCCTCGCGCCGCGCGAGCAGCCGAAGGTGGAGCGGAGAGGGGAGCCGATCTAGGTCGAGGCGGCGATCTGTTCGCCGCCGACGCTTGGCAGCGCGGTGACGAACGTCGCGAGTTGAGCGGCGAAAATGGTGGCGAGAGCCCGCACTTCGATGCGGCTCTCGCTGCCTTCCGGTAACTCCGCCGCCAGCGCCCCCACACAGCCGTCTGACGTCACAATCGGCGCTACCAGTGCGCCCGGTACGATCTGGACGTCTCCGGTCCGCCACGCCAGCGCAGTCGCGTTTTCGGCCGACGTTGGCAGGCTGCCCATGCGCGCGACGGCGGCGGCGGGGTAGCCATGCGTCAAGAGCGGCATGAGGACCTGGCCGCTGCGATCCGCAACCCACACAATCAGACCCGGCGATCCGAGCACGCCCGCCAGCCGCAGCATCAGGCCGGGCAGGTCGCTTGCGTCCAGCACGCGGGCCATATCGGCGCACACCTTCGCGGCGCCAGGCAGATCCACCAGAGTCTCGGCGCGAAGAGGCGCGAACACGCCATTGGCACTCGGCGCAATTCCCGCGCCCTCCGCGCCCGAAAGAGAGTCCGGCCGGCGGCCTGTCACGGCCGTCACCGCATCCAGATCCGGCACGTCGTCCAGGTCGGCCGATCCGGCGATGGAAACGGCCGGCGGAGCGACCGGGGCTTGTCGCGCCGAAGCGCTCACGCCTGCTCCCGGCGCGAAGGCGGCTTCGGCGCGTCTCGCCTGGGCGGGCGTCTCGGTGAGTGCGCGCATGGCGGTCAGGACGTCTACATCCTTTTCCGGGATCGGCGTCAGCAGCAGCACTGCGAGGGCGAGAAGCAGCGCCGCTCCTCCCGCCGCGTAGAACTCCCGCCACCTCAGCGCGTCGATCGTGGCGTCGTGCACGGCGGCCTCGTTGGCCCGGGCATTCGCGACGTGGCCAGCCACGGCATTTCCCGCCGTGAGGCCATCGGTGAAGATCACGTCAGACGCCATCAACGGCTGGTTGCTCTTCAGATATTGCCGCGCTCGTAAGTCGAGCTTCCGGAACTCTTCGAGGACGCCGGACCCTGCCTGGATGGCCGACCGGGTCCCGTCGCCCGTCGCGTCGCCGGCGAGCGTCGCCAGGCCGCGGTCCACCTTGGCTTGCGCATCAGCCGCCTGCGCCAGCCAGTGATCCACGCCCTGGCCT
>JBKPSY010000155.1:0-10733 GCA_046735235.1 Acidobacteriota bacterium | reverse complement strand
ATCTCACTTCGAAATCCACACTCTGCACCGCGACGCCCTTCTTTTTTGTCTTGGCTTCCGGCGTGCGCGTCGCGATCTGCAACACGTAGTCTCCCGGCGGCAGCGACGAGCCCAGTTTCAGACCTCCGGCCGCGGCGAAGCGATCCGTGGTCGTCGGCGGTGGCACGAGTGTGTCGGCCGGAGACGTGAACACGCGCTCCTGACCGCGCCAGACGGTCGCCGACGCCTGCACCGGGGCCTCGGCGTTGTAGATCTCGTAGGCGTACGACAGGCGCGTGCCGGGCTTGAAGACGCGATGCGCCTGCTGCTTCAGCAGCCCTGAGGTGTCGAGCCCTTCCGCTGGCTTCGACGAGCTCGCCGTGGCCGTCTCCGGCCCCAGCAGGATGCCCGACATCGCAAACGCGCCGTGCGCGACGTCGTCGATCCACGCGAACTGGCCCGCGGAGCCTATCGCCCCGCTGCGACGGTCCCGGGCGGAGAATCGGATCTGGTACGCGCCCGGCTTCGGGATCGGCACCTTCAGCACGTAGACGAGCCCTTCGCCGTCACCGAGCGCCTCGGGATCCATGTCGGCGCTGAGCGCGACGCTGAACGCCGTGCTCATGTGGCCCACCTCGGTGCCGTCCTGATCGAACGCCATGCCCACCACATCGACATCCGCCGTCGTGCGCCCGTCGTCGCCCTTCGCGAACGACAGCGCGCGCGCGTCGATCTCGAGCAGCGTCCGCACGAACGCGCCGTCGGGTCCGTAGCCGGGGAGCGCCGTCGCCCGCATCGGGATATCGCTGGCGACGAACGGCGAGACGGCCGCCTCGCGCAGGGCGCGTGATGGGGAATCGATCTTCGGCTGCACCGGCGGATCGCTGATGCCGAGGAACGTCTTTCGCGTGCGGACCGTGAGTCCCGGTCGTTTCACCTTCAGCGAGAGCTTGTGGAGCTTCGGCGTCTTGCCCGGCTTCGCGAACGTGTGCTCGTCGGGCGTGTAGCCGAGAATGTAGTAGCTCTTGATGTCGTTCACGACGCGCGCGATGCCAGCGCCGATGTCGTTGGTATCCATCGCCGCGATGCCGCCGGTTTGCTCGGCGACGTAGGTGAGTCCCTCCTGCGTATCGTGAATGAATCGCTTCCGGTCGAGCTGGGACCTGTCTGGCGACGCGTTGCCGATCACGCTGTCTGAGGCCACCAACCCCCCGGTCTGAAGGCCTCTCGTGTCGACCGAATAGATGACGACGCCGTTCCGCATGGCGGCCTCGATGGCCCGATCGAGCGCAAGGCGGGTCCGCGGCTCCGAAATGTACGCGCCTGCATCGTTCGTCATCAGCGCGAACCCCTCGGACAACAGCACGATGGCGCGGCGTCCAGGCAGTTGACTCGCCCCGCGAATGATCAAGTTCAACGCGCCGAGCGATCCCGCCGCCGACATGTGCCGGCGGAGATCGTTGACGACCGTGAAGTCCATAGGGTCGATGCCCGCCGCGGGTGGGCCGCCGCCAGGCGCTCCGCCGCCACCCAGCCCGATGCCGAGTAGCGATCCCTGAATCGGAGCGAACGACTCGACGCCATTCGCGGACATCGCCGTCCAGCGCATCCCGTCGACTTGCGCATGCAGAAGCCGGCGATCCGTCGTGAACGGCTGCAGCGTTCCACCAGGCGCTGACGTCCGAACGAGCGCCACGAGATCGGTGGGCTGCAACTGCGTGTCGATGAACTTGTGAAGCCCCTTTCGGGTGTACTCGAAGCTCTCCGCCGAGAGGCTCAGGTCGTCCACGACGAGCGCGATCGAGCGCTGCACCTGATCCTTCGAGAGCTTGACCGCGGGCGGCAGTGGGGCCGGCTCGCCCTTCTTCGCGATCGGTGCCGCCGGCGCGGGTCGATCGACCGTGGTCGTCACCGGCACGAACCGCGCAAGAGTGATCGGCTGGACCTTCCCGTCCTGCCGCAGTTCGAAATCGTTCGCGGTCAGATCCGTGACGACGTGGCCGTCTTTGTCGGTGACGACGGCGTCGATGCGCACGACATCGACGCCGACCCGGAAGACGGGTTGTGGCGGGGGAGCAGCGGCCGGCGCCTGCGGCGACGCGTCGATGACCGCCGCCGACAGCACGGCGGCAATCAGGCCAACGGCGAGCCAGCGACGTGACACGACGCCGTCCTATTGCGTCGCGACGACGTCCGCGGTGCCCGCCGCGGCCTGCACCTTGTCCGGCACGACGACGAGCGTCGAGTCCGATCCGACCGCGTTGGTGCGACGATCGCGGACGGCGAACCGCACCTGGTAAGTCCCGGGCTTCGGCACATACAGCGCCGCTTCGATCTGCTGGGGCCCGCTCGTCGTCTCGGACGTGCCGCTCGAGACGATCAGCCCGTTCGCGTCGAGGACGAGTCCGAGGACGTCGGCGCCCTGTTCGCCGATGGAGCCCGCGCGCACCTGGCCGACGATGCTCAGCTTGCCGTCCGCATCGGAAGACCGCGTCGTGAGGCTCACGGGAATCCCATCCGAGTCGAACGGCGACAGCGCCGCCTGCAGCAGATCCCCGCCGACGCTCGGCGCCGATCGCCTGTCGTCGTCGCTGAAGCCGAGGAACGCCTTGTGCGTGCGCACGGTGAGGCCGCGCTGTTTCACCTCGACGGAGACCTTGTGATAGCGCACCGTCTTGCCCGGCTTGGCGAACGTGCCGTCGTCAGGGACGTAGCCGATCAGGTAATACCCGCGCTGATCGTCGGTGATGCGCTTCAGCCCGTTGGCGAGATCGTTGGTGTCGAGAATCGCGAACCCGCCGGTCTGCTGCGAGAGGTGCGTCAGTGCGTCCTGCGTGTCGATGAGATACTGATGCCTCTGGCCGTCGGCGTCGGCGACGTTCTGCGGTGTCGCCTTGCTGAGGTCGTCGTCGGCACGCAGGCGGCCCGTCTGCAGGCCACGCGGATCGAGCCCGTAGATGACGACGCCCGAACGCACGGCCTGATCCTCAACGTGATCGCGCGGCAACGTCGTCCGGATGTCCGGAATCACGCCCTGTCCAATCGCTCCGCCGGGACCGTCATACCGATCCACCATGCGCATCCCTTCGGACACGAAGATCATCGCCTTGCGGCCCGGAAGCTCCTTCGTCGAATGAATGAGGGTGGCCAGCGAGGCGAACGTGTTCTGCGCCGACATCGATCCACGCAGGCCGTCCAGATCCGAGAAGCCAGGCGCGGTGAACAGCTGGCCTCGAATCGAAATCGCGGTCGCCTGGCCGACGGGCGCCAGGCCCTCGACGCCGCTGCGCGATTGCCAGTTCCATTCGAGCGCGTCGATCGCCGCGTGCAGCGCCTTGCGATCGCTCGTGAACTGCTGGAGGGCGCGGTCGGGAACGCTGGTCCGCACGATGGCGACGAGGTCGTTCGCGCCGAGCTGTTCGTCCACCAGACGATGCAGCGCGAGACGCATGGGCGGATAGCTCTCGAAAGAGGTTCCGAGATCGTCGACGACGATCATGATCGTCCGCTGCACCTGACTTGGGGCAAGCCGATCAGTCGGAGCGGTTGCGGACGGTGACGATGGCGCGGTGGCGGCCGCCTGCGGGCCCGCAAGCGGGACCCAGCGGACGAGGCTGATCTTCTGGGGCCGGCCGTCCTGGTGGACGTCGAAGTCGTCAGCCGTGAGATTGGTGACGAGCTTGCCGTCCTTGTCGGTGACGACCGCGTCCAGCCGGACGACGTCGACGGCGATTCGGAAGCGTGGAGGATCCGACGGAGCCGCCTGGCCGGCGCCTCCAGTGGTACCCGTCGATGACAGAAGTCCTGCCGTCAGGACAGCGAGCCAAACCTTTGCGCGCGTCATGCTGCCCTCCGATTCGCCCGGTTCGTGTGAATTATGGCGGATCCTCGCCCGAATGGACAGGTACCCGCGCCGTGCCGAAAGGCCGAAGGAGCAATGGGCGTGCCGGTGCGATTTGCAGGCCTGAAGGCCTGCGCTACAGGCGACTCAGGGCTGCCGGCGGTATTCGAAGCGATACTGCCCGTGGCCTTCGCCAGATATTTCGCGGGTGTTCCAGTCGAGCTGGTACGCCTGGTTGCTTCCCGGGTATTCAACCGTGGCTGGATATGGATAGGACGGCATCGCCTTGAACGGCAGCGGCGTCACCGTCTGCGCGAAGGCCCCCCAGAAATCCATGTCTTTCACGAAGCCATCGAGATAGATCTCGTAGTCCCGCGTCCAGCCTGGCCGAAGGGGCGGCAGCTTCGCCGCGTCGAAATCGATCGCGACGTCATCGCCCGATCCGAAGATGACGAAGTGATCCTCCGCATCGCGAAGAAGCGGCGTGACGTCGCCGTACTTGGTGTAGAAGCCGCGATGCCGCGCGTAGGGCCCCGTGAGGCTGACGTCGTTGAAGTCGTACCGGATGTCGGCCGCCGGCGTGCCGAGGATTTCGCGGGGGTAACCGCGGAATGCGAGCGAGGCACGCACGAGCGGGATCTCGGTCCGCGTGAACGGAATCGACGCCTCGGGCGTCGTGTCCACGAGCACCTGGTCCCAGTAGATCTTGAGGTTCGTCCAGATGCGGATGCGCCGCGTGCCTGCGGGAAGCTTTCCTGTGAGGTCCGCCGTCATCGTGCGATGCAGACCGGCGGGGAAGCCGATGTCGTCGCTGACGCGCTTCCACGATCCGTCGGCGAGCTGGGCCTCGAGATACGGGACGATGACTTTCACGTTGGCCTGATCGGCCGCGTACATCGACGTCGCGGTGAAGTAATCGGTGAAGCCGCGCATCAGCAGGTGAAGCGGCCCGCGCGTGTCGACGTCGCCGAGATCGAGCTCGAGCGCGTGCAGCGTCGCGAAGCCCTTGAACGGCGCGTCCTGGAACGTCTCGGCGTACTTGCGGTCCGCCTCGCGCAGGGCGGGCAGCAGGTCGTGCCCCTTGTCGTCCCACGCGCCGCGCGGCGATCGCGCGCCGCGGCTGACGAGCGTCCTGTCCGCCGGAAACGGCGGCTCGGCGGCGAAGTACTCGTTCGGGTTGGCTTCGGTGCCCTCGGGATGGTCGACGACGAACAGCTTCACCTGATCGAGGTAGTTGATTTCCTCCATCGGCTCCGTGAAGTGAAATGACAGCACGCCGTCCCTGACGCGGACTTTGCTGCCGTCGACCTTCACGAACTCGTCGGTGTCCGGCGTGTCGTACTCGCCAGGCGCCACCCAGTGGCCGATGACCGCCGGGCCGATCGTGTCGGAGATGAATTCGAACCGGCTGCCGTTCCACGAGAAGAGAATGGGGCACGAGCTGCCGCGGCGATCGATCTGCTGGATCTTGTGCAGCGCGTTCGCGTCGAGCTGCACTTCGTCCTGCACGACGCCGGTCGGCCAGAGCAGACGGACGACATCGACCTGGGTCGCCGGGCCGACGCCGGCCAGGATCTCGCCCGCGTGCGAGCCCAGGAGGCTTGCCGCCGCAGTCGTCTCGAACTTCTGCCAGATCGCGCCCGCCTGCACTTCGATCTTCGTGCCGATGCCGCTGCGGTTGTCGTTCAGTCCGGTCAGCGCCAGCCGAATCGCGTGGTTGGCGTTGCCGCCGTCGTTTCGCAGGCGGACCGGAGGGGCGCTGACGTCGGTCACGATGAGGTCGGCGTCGTTGTCGCCGTCGAGATCGCCGCTGAACACCTCGCGGGGTTGTTTCACCGGCATCGCCGTCATGCCGACGCGCGAGGAGTCGTCCGTGAATCGACCCTGGACGTTGCGCCAGGCCTGCAGGACGCCGCCCTTCGGGCCCACGCCTGCGGCGACCAGATCCAGCCAGCCGTCGTTGTCGTAGTCGACGGCCGTCAGGCCGAAGCCTTCAGCGAGCGTCGACGCCGGAAGATCCACGCGCTCGAACGACTGGCCACTTACGTTCCGCCATACCGTCAGTGCCGGGGAGGCGCTCGACGTGAACGCCAGATCCATCCAGCCGTCTTTGTCGAAGTCGAATGCGACGACGCCGCGGGTGGCCGTCGGCGCGGTCGCGCCGAACGCGTCCAGCTTCTTGAACGCGCCTTCGCGCGGGTTGAGCAGGATCGTCGTGTTCTCGCCCGTCAGCACGAGGTCGATGGCGCGATCGTTGTTGAGGTCGCTCGCCGCGACGCCGACGGTGTTCGGGATGTCGAAGCCGCGCTCCGCCGTCACATCCGTGAACGTGCTGTTGCCGTTATTGCGGAACAGGCGCGTGCGCGATCCGGTGACGATCAGATCCAGGTCGCCGTCGTGATCGACGTCCACGAACGTGACGCTCACGGCACCCTCGATGGCGGCTGGAAGGCCGACTTTCTCCGTCACGTCGACGAAGTTTCCGGGGCCGTCGTTGTGGAACAACCGCACGCCGTGCGCGGACACCGTCGCCAGGTCGTCGTGCTCGTCGTTGTCGAAATCCCCGAGCACGCCGGCGCGGTCGCCGATGGGCAGGTGCGGATCGGCGACGAACGTGACGGGCATCGCGGTCAGTGCCGCTGGCGGCAGCTGCGCGGCGGCTGCGAGGGAGAGCGGCCCCTGGTCGCCGTACGCCAGGCTCATCGCCGAGGCGACCTTGGATTGCGTCATGCGGGTGAAGCGGTCCATGTGCGTCTTGGCCGCGTCCGCTTTCCCGCTGCGCTGGTACGCACGCGCCAGTCCGAACTCGGCCGACACCAGGAAGGGGTCGGTCTCGAGTGCCTTCGTGAACGCCGCAATCGCGTCGTCGTACTTCTGGCTCTGGCTCGCGATCAGGCCGACGAAGTAGCGCGCGTGGGCATCGGCCGGCGCGAGCTCCGAGGCGCGGGTGAATGCCGCGAGCGAGGCGTCCGCGTTGCCGAGGCCTTTCTGCAGGAGGCCGAGGTTGTACCAGGCGCGCGCGTTCTTGTCGTCGGCTTTCACCGCTCCCTCGAGCAGCGCCTGTGCGGGCTCGTATCGCTGGAGCGCGAGATCGGCGATGGCCTCGTTGACTTTCGCGAGCGGAAAGCTCGCGTCCCGTGCGGAGGCGTCCTGGAAGTACTTCAGCGCCGCCTCGAACTTCTGCTGGTTCATCGACGCGACGCCGAGGTTGTTCAGGCGGACCGCGTCGGCGTTGGCCGTCACGACGGCAGGTGCCTGGCGGCGCGCGGCGTCGAGCGTCACCGCCGCGAGCGCGATTGCGAGCAGGAGGAAGGTCAGCGAACGGCGCATCGTTCGAGTGTAGCCCGGACCGAGGCCTGTCCCCCTTACAGTACTGGTACGGTACAGATCCCGGTACCTGTCAGTGTCTCTGTATGGTACGGGGGACAGTCCCCGATTTGTTGGCTAGTTCCCGCCGGTGGACTGGGCGTGCGAGGCGACGGGCTCGCTGGCGGCACGCTTGGTCACGGGGCCCGACGCCGTCGCAGGCGGCTGCGGACGTCGCCACACTCCGTCGGCGCCGACGCGCGAGAGGTCCACACCCGGGTGCTCGTGGATCGACTGGCGCTCGTTGTTGTCCTCGGGGTGCTTCAACAGATACGGCCCCGTGATTGCCTGCGCCGACTCGTCGGCCTTGAAGCGCAGATACCGCTGCTCGTGCTCCTTCGATCGCGCCGCGTCGCCAATCCCGTTGTAGCAGAGCATCAGGTTGTAGTGGGCCTGCAAGTCCTCGGGGTCGATCGTCAGCGTCTGCTCGAACTGCGCGATCGCCTCGCGGTACTTCCGCATCAGGAACAGGTTGCGTCCGAGGTCGTCGCGGACGACACGATCGCGCGGGTACTGCGCGACGACTTTCTGCAGCGACGCCACGGCGTCCGGCAGCTTGCCTTCCGTCTTCTGCACGCGCGCCATGAAGTAGTTCGCGCGCGCCAGATCCGGCGCCAGCGCCAGCGCCTTTTCGAGCACCTCGCGCGCGCCAGTCATATTGCCTTCCTGTACGCGCACGCGGCCGATATTCACCCAGCCGTCCGGGTTCTTCGGATCGATCTCCGTGATTCTCGTGAATGCCGCCTCGGCATGCTTGAGATCGCCCTGCAGCAAGAACCCGATGCCGTAGTCGTTCCAGCGCGTCCAGTCCTCCGGCTTGAGCACCGTCTTCGGCTCTGGCGCCGTCGCCGTCTTCGGCAGCACGCGCACCGATGCCTCGGCGTTCGAGACGACGAAGATCGGCAGGTTCGGAATCGTCTTCACCTTTCCCGACACCGTGGACGTGTCCGCGGTGTAGGTGAACGTGCGGTTGTCGTGATCGCGGGCCATCTCTCCGCCGGCCTGCGCATCGGGCTGGCCGGCATACGAGAACTGCGTGTTGATCCACTGGAACTTGCGGTAGTTCAGCTTCGCCTTCAGCGTGATCTTGTCGCCCGCGCTCTCCGGGATCTGCAGCCGGTAGTGCACCGTGTCGGCCGCCCCCGGCGGAATCAGCTTCACGTAGACCACCGATCGCGTGGACCACGCGTTGCGCTTGTTGATCACGTTCCCGTTCGAGTCAATCTGCAGCGACTTGTAGAAGTGCGCGCCCGGCTCGACCGGCCCCTTCCCGCCGTCGTCGACTGCACCGCTCCAGTAGATGATCTGCCCCTTCTCGTCGATCGCCTGGAGCTCGACCCACACGTCGAACGCGTCGACGGTGCCGCCCGGGAAGAAGTGCCCGACCTTGCGGGTGCGCACCACGACGTCCACGCGCACCGTGTCGCCGCGACGCACGGCCGCGTCCGTCCGGTTGAGCGGCGCGGTGACCGGCTGCACCGGCTCGTTGTCGCCGCCAGTGCCTTTCGTCTCGACGCTGCTCTCTTCGCCGACCGCGAAGGTCGTCGACAAATCGCCGCCAGGCAGCATCGAGCCGCCAGTCTTCGCGAGCGCGGGACCGATGGCGAAGACGTCCACGGTGACCGCGTCCTTCAGGAACGCCTCGGTGGCCTTCAGCTGATCGGGGTCTTCATTCGCCGTCGGCAGCGCCGTGTTGGCCGCCGGGAAGCGATGGGAGCTGACGACGCCATCCTTGTTGCCGAAGTCGTTCGAGGCAACCTTCGGCATGTGACAGTCGACGCAGCGCTGCGACTTGGGCGGGTAGTAGAACGAGCGCGCCCCCATGCCCGAGACGCCGCTGGCCTGCCAGTTGTCGTAGTCGTTGAAGCCGCGGATCCACCGGTAGCCGTTCACCGGCACGTCCAGGTGGACTTTGTGACACGTCGAGCAGAAGTCGGCCGCCTGCTCTTTCATGAACGGTTTCAGGAACGCGCGCCGATGCGGCTCGGGATTCACGTTGACGATGAAGTCGTGGAGGAACCGCGTCACGGGCTGTTCGCTCGCGGCCAGATCCGACAGCGTCGGATACTCCATCGTGAAGCCGCCCTGGCCCATCGTGCTGTCGACCGAGACGATCGCGTGACACGCCACGCACCCGAGGCCGGCCTGCGACTCGGGACGGTTGATGATCTTCCGGATCGGCGTGTCCATCAGGCCGCTGAAGAGCACGGCCGGATCGTGGCAGCCACCGCACCACTTCGACGGCTTCACGCCGGCCACGTCCTGCATGTACTCGATGCTCTTGCGGTACCACTGGTTGTTGAACGAGGAGAAGTGGTGCGCCGAGCTGGACCACTGGTGGTAGATGTCCTTGTGGCAGCGCTCGCAGGCCTGCGAGTCCATGAAGAACGACGACTTGATCGTGTGGCCGTCGGGCGTCCTCACGGAGCTCGGGAAGAACGGCCCGGCCTGTCCGAGACCTTCGGCCATCATGCCTTGCGGCGGCATGGCGGGGTTCTGAATCCGGTACGCGTTCTTCCACACGTTCACGCGCGTATAGGTCGCGCCCACCGCGGTCGCTGCGACCAGTGCCGCCACCATCGCCCAGCGAACGCCAGCCAATGCGACGTTTCCCGCCAGGACGCCCCGGCGTCCGAGCCAGGCGGCGAACAGGATCGCACCGCCGAGCGCGCTCACCGCGAAGTGCGCGACCACGACGCGGTGATAGGGCAACGTGCCGCCCGTCTTGATCAGCACGACGCCGAGTACGCCACCCACCGCCAGCACCAGCCAGCCAAGCCGCACGGCGGCCGGCCGACCCGTGAACAGCCGGATGACCCCGGGCAGCAGGAGCGCCAGGAGCCCGACGCCGAGCGCGACGTGCGCGACGATCGCGACGGCATAGGGCAGCGTCGCAGAAGGGAAGCCGTAGAGGTACACGCCGGTCAGAGCCAGCGTGACGGTCAGCAGTGTGCGGAGTCGGTCGGACATTCGTGTTCCTGCGGGCGTCCGCAGATTTTAGTGGACCGGAGCGCGTTCGGGCCTGGGATCAAATGGACTACTGGCGGCTAACGCGAAACCGTTAGCGTCCCGACGATTCGCGTACCTAGGCCGGGACGTGCAGCTTCTGCATGTGCGCCGAAATCTCCTGCGCCGCGTCGCGGACGGCCTCGCCGATCGCCGCCACCCGCTCGATCGCCAGCTGCCCGGTCGTCCCGACGATGCTGATGGCCGCCAGCGCGTGGCCTTCAGCCGAAACGATCGGCGCGCCGACGGCGCGGACCCCGAGCTCGTCTTCCTGATCGTTGAACGCGTAGCCCAGGGCCCGCACCTGTTCGAGCTCGCGGCGGAAATCGGCGGGCGAGGCGATCGTCCGCTCGTTCTGCGGCTCGAGCGGCGCCAGTGCGAGCTGCGCGTCCTGCGACTCGGGCGGCAGGAAGGCGAGCAGCGCCTTGCCAACGGCCGTCGAGTGGACCTTCATCCGGCGCCCGACAAACGAGACGACCCGCACGGGCGTGGCGGCGTCGACGCGCTCGATGATGACGATCTCTCCGCGCTCGAGGATGCC
>JBKPSY010000154.1:0-10906 GCA_046735235.1 Acidobacteriota bacterium | reverse complement strand
CCTGCCGCCGAGCGTCGCATGCGTCACGAGATACCGCCCGCCCTGGATCGACAGGAAGATCTCAGCGCCTGGCCCGTCTTCGTAGAACGGAATCCGGCCCACGACCGGCGCGTTCGTCGTCGCAGCCGGGGGCAACACCTCCGCGACGAGCACGCGCAACTGCACCGCGAAGCCCTCACAGCTGTTTACGCCGTGCCAGCAGATTTTGACGCCGTAGGGCGTCCACCTCTGCTCGACCTCTCCCGCGAAAATCCTCCACTCGACGGCGCCCCAGTGCACCGGGACCTCGAGCCGCAGATCGAGCGCCACCGAGCACGGCGGCGCGACGGGGCGAAGCGGCATCGACGGCGACTCGGCGGGCCCCATCCACGGCAGCACCGCCGCAAGCAGCGACCATCCCCAGGTACGCATGGCGTCCTTCCTCGGGGTGGCGCGCTGCCCCACGCCCCCGCGACGCTCTCAACGGTACGTCGGGGGCTAGTATGAAGACAATCGCAATGATTTCAGGAAATGGATGAGGGCAGTGCATGGTCTCGTAGGTCGGTGGGTCGGTGGGTCGTTGAGTCGGTGGGTCGGTGGGTCGGTGGGTCGGTCGGCACCCCACAGACCCACAGACCTACAGACCTACAGACCCACAGACCTTCCCGGTCCGCGTTGTACACTGCCGCGCCATGCAGGCATCGCGTGTCATGTCGCTCGCGCTCGTTCTTGGACTCGCGGCCGGGAGCCGATCGTTTGGCGCCGGCGACCCCCCGAAAGCGCCGACCATCGACGACCTCCTGAAGCTGAAGACGATCGGCGGCAGCCAGATCTCGCCCGACGGACACGCGGTCGCGTACGGCGTGTCGGAGGCCGACTTCGAGCACGACGCGTTCGTCACGAACATCTGGATCGCGCGGGAGGGCGCACCGCCGTTTCAGCTGACACGCGGGCAGAAATCGGCGAGCGCGTTCCGCTGGTCGCCCGACAGCCGGTGGCTCGCGTTTCTCAGCAGCCGCGGCGGCGACAAGGCGCAGATCTTCGCGATCCGTCCGGACGGCGGCGAGGCGATCCAGCTCACGAACATCGAATCTGACGTCAGCAGCCTCGAGTGGTCGCCCGACGGCACCCGCATCGCGTTCACCGCCGCCGAGCCCGAGACCAAGGAGCAGAAGGATCGGAAGGAGCGCCTGGGCGACTACGCCGTCGTTCGCCGCGAGTATTCGTTCGTCCACCTCTACACGCTCGACGTCGCGGCGGCGATGAAAGCCCCCGTCGCCGGCACCGCGCACACGTCCGGCCACGACTACAGCGTCGGCGACTTCGACTGGTCGCCGGATGGCGCACAGCTCGCCTTCTCGGCGACGGTGAACCCCGACCTCGTGCAAGGCGGCACGAGCGATCTCTTCGTGCTCGATCTCAAGACCGACAAGGCGACCAGGATCGTCTCGCAGGCCGGTCCGGATCAGTCGCCGCTCTGGTCGCCAGACGGCACGCGCATCGCCTTCCAGTCGGCGATGGGACGTCCCGACTTCTTCCACGCGAACTCGCGGATCGCCGTCGTCGCCGCCACCGGCGGGCCTGTCAGTTCGCTCTCGGATGGCTTCGACGAGGACCCGAATCTCATCGCGTGGGTGGGCGATCGCATCTGGTTCCAGGGACTCCAGAAGACGACGGGGCATCTGTTCTCGCTCGACGTCGCCCGCAAGGCCGTCGCGCGAGTCAGCACGCCAGACTCGCTGATCGGGTCGGGCTTCACCCTCTCGAAGGACGCCAGCCGCGTCGCCTTCACCGCCGGCTCGCCGACGTCGATGACCGAGGTGTTTCTCGCTGGAATCGACTTCGCCGGTCCCGGGAAGCTGACGGACATGTCCGCCCAGCTCGCGCCCTTCGTTGTCGGCTCGCGCGAGGTGGTGTCGTGGACGAGCAAGGACGGCACGACGATCGAGGGCGTGCTCGTCAAACCCAGGGACTTCTCCCCGGCGAAGAAATACCCGCTGCTCGTGGTCACGCACGGCGGCCCGACGGGCATCGATCGCCCGACCCTGCTCGAGACGCGCTACTACCCCGTGGACGTCTGGGTGGACCGCGGCGCGCTCGTGCTGAAGGTGAACTATCGCGGCAGCGCCGGCTACGGACAGAAGTTCCGGCAGCTGAACGTGAAGAACCTGGGCGTCGGCGATACGTGGGACGTCACGTCCGGCATCGAGTCGCTGGTGGCAAAAGGATGGGTCGATCCGGCACGCGTCGGCTGCATGGGCTGGAGCCAGGGCGGCTACATCTCCGCGTTTCTCACGACGTCCACGACCGCCTGCGCGGCGGTGTCGGTCGGCGCGGGCATCTCCGACTGGTCCACCTACTACTACAACACCGACATCACCCCGTTCACGATCCAGTATCTCGGCGCGAACCCCGTGGACGATCCCGCGCTCTACGCGAAGACGTCGCCCATCACCTACGTCAAGCAGGCCAAGACGCCGACGCTGATTCAGCACGGCGAGAACGACCGTCGCGTCCCGATCGCAAACGGCTTCGAACTGCGACAGGCGCTCGACGATCGCCACGTGCCGGTTGAGATGGTGGTGTATAAGGGATTCGGCCACGGGATCACCAAGCCGAAGGCGATGCGCGCGGTGATGTCTCACAACCTGGCCTGGTTCAATCACTACATCTTTGGCGACGCGGAGCTGGTGCTGGACAGATAGGTTCATGGGTTCATGGGTCCATAGGTCCATGGGTCCATGGGTTCATGGGTCCATGGACCTTTAATCGGAGACACGACGGGTTGACGAATCGGTGGCTGGCTGCAGGACTGCTTCTCTCGCTTGCTGGATGCGGTGGCGGAGGCAATGGATCGATCACGGGGCCGAGCCCTGCGGGTGGTGTGACCTCGGTGACGATCGCGCCGGCCGCTGCAACGCTGCAGATCGGGAGCACGCTGCCGTTCAGCGCCTCGGTGGCCGCGGACGCGGGCGTCGATACCTCCGTCACCTGGTCCGTCGATCACGTCATCGGCGGCAGCGCCGGGTCGGGCACCATCTCGACGAGCGGCGTTTATGTGTCGCCCTACCCTGCCCCGGCGACCGTAACCGTGACCGCGACGAGCAAGGCGGACGCGACGAAGTCCGCCAGCGCCGTCGTCACGCTCGTGGCGCCGCCAGCCGACATCGGCCCTGACCTCGTGATCGACGCAGGCGCGAACCGGCACGCCATCAACCCGCTCATCTACGGCATGAACCAGTACGCGGCCTCGTTCGATCAGGTCGCGCCGATCATCCGACTGCCTCTCGAACGGTGGGGCGGCGACGCCGCCACGCGCTACAACTGGCAGCTCGACGTCTACAACTCCGCGAGCGACTACTACTTCCTGACCGACCCGAACTCCAACACCGCCTACCCCGACGTCTCGGAGTTCAACAACACCGTCGAGCGCGATCGCCGCGTCGGCACGTTGACCATGGGGACGGTGCCGATGGTGGGCTGGACCACGAAGCGCGAGCATGCGTGCGGATTCAGCGTCGCCAAATATGGACCGCAGAAGGCGACCGACCCCTTCAACCCGGACTGCGGCAACGGCGTCCGCCCGGACGGCACCAACATCGTCCCCGACCCGAACGACACGAGCATCCCGATCGGCACCGAGTTCACCCGCGAGTGGGTGCAATACCTGGTGAACCGATTCGGCAGCGCGCGGCGCGGCGGCGTCGCCTTCTACAACCTCGATAACGAGCCGGACTACTGGCAGTTCGTGCATCGCGACGTGCATCCCGATTACCCCGGCTACGATGACCTCGCGAGCGTCGGCATCAGCTACGCGACCACGATCAAGAGCGTCGACCCGGACGCGAAGGTCACGGGGCCCGTCGGCGGCGGATGGATGGGGTTCTTCTACTCGCCGCAGGACTGGCGCAGCGGCTGGAGCACGGGGCCGGATTACGTCTACTACGGCAACCCGGTCGATCGCCGGGCGCACGGCAACATCCCGTTCGTCGAGTGGTATCTGCAGCAATTCGCCGCCGCCAGCCGTCGCGCGAACCGACGGCTGCTCGATTACCTCGATCTGCACGGCTACATCGCGCCAGACGAGGTGCAGTTCAAGTCCGCGGGCGACACAGCGCTCCAGCAGATGCGCCTCGATGCCGTCCGCGCGTTCTGGGATCCGTCCTACCACGTCGCCGGGGGCATCAACGACCAGCCGTTCCTCGTGCGCCGCATGCGCGACTGGGTCGCGCGCAACTACCCCGGCACGCTGACCGCCATCACCGAGTACAACCTGGGCGCGCTCGATCACATCAACGGCGCGATTGCGCAGGCCGATCTGCTCGGCGTCTTCGGGCGCGAAGGCCTCGACCTCGCAGCGATCTGGGCGCCGCCGTCCGAGGCGGAGCCCGGCCTCTACTCGTTCAAGATCTTCAGGAACTACGACGACGACGGGAACGGGTTCGGGGATGTGAGCGTGCACGCCGCGAGCGCCGACCAATCCAGGCTCTCCGTGTATGCAGCCGAGCGATCGAACGGCGACCGCGCGCTGACGATCCTCGTCCTGAACAAGTCGTTCAGCGAGCTGTCGAGCACGATTGCCGTGTCGGGCTTCAGTGGCCAGAGCTCCGCTGCGGTGTATCGCTACGACAACTCGAACGCGGGCCAGATCATGCGCCTGCCGGATCAGCCCGTGGGCAAGACGTTCGTAGCCACCTTCCCGACCGCGTCGATGACGCTGTTCGTCCTTCCGTCGCGCTAGGCGAGGCTTCCGTGGCAGGGCTTCAGCCTAGCATCAGACATCACTTCGGCCAGTCGGGGCTGATCAGGTCGGTCTGCCAGAGCGGCCCGCCCGCGAACATCGGCGACTGCGAACGCAGGAAGGCGGGGACGTCGGCGTCGAGAATCCAGACGTGAGAGTCCGGCGGCTGCTTGCCGACGAGCGGCGCGACCAGGCCCGACAGGCCGCCGATATCCACCTTCAGGACGTAGTGCGTGGCCGTGTGCGGCGTGCCGGCGATCGACAGGGAATCCTTCCCCGCCACGGAGACTTCGAGCTTCACCAGCCGCGGCTTCGGCGTCGCCGCGACGAGCGACAATGTCGGCGGCACGGCACCAGAACGCACGTTCTTCAGCAGCATCGGGACCATGCCGTTGGCGACGTCCGGCGGCAGCGTCAGGTGCTCTCGCTCGAATTTCTCTTCTTCGCCCGCCTTCCGGTAACGGACGGTAACCATGCCCGTTCCGGCGTCGATGGCCATCTCGAGCGAGCGCTCGAAGGCGGGGCCCCGCTGGATGGAATGATCGCTGACGAGCCGGAAGTGACCGCGTTGCGTGAAGACAGCGGTCTCGTCGCTCACGGAGCCGTCCGCGAACCGGAACACGAGGCGTGACTTCACGCGTCCGCCACTTGCCGTCTGCAGCAGATCGCCCGACGCGAGCAGGGGTCCGCCCGGGGACCGCAGCGTCAGGAAGCCGTGAACGACGCCCTCGGCGAAACGTACCGCAATCGGATCGGCGCCGGCCGGCGGCACGAGACAGAGGGCGGCGACGAACACGACAGAGGCACGCCATGGTGGCCACGTCATGCCTCTATTGTGACCTGCGAGCCGCGGCCGAGCCTTGCAGCCCGACGGGCGCCTCTGTGACTACAATCGCGTCATGCTCAGCAGACGCGTCGATCGCCGAACCTTCCTGGGCTCCCTTTCCTCCCTTGCCCCCCTGGCCTCCCTTGCCGCGCTATCCCGCGTGCGCGGCCAGGCCGCCTCCGATGCTCCGTCCTGGGGCCCCGTCCGAGACTGCCACCTGCATCTGCGGCCAGACCTCGCGTCGAACCTCGCACACATGGACGGCTGCGGCGTCTCGAACGCGGTGATCCTCGCGAGAGATCCGACTGCGGAGCAGATTCGAGCGATTCAACAGCACGCGGACCGCTTGACGTGGGCCGTCTCGACGGACCTCACGACCGCCGGCGCGGCTGACCGCTTGACCGAGGCAGTACGCCGTGGCGCGCTCGGCTTCGGCGAGATGAAGTTCCACCTGGCCGCCGACGCACCCGAGTTTCAGCGCGCGTACGCGCTCGCCGCCGACCTCGGCGTGCCTATCCTCGTGCATTTCCAGGAGGTGCCGCACTTCGACGGCGAGGGTGTCTTCGCGACGGGGTTCAAGACGTTCGAGACAATGCTGAAGAAGTTCCCGAAGACCACCTTCGTCGGGCACGCCGACGCGTTCTGGGCGAACGTCGACGCGACGTATGCGAACGGCGCGGCGTACCCCACCGGTCCGATCGTGCGCGGCGGCGTCACCGACCGGCTACTGGGCGACTACGGGAACCTGTTCGGAGACCTTTCGGCCAACAGCGGCAACAACGCGATGTCGCGCGATGCCGACTTCACGCGGGATTTCCTGCGGCGTCATCAGGACAAGTTGATCTTCGGCAGCGATTGCTCCTGCGCCGACGGCCGGGGCACCGGCATCGCGCAGGCCAACAACCCGGCGGCGAGCCGGCTGGCAGGCAAGTGCGTCGCCCGAGAAACGCTGGCGGTGCTGCAGCGATCGACCGAGCCGGCCGTATTCAGGAAGCTCGTCTTCGACAACAGCCGTCGGGTCTATAGGGCTCTAGGTCTGTAGGTCCGTAGGTCTGTAGGTCTGTGGGAATGAGCGGTAGGGCGGGCCTTCAGGCCCCATCTTCTGTAGTCCCCGCTTTCACCTGTCGCGGCGTGCGACGATGCCGGCAAGACTGGCGACGGCGGCGAGCAGCTCGGCGGGCTCGACGGGCTTCGAGATGTGCGTCTGGTAGCCGGCCCTGAGCGCCCGCATGCGATCTTCCGGACGCGCGTACGCCGTCACCGCGATCGCAGGCATCGTGTGGGCGCCGGGCTCGGCGCGCACCATCCGCATCAGATCGTACCCGTCCAGCTCTGGCAGTCCGATATCGCTGATCAGCAGGTCCGGCGACCCGCTCCTGAACAGGTGCAGCGCCTGGTCCACGGAGGACGCCACCAGCACCGCCGCGCCGCGCCCTTCGAGCAGACGCTTCAGGAAATCGCGGGTGTCGGGCTCGTCTTCGACGACCAGGATGCGCAGGCCGTCGAATGACACCTCTTCCCACGCGTCCTGCCTGGGCGGGAGAACCTCATCCCCCCCGCTCCCGAAGGCGGCGGGGATCGCGGGAATGGCCACGGTGAACGACGCCCCGCGCCCGGGCCCTTCGCTGGCCGCATGCACGGTGCCGCCGTGCAGCTCCACCAGGTGCTTCACGATCGCGAGGCCCAGCCCGAGGCCGCCGAACCGGCGCGTCGTCGACCGGTCGGCCTGATGAAACCGATCGAACACGTGCGGCAGAAACTCGGGTGCGATGCCCGGGCCGTCATCCGTCACGGTAATGATCGCGTGGGTCTGAATCTCTCGCAGCGTCACCGAGACGTGGCCGCCCACAGGGGTGAACTTGACCGCGTTCGACAGGAGATTCCACACCACCTGCTGCAGCCGCGCCGGGTCGCCGGTGATCGGCCCGCCGGCCTCGAGCGACGTCGTGATCGCAATCTGCTTTGCCGCCGCGTCGTGTCCCAGCGTGTCGATAGCGTCTGACACGATCGACGCCAGATCGACGCTCTGGTTCTCGAGTCGCAGCTTGCCGGCCACGATGCGGCTGATGTCCAGCAGGTCCGAGATGAGCTGCGCCTGCAGGCGCGTGTTCCGTGCGACGACGTCGAGGCCACGCTCGAGGACCTTGGGATCGTCGCGACTGCGCACCATCAGCTCGGTCCAGGACAGGATGGCGTTCAGGGGCGTCCTGAGCTCGTGCGACACCATCGCGAGAAATTCGTCCTTGACGCGGCTGGACCGCTCGGCTTCCGCGCGGGCGGCGCGCTCGGCCTCGAGCAGGCGATCGCGTTCGGCGAAGGAGCGCTTCTGCTCGGTGATGTCGCGCGCGATCTTCGACACGCCGATCACGACGCCCGAGTCGTCGAGCACCGGCGACACCGACAGCGACATGTCAACCCGGTGGCCGTCCTTGGCGACGCGCACGGTCTCGAAGTGGTCGACACGCTCCCCGCGCCGGATCCGGCCCAGAATCAGGTCCTCTTCATCCTGTCGTTCCGGGGGGATCAGGATCCGGATGTTCCGGCCGATGAGCTCGTCGGCGCGATAACCAAACATCCGCTCCGCCGCGGAGTTCACGGACTGGATGATCCCGTTCAAGTCCTTCGAGATAATCGCGTCGTCGGACGATCCCACGATTGCCGCAAGGTAGGCCGGGGCATTGGCGGAAACCCCTAGACGAACGGACGTCGCCCGGTCGGTGGTGTCGCCTGCGAGTGGCGTTGTTGAGTTGGAGACTAGGTCGCTCATGCGGGGAGCGGAGGGGAGGCTGCCTTCGCGTATCTTACGTCTGTCTCTGGAACCGATGTCGAAGAATCGTGACGCCAGCCCGGCAGTGCAGCCGGCCGGCACCCCAGCCGACGCATGAAGACGAGTGCCGGTCTCCTGCTTTTCCGGCGCCGCGGATCGGGCCTGGACGTGCTGCTCGTGCACCCTGGCGGGCCGATCTGGGCGAAGCGGGATGCCGGCGCCTGGTCGATTCCGAAGGGCGAGCCGCAGCCGGGCGAGCACCCGCTCACCGCTGCCCGCCGCGAGTTCGCCGAGGAGCTCGGGCGAGGCGTCGACGGGAGGTTCATCCCGCTGTTACCCGTGCGCCAGCCGGGCGGCAAGGTCGTGCACGCATGGGCCGTTGAGGCGGACTTCGACACGAGCTCGATCATGAGCAACACGTTCTCGATGGAGTGGCCGCCCCGGTCGGGACGGCAACAGGTGTTTCGCGAGATCGACCGCGCAGAGTGGTTCCCGCTCGACGTCGCCCGCCGGAAGATCCTGGCCGGACAAACGCCGCTGCTCGATGAACTGACGCGCCTGGTGTGACTCGCCCTACTTCTCGCAGGACGGGACGGGTACGATCTGGATCGGCAGCTTCACGTGCGGATCCGGCGTCTGCACCGGCATCTTCGACGTGAACTGCGGATCGATCGGCTTGATCATCTTGCAGTCCGAGGGCACGGGCTGCGCCTCCAGCGCTCGCTGCGCCCCAGCGAGCATCTTCTGCGCCTGCTCGTTCGCGGCCGCCAGTGTCGCGAAGTCCACCTGCATCTTCGCCTTCGGCGCGGCACATCCCGGTCCGTCTGCCGAGAACAACGTGCAGTCCGCATGCGCGGCAAGCGGCGCGCCGAGAACCGCGAGCAGGACGATGAATGTGGTGGTGAACGGTCGCATACGCGCCTCCTGAAACAGGCCGAACCGTAGATGCCAATTATACGAAGGATGCGGCTACACGGCGCGCGGATGACTGTGGCAGCCCCGGTGACCCGACGTCGGCCAGGCCTGGAATAGCGTATCCTTCGCAACGTCGCTCGACCATGAGTGAGCCAACCGCGCCAACCGGGCCGATCAAAAGCGGCGCGACAATCGGCGTCTACACGATCGTCGGGCGCCTGGGCTCCGGTGGCATGGGGGAGGTCTATCGCGCGCGCGACACGAAGCTCGACCGCGACGTCGCCATCAAGGTCCTGCTCCCCGACGTCGTCGCCAGCACCGAGAGGATAGCCCGCTTTCACCGGGAAGCGCGCATGCTGGCCGCGCTGAACCACCCGCGCATCGCCGCCATCTATGGCTTCGACGAGTTGAACGGCACGCCTGCGCTCGTGATGGAGCTTGTCGAAGGCCCGACGTTGGCGGACCGCCTCGCCGTCGGTGCGATCCCGGTCGAGGAAGCCATCCGCGTCGCGAGGCAGATCGCCGAGGGCCTCGAGTACGCGCACGAACAGGGCATCGTGCACCGCGACCTCAAGCCGGCGAACGTGAAGATCACGGCTGACGATTCGGCGAAGATCCTCGACTTCGGTCTCGCCAAGGCCATCGAGCGCGACAGCGGGCCGAGCCTCGTCAACTCACCGACGGCGACGTGGATGGCCACGCAGGCCGGAGTGCTGCTCGGGACAGCCGCCTACATGGCCCCGGAGCAGGCCAAGGGAAAGACGGTCGATCGCCGCGCGGACAACTGGGCATTCGGGTGCGTCCTCTACGAGATGCTCACGGGCACGTCTCCCTTCGCCGGCGAGACGGTGGCCGACGTTCTCGCCTCGGTCGTCCGGGCGGAACCCGACTGGACGCGCCTGCCCGCGTCGACGCCGCCCGGACTTCGAGATCTCGTGTGCCGCTGCCTGCGCAAGGACGTCCGCGAACGGCTGCAGGCAATTGGCGACGCACGCATCGCGCTCGAGGAAATCGCGAACGCCCCCGACGCGAGCGGAGCGCCGACGCCGATCCCACTCGCGCCGCCGCGCGCAGGCTGGATGATGCCCGCACTCGCTGGTCTCGCCGTCGGCGCGGTCGTCGTCGGCCTCGTGACGTGGACGTTGCGCTCGGCGCCCGCACCGTCGAACGAGGTCACGCGCTTCAGCATCGCGCTGCCAGCCGGACAGACGCTCGCCTCCAGCGGCGAGGTTCTGGCTCTCTCAGATGACGGACGCCAGCTTGCCTACGTCGCGACGAGCAAGGGCTCCGACACTCGCCAACTCTATCTGCGCCCGATGGACAACGGAGAGGCGACTCTCTTGTCCGGGACCGACGACGCGATTGCGCCGTTCTTCTCGCCGGACGGCCAGTGGCTTGGATTCTTCGCGGACGGAAAGCTCAAGAAGATTGCGGTGGCCGGCGGCGCAGCCCGGACGCTGGCCGACGTGACGAGCTCGTTCGGGGCCACATGGATCAGCGATCACACAATTGCGTTCGTGCCACTCGGGTCGGTGATTCAGCAGGTCTCCGACGAAGGCGGTGAGCCGGTCCGCCTGACGAAGATGTTGCCCGGCGAACTCGAGCATGCATGGCCGGGACGTCTCTCCGGCCGCGGCGTCCTCTTCGCTGCCTTAACGGCGAAGGACCAGTTCATATC
>JBKPSY010000153.1:0-25056 GCA_046735235.1 Acidobacteriota bacterium | reverse complement strand
CGCGTGAAGACCTGGCGACGCTCCTCGGGATGACCTGGGGCGTCCGGCAATGGGTGCGAGACGACGCAGGGGTGCGCGTCGCGTTGAAGACCTCGCCGTCGGGCGGCGCGACGCATCCCGGTGAGGTCTATATCGCGGCGTTCAACGTGCGCGGACTTCGGCGCGGCCTCTACCACTACGACGCCGCGCGGCACGCACTCGCGCGAGTCGCCGGCGCGCGCGCGCCATTCACGCCGCAGCGATATCTTCCCCACCAGCCCTGGTATGCGGGCGCCTCAGCGCTCTTCCTGATGACGGCTGTCGTGGCACGAGAGCGATGGAAGTACGACTCGCCGCGCGCCTATCGCGCGATGCTGCTCGACGCCGGACACCTCTGCCAGACCTTCTGCCTCGTCGCCACTGCGCTCGGGCTCGCGCCGTTCTGTTCCATGGCGCTCGCCGACTCCGTCATCGAGCGCGATGCGGGCCTCGATGGCGTCCGCGAGATCGCGCTCTACGCTGCGGGAGTGGGGACTCGTCCGCCTCAGCGAAGGTCCATGGGTTCATAGGTCCATAGGTCCATGGGTCCATGGGGGCTTGGCCACGCGCCCTGTCCCATGGACTCATGGACCCATGGACTCTCTCATGCCTTGACCTTCTACACATCCCTGTCGTATATGTAGAAGCCGGAGGTATCAGTGAGCCCACGGCCCGATCCGAAGTCCGACATCCCTCAGGGCACGATCGACCTGCTCGTGCTGAAGGCGGTGTCGCTCGGCCCGCTGCACGGCTACGGCATCGCCCAGCGCCTGCAACAGCTGTCGCGAGACGTCATCCAGGTGCAGCAGGGCACGCTCTACCCCGCCCTGCATCGGCTCGAGAACCGCGGCTGGCTGAGCGCGGAGTGGAAAGAATCGGACACCGGGCGCGAGGCGAAGTTCTACAAGCTCACGCGCAAGGGCCGCGCGCAGCTGAGCGCGGAGCAGGCGAGCTGGCAGCGTCTCTCCGACGCCGTGGGCCTCATCCTGGCTGAGCCCGAAGGAGAGCCGCTGTGACCTGGTGGCGCCGCCTCATCAGCCGACGCCGGCTCGAAACGGATCTCGATCGCGAGCTTCGCGACCACCTCGAGCGGCAGGTCGCTGACTTCGTGCGCGATGGCATGACCGCATCGGAGGCGCGCCGGCGCGCGGCGCTGATGTTTGGCGGCATCGAGGGAATCAAGGAATCGTGCCGCGACGCGCGCGGCACGCGCTGGCTCACCGATCTGGCCGACGACGTGCGGTACAGCATGCGGATGTTTGCGCATAACCCGGGCTTCGTCGCGGTGGCGGTGTTGTCGCTGGCGCTCGGCATCGGCGCGAACACGGCCATCTTCTCGATCGTCAACAGCCTGCTGCTTCGATCGCTGCCCGTCCGCGATCCCGGGCAGCTCGCGATCCTGATCCACGGTTCGTGGACCAACCCAATCTGGGAGCAGGTGCGCGAACGTCAGTCTCTCTTCGACGGCGCCACCGCCTTCTCATCGGACGAGTTCGATCTGGCCTCCGGCGGCCCGGCCGACCCGGTCGAGGCGCTCTGGACCAGCGGCAACTTTTTTGACGTCATGGGCGTGCCGGCGCTCATTGGACGCACGTATGGCGTGGCAGACGACCGCAGGTCCGGCGGACCGAATGGCGCCGTTGCCGTCCTCGGTTATTCGTTCTGGCAGCGTCGATTCGGAGGCGCGCCCGACGTCATCGGCCGTTCCATCACGCTCAGCCGCGTCCCGTACACGATCGTCGGTGTGACGGCGCCCGACTTCCTGGGCCCCACCATCGGTCATCGTTTCGACGTCGCCGTCCCGATTGGCACCGAGCCGCTGATGCGCGGAAAGGAGAGCTGGCTCGACAGACGCTCGACGTGGTGGCTGGACATCATGGTTCGCCGGAAGCCCGGACAGAGCGTGGACGACGCCATCGCCGCGCTGCGGGCAGTGCAGCCGCAGATCAAGCGCGCCACCGTTCCGCTGGACTGGCCGAAAGCGGATCAGGCGGACTACCTGAAAGAGCCCTTCATCCTCGAGCAGGCCGCGGGCGGCTCTTCCAGCTATCGCGAGCAGTATCGCGAGCCGCTCATCGCCATCATGATCACGGTCGCGCTGGTCCTGCTCATCGCCTGCGCCAACATCGCGAACCTGATGCTCGCCCGCGCGAGCGCCCGACGTCATGAGATGGGCCTGCGGATCGCCCTTGGCGCCTCGCGGTTCCGAATCGCGCGCCAGATGCTCACCGAAAGCCTGTTGCTGTCGGTGGCTGGCGCGGCGCTCGGCCTGTTGCTGGCCACATGGGGCAGCGCGTTCCTCGTGCGCGAGCTGACGACGTTTCGAGACAACGTGACGCTCGACCTGACGCTCGACTGGCGAATCCTCGCCTTCACGCTCGGCGCAGCAATGGCGACCGCGCTTCTCTTCGGCGTCGTGCCCGCCTTCCGCGCGGGACAAGTCGAGCCGAACGAGGCCCTCAAGGAGAGCAGCCGCACGGTGGCGGGGACACGGACGCGCGCGCTCGGTCAGCCGCTGGTCGTGGTGCAGGTGGCGCTGTCGCTGGTGCTGATCGTCGCGGCTGGACTCTTCCTGCGCACGTTCGCGTCGCTGACGCAACAGCGCCTCGGCTACGACACGGAGCGGCTGCTGCTCGTCTCGGTGGACCCGCAGAAGAGCGGCATCGACGAATCGCGCCGGCCTGCGCTCTACGAGCAGATGCGCGCGGCGGCGGCGGCGGTGCCCGGCGTGTCGTCCGCTGCGCTTGCTGCCGTGCCGCCTATGAGCGGCATGGGCTGGAACAACACGATCGAGGCGCCCGGAGAGCCCGCGCCGCCGGTGAAGGACCGGACCGTCTGGTACAACGGCGTGTCGCCCGGGTGGTTCGCGACCTACGGTGTGAAGCTCGTCGCCGGCCGTGATTTCGCCGCGGCCGACCGTAACGGCACGCCGGGCGTCGCGATCGTCAACGAAGCCCTGGCGAAGCTCTTCTTCCCCGGAAAGAATCCGGTCGGCCGCACCCTCCGGCAGACGTGGTCCGGATCCGTGCCAGCCCCCACGCCCTGGCTGATCGTCGGCGTGGTGACCGATGCCGCCTATCGCTCCCTGCGGGAAACCGCGCCGCCGACGCTGTATCTCGCCTTCGATCAGAGCGAGGCCCGCGCCTGGCCGAACGTGTCGCTCACGGTGCGTTCCGCCGCCGGTCCGCCGGCCGGAATCGCCAGGCCGGTCTCGGCGGCCGTCACCGCCGCGGCGCCCGGCGCCTCGCTCACCCTTCACGAGCTCAACGAGCAGGTCGCCGGACTGGCCGTCTCGGAGCGCATCGTCGCGATGCTCTCGGGGTTCTTCGGCGCCCTCGCGCTGCTGCTGGCGTCGGTCGGACTCTACGGCGTCACCTCGTATGGCGTGAACTCTCGCAGGACGGAAATCGGAATTCGGATCGCCCTCGGGGCGGACACCTCCTCGGTGATTCTGCTGATCCTGCGACGCGTGGCGGTGCTCGTCGGCCTCGGCATCGCCGCCGGCGCGCTCGTGAGCCTGTGGGCGTCGAAGTACGTCGGCTCGATGCTCTACGGTCTCGACGCGCGGGACCCGCTGACGTTTGCCGGCGCGGCGGTCACGCTGGCGCTCGTCGGCGCGCTCGCAGCCTGGCTGCCCGCGCGGCGCGCCACGCGGATCGATCCGTGTGAGGTGCTGCGAGAGTCATAGGGTCGATCGGTTGATGGTTGCGGATTGCGAATTGCGGATACGACTTCGCACTCACAACCCGCAACCCGCAACCTGCAACCTTCAATTCCTCGCAGCGGCTTTGTCGCTGTTGTAGATGACGTACGCCGCCCTCCACTCCCCTCCCGACTGCTTGAGGATCGCCACGTACTTCCCCGTGTCCTGAATCGGTGCCGGCGCACCAGGTGCTGTCATCGTCTGGCGATACGTCCCGACGTCGTACGCCGTGTCGCCGACGACTGACGACTCCAGGTGGGTGAATGAAAAGCCGGTGAGCTTCACCGGCGCCGCACAGAGCTCCTGGTGCAGCCTCTGAATCGCTCCGCGGCCTTCCGCCCACGTCCGGTTCGGGGCCATCTCGATGCCGTTCTCCAGGTAGAACGACGCCACGCGCCCAGGGTCGCCGCTGAGGACGGCCTGCGCGTACGCGTCGGCTCGCTCCACGACGGCCGGGTCCAGATGCCTTGCCACGAGCGCTGCACCCGTACGGCCCATGCAGACGCCGGCCGCCACTACCGCCAGACCCACGATTGCTTCAGTGAATTTCATGACGACCTCCCTGCCGCGAACGTTGTGACGGTGTTCGCAGCGTGAGAGAATGCTCGCGCTCCCACGGGGTCCTGCACCGTGACTTCCGGTGCCAAAGTCTTGACCTCTCGCGCCACTGCCCCGCCGTCGGCGCCGGCGCCGCCGCCAATTGGCGCGGGAATCGTGTCTGCCTTCGTCGCTTCCTTCGAGAGGCTCGGCTACGACACGGCGACCCTGCTCACCGGCGTCGGCGTCGACGCGGCACTCCTTCGAAACCCGGACGCCCTGATTCCGTGCCAGCAGTTCGGCGCGCTGATTTGTGCGGCTCAGTCCGCACGGCCCATGCGCAATCTGATGCTGCATCTCGCGGCAGCGACTCCCATCGGGGCGTTTCCACTCCTCGACTACCTGATCCTCACGTCCGGCACCGTGGGCGAGGGCCTGACGCAACTCGCGCGCTTCCTGCGATTGTTCGGCAACGCCACTCAAGTCGGGGTGCACCTGAACGAGTCTCCACCGAGGGTCACGCTCGACGACCCGGGAAATGCGTCCAGCGTGGAGTTCACCGCCGCCCTCGCCGTCCTCCATCTCCGCGAAGAGACGGAAGGCCGTTTCAGCCCGATCGCCGTGCACTTCGCGCACCAACCAGAGGACGTCCAGGAGTTCTCGAAGATTCTTCGCGTGCCGGTGATACCCGGATCGACGTGGAGCGGATTTCAGCTCTCAGTCGAGGCCTCGAAGTTGCCACTGCGCAGACGCGATCCCACTCTCCACGGGGTGCTGGAGAATGCGGCCAAGGGGCTGCCGCCGGCCGGCGGCCCTTCGGATCTGGCAAGCGATGTCCGGCGGGCGCTGGCCGCGCGACTGATGGGCGGCGATCTGCGTGTGCAGTCCGTGGCCAGGGCGCTCGGGACGACCTCGCGCACGCTGCAGCGGCGGCTGGCGGAGTCAGGCCTCTCGTACAACGGGGTGCTCGACGCGATGCGGCAAGACGCTGCCGCGCAGTATCTCGCCGGCGAGTCATTCTCCATTGGCGAGATCGCGTATCTTCTCGGCTATTCGGAGCCGGCGGCCTTTCATCGTGCCTTCAAGCGGTGGCATGGGACGACCCCGGCTGCGTACCGAATGAAGAATGAAGAATGAGGAACGGCGTGTAAACTACCGCGCGATGCGCCCTCCCGTCCTCGTTGCCAGCCTGTTCGCCGTCATGATCAACCTCTCAATGGCCTCCGCCGATCCGCTGGCCGACCGCGTCGCTGTCCTCACCAAGAACTTCAAGGGCAGCGTCTACATCTACGCGAAGAACCTGAAGACTGGGAAAGAGTTCTCGCTGAACGGCGACTCGCGGGTGAGGACCGCGAGCACCATCAAGCTGCCGATCCTGTGCACGCTCGAATCGCTGATCGCCCAGGGCAAGGTTCGCTGGGACGAGCGTCTCGTGCTGAAACCGGAGGACAAGGTCACCGGCTCCGGCGTCCTCGGCAGCCTGGCGGACGGAACCGATCTCACCGTCCGCAATGTCGCCACCCTGATGATCATCGTCAGCGACAACACCGCGACGAACCTGATCATCGACCGCATTTCGGCGGACGCCGTGAACGACTATCTCGACTCGATCGGCATCCATCAGACCCGGTCGAACCGCAAGGTCCGCGGCGACGGCAACCAGCTGAAGGCGCCCACCGGCTGGAGCAAGGCCGGCAAGCTCGAGGAGAACGCGAAGTTCGGCCTCGGCGTGACGACGCCGCACGAGATGGTGCAAATCCTGGAGATGCTCGAGCAAGGCAGGATCGTCAGCCCGGCGGCGTCGAAGGACGTGCTCGACATCATGAAGATGCAGCAGGAGCGCTTCGGCATCTCCCGGCGGACGCCCGAGGAGCTCGTCGTCGCGAGCAAGCACGGCTCGCTCGACGCACTGAGGAGCGACGTCGGGATCGTCTACGACAAGGACGCCCCGATCGGGATCGCGATCACCGTGGACGATATGCCGGAGATCGACTACTCCCCCGACAACGTCGGCGACAAGCTCATCGCGGATCTCTCAGAGGCGCTGCGCGCGGGACTCTCACATCCGTAGGGCCGAACTTGAGGTCGGCCTCAGCGAGGCGCACCTCAAGTTGCGCCCTACTCTGCTCTGTCTACGCCGATCGCTGATACGACTGGAACGCCTTCGTGGCGACCCACGACGCGGCGCACGTGAGCACCACGAGCAGCATCAGGTCGGTTCCGATCAGGCTCCAGTCCGGCTGCACGGACATCGCGCTTCTTGCAGACTCGACCGCCCAGGCGACGGGGTTGAATCGTGCGACGGCGCGAATCCAGCCAGGCATCAACGCCGGCGCCATGAACACCGGCGACAGGAAGATCATCGGCAGCAGGATGAAGTTCGATGCGCCGATGACCGACTCGGTGCGCCGCAGCGTGAGGCCCATCGCGTTCGACAGCGCGCCGAACGGCACCGCCAGAAGCACGCTGCTCACCATCAGCACCAGCAGTCCGACGATGCCGCCGTCGAAGCGCGCGCCGAGCAGGACGCCGAGAATCAGCACGATCGCCGTCTGCACGACCAGGATAATGCTCATCTGAATCAGGCGCCCGGCGATGATCGCGAACCGGCTCACCGGCGACACGAGGAAGCGATCCATGACCCCGTTGTCGAGCTCCATGATGATGCCCATGCCGTTCCACCCTCCGCCGAAGATCGACATCATGATGACGATGCCCGGCGTCACGAACGTCATGTAGCTGCTCGCGGCAAAGCCTGGCAGCTCGACGATCCGCTTGAACAGCTGGCCGTAGAGCACCAGGTACGTGATGGGCTGCGCGAGCGAGATCGCGATCCACCACGGCTGGCGAAGAAGCGCCCGCAGGTGGCGCACGGTCATGAACCACGAGTGTCCGAGCAAATTCATCGCGCGCCTCCCTGATCCGCCTGGCTGAACGTTCGGCCGGTGTGCCGCAAGTACACGTCGTCGAGCGAGGGCCGCGTGACGCGCACCGAGGCGACCCTGGCGCCGGCGGCCTCGAGCGATGTGATCATCCCTGGCACCGCCGTGCCCCCTTTCTCCGCGCGGGCGCGGATGACGCTGCCCTCGACGGCGATCTCTTTCAGCGCAGGCATGCCGGCGAGCGCCGCGCGGACGCGGGACTCCTCCACCGCGTGCGTCAGATCCACCTGGATCGCATCGCCGGACAGCTCGCCCTTGAGCGAGTCGGGAGTGCCTTCAGCGACGACCCGGCCGCGATCGATGATGGCCAGCCTGTGCGCGAGCTGGTCGGCCTCCTCGAGGTAGTGCGTCGTCAGGAGCACGGTGATGCCGTCGCTCGATGAGAGACGGGAGATCTCGGTCCACAAGTCCGCGCGCGCTTCCGGATCGAGTCCCGTCGTCGGCTCGTCGAGAAACAGGACGCGCGGCGTGTGAATCAGGCCCATCGCGACGTCGAGCTTCCGCTTCATGCCACCCGAGTAGCCGCGCGCCTCGCGGTCCGCTGCCGCCGCCAGTCCGAAGCGCTCCAGCATGAGGCCGACGCGCGCCTTGAGCGCGGCGCCGCGCAGTCCGTAGAACTGGCCTTGCAGCGTCAGGTTCTCGCGTCCAGTTGCGTTGATGTCGACCCCCGACTTCTGCGCGACGCAGCCCACCGACCGCCGAACCGCGTCGGACTGCTGCACGACGTCGAGGCCGGCGACGCGCGCGATGCCCGAGTCGGGCCGCGACAGGGTGTTCAGGACCTTCACGGTGGTGGATTTTCCGGCGCCGTTTGGTCCGAGGAGTCCGAACACGGTGCCGGCGGGTACCGCGAATGTGAGGCCGTCCAGCGCGCGGACGTTGTTCGGATACGTCTTCACCAACGCCTGGACTTCGATTGCGAGCGGGCTTGCGATTGGGTGTGTGGTAGCCATGGGCGCTCTTGGATATGAGCAGGACTGCTGCCAAGCCTCGGTAAAGCAGGTAAGTATATGTGAATATGCCACTTGTCAAACTTGGCATCATGGTGACTTGCCGTCATTATTCTCAATAAATGATGAATTAACAACGATATGGCCAATCTGCTATCTTTCAGAGCAATGCCAGACGATCCGGCGTCGGGCCACGCAGAAGTTGCCCTCCGCTCAGAGCTTGCTCTCCGCGCTTGGGAGACCGTGAGCAGCGAGCGGTCCCTGCAGCGCGTCCTCGAGGCGATCGCCGAGGTGCTGAGGCCGCATGTGCACTTCGAGGGCGTCGCGCTCGTTTCGCTCAGTCAGGACGGCGACAACCTGCTGGCCGCGCACGTCGTGGGGCACGGTGTTCGAGAAGGCGAGACTGCCCAGGACTACCTCGGGCGCCCTGAGCTCGCGAAGCGAATCGCGGTGGCACCTCGGCCGCTTGTGCCCTACGACGATGCGGTCGTGCGGCGCGCTTTTGCCGGTCAGCCTTACACCTGTCCGGACCTGCTCGCGAAAGACGGCTGGTACGAGCACGAGTTCCTGATGGCGACCAGCGGCATCCGCGCGTACGCCTCGGTACCGCTCATGGTCCATGGCCGCCTGATCGGCACGGCCGCGTTTACTCGCAAGGTTCCGGTCAACTTCACCGTCGCCGAGCTCGCGACGTTGACGGCTGTCGCGCGCGCACTGGCGGTGGCCGTGTCGAACGCGCTCGCGTACGACGAGATCCGCGGGGTGCGCGATCGAGTCGAGGCCGAGAATCTCGAGCTGCGCGCGCAGCTTGGCCAGGCGCCGTGGTTCGAGGAAATCGTCGGCGACTCGGCGGCGATGCGGCGCGTGCTCGAGCGCGTGGAGCAGGTGGCCACGACCGATGCGACGGTCCTCATCACCGGCGAGACGGGAACAGGGAAGGAGCTCGTGGCTCGAGCGCTGCATCGACGATCCGGCCGCGCGAGCGGGCCGCTCGTGAAGGTCAACTGCGCGGCGATTCCGGAGACGTTGCTCGCGTCTGAGCTCTTCGGGCACGAACGCGGGGCGTTCACCGGTGCCGTCGAGCGCCGGCGCGGTCGCTTCGAACAGGCCGATGGCGGGACGATCTTCCTCGATGAGATCGGCGATCTGCCGCTCGAAACCCAGGTGACCCTGCTCCGGGTGCTGCAGGAGCGCGAGTTCGAGCGGCTCGGGAGTGCCCATACCGTTCGCGTGGACGTGCGCGTGGTGGCCGCGACCCACCGTGACCTCGCGGCGGAGGTTGCCGGCGGCAGGTTTCGCAGCGATCTCTACTATCGGTTGAACGTATTTCCCATCCGCGTGCCCGCCCTGCGCGACCGTCCGGAAGACGTCCCGCCGCTCGTCGCGCACTTCGTCCAGAAATACGCGGCCCGATTCGGCCGATCCGTGTCGCGCGTGCACGAGCGGACGCTCGGCGCGCTCATGACATGGCATTGGCCGGGCAACGTGCGCGAGCTGGAGAATACGATCGAACGGGCCATGATCGTCGCCAGAGGCGACACGCTCAAGATCGAGCGCGACTTCATGCCTTCGGCCGAGACCGCGTCGTCGCTGTCCGCGCAGGTTGGGGAAGTGGAGCGTACCGCCATCGAAGCGGCGCTGACAGCCTCCCGCGGAAGAATCTCGGGCGCGAACGGGGCAGCCGCGCGCTTGAAACTGCCGGCGTCGACGCTGGAGTTTCGCATCCGGAAGCTCGGCATCGACAAGCTGAGGTTCAAGCGGCAGCAGGCCTGAGGCCTGCCGAACTACTCGCTGGCGTTGGCGTAGAACCCGCTCCGGGTCCGGACGCGCAGGCCCTTCGGCTTCACCTTGATCTTCAGCTTCATGTACCGGCCCGAACCGTCCGTGCGCACGCTGCCCGCCTCCGGCTGATAGCCGACCAGGTAATACCCCTTCTGGTCGGTGACGATGCGCCGCATGCCGCCGGCGAGATCGTTGGAGTCCACCACGGCGAAGCCGCCGGTTTCTCCGGCGAGGTATTTCAACCCGTCCTGCGAATCGCGCAGCGCGGCGCTCCGCATCATCGCCACCTGTCCCGAGCGCGTCGGGTTCACCGAATCGGCCGCGGAGATGCCGGTCACAACCAGTCCGCGCGGATCCAGCGCGTAGACCACGACGCCGGCGCGGTTCGCGTGATCGACCAGGCGGCGCAGGTAGTCTCGAATGAGCTGGTTGTCCATGCCGAAGCCGAAGACGGAAAAGCCCTCCGAGACGAGCGTCACGGACTTGCGTCCCGGCAGTCCCTTCAGCACGTCGATCACGGCGTTGACGCGCTCGAGCGAGCTCACCGCAAACGTCCGCTCCTGAAAGCCTTCGAACCCGTCGGCGAGATCCCTGACGTCGGTGACCGGATCGAGCGCACTGGCGCCGCGGACGCCCCAGAGCGAGTAGCCGAGGCGCGTGATCGCGGCCTTCAACACCAGCGGGCTGAACGTCAGTACCGGCGGGTGGCCCGAGCCGCTTGTCGTCACCAGCACCGCCAGATCTCCGGCGCGGAACTCACGTTGAGCGAATTTTTCGAGGCCATATCGCGCGTGCGCCAGGCTGTCGAGCGACATCCGCTGGTCGTCGACGACAATCGCCATGGTGCGACGCGCGTCGCGGGGACGCAGCGACTCGATCGGCAGGGGAGGGAGGTTCGACGTGTCCACCCAGTCCTCGGCAGAGTCCACGTATGAGACCGCGGTGACCGGCTGCGGGCGTCCGTCCTGGTAAACCACGAAATCGTCCGGGCCCAGGGTCGTCACATGCCGGCCGTGACGGTCGGTTACGACGACGTCGAGCTGTACGAGCGAGACGCTGAGTCGGAAAATCGGCTGATCCGGGCGCGCCGGCGCAGGCACCGCGGCGGGCTGCTGCGCGCGCGGCGAAGCGGCGAGAAACGCGGCAAGCACGAGCGACAGCAGGCTCGAGTGTCGCAACGCGGTCCTCCGGGGGGAAGAAGGACAGTATACGCAAACTGGTGCAGAAGTGCGGAAGTGCGGAAGTGCGGAGGTGCGAAAGTGCAGGCTTGCCGCGCCGAAGCGGCGAAGCCGCGAAGGCGGGTCAGGTCGAGCGGGTCAATTGCCGGTAGATCGTGCGGACGGCGTCGATCGTGTCTGCCTGCTCCGCAGTCTTATCCGGCCGGTACCGCTTCACGCGCGCGAAGCGCAGTGCCAGACCCCCCGGATAGTGCGGGCTGACCTGGATATCGTTGAACGCGATCTCGACGACGAGCTCGGGCCGCACGTAGACGGTGTAGGCGTCGCGCGTCAGTTCGCGCGCGAGGAACTGCTCGGTCTGCCACGCCAGCAGCGCGTCGGTGAGCCCCTTGAAAGTCTTGCCGAGCATCACGAAGCCGCCGTGTTCCGGATCGCGCGCCCCGAGATGCAAGTTGCTCAGCCATCCCTGACGGCGTCCGCTGCCCCACTCGGCCGCGAGCACGACAAGATCGAGCGTGCGTACCGCCTTCACCTTGAGCCAGGCGGACCCGCGGCTGCCCGCGGCGTACGGCGACGACCTCTGCTTCACCATCACGCCCTCGTGCCCGCGCGCGAGCGCCGAGTCGAGGAAGGCCTGCGCCGCCTCCGGTGTCGGCGAGGTCTGGTGGGGAATGACGATGGAAGAGGGGAGTGCCGACTCGAGCGCGCGAAAGCGATCGGCCTGGCGCTCGTCCACGAGCTCGCGGTCGTCCAGCGCGAGCACGTCGAAGAAGAACGATTGCAGCGGCAGCTCGCGCCGCATCGCGCCGACGTCGAGACGCCGGCCGAAGCGGCGCATCGTGTCCTGGAACGGCCAGGGCGAGCCGTCGGGCCTGAGCGCGAGGACTTCGCCATCGAGAATCAGGCTGCGCGGGGGCAGGGCGCGCACCTGCTCGACGACTTCGGGCACTGAGGCCGTCACTTCGCGCAGCGCGCGCGAGTACACCTTCACTTCGTCGCCGTCCTTGTGCACCTGGATCCGCGCGCCGTCGAGTTTGTATTCGATGGCCGCGTCGTCCAGCGATGCGACCGCAGCCTGCACGTCTTCGGCGGTGTCGGCCAGCATCGGCTGGACTGGGGTAAACAACCGTACGCGGAACCTCGAGAGTCCTGCTTCGCCGCCGGCGAGAACGGCCGACGCGACCGTCGCGAGATCCCCCGCCATCATCGCGCCGCGCCGCAGCGACTTCGACGGCACGTGCGCCGCTTTCGCCACCGCGTCGATGAGCACGCCCTCCTGGGCGCCTTGTCGGAGCTCACCAAACAGCAGCCGAGTCAGGAAGTCCTGCTCGGCCTCCGTGGCCGACGCGAAGAGCGCGCCGAGCGCGTCCTTCCGCGCGCGCGCAGATCCCGGGCCGGCGAGCGCGGCGATTCGCTCGAACGTGCCGTCTACGTCGAGGAGCGTCAGTGTGGAACTCGTGGCGGGCCGCGCCAGTCGCGCTTCCCTGATCGCCGCGCCGCCGACGCCGAGCCGCCCCTGTCGTGTGGAACCGGTGAGGAAGGCAACCGAAACGGCCACCTCGTCCGGAGACAACCGGCCCAGGAGCGTCGCGAGGCGCTCGATCTTTTCCAGCCGTCCGGCGACGGCAGCCACCGCGGCGGAGGTCGCGACCAGCTCTGCAAGCAGCAGGGCCACGGCTCAATTCTGCACGCATTTGCACGACGTCCTGTCACAGGATTTCCTGCTGAGTAATGTTCTGGCACTCGCCGCCCGATAGAGGCCAACGGGGAGTGTCAGATGAGCATCGCGGAGCTTCGCAAGAACCGGATGGCGCAGGGCCTGAGCCTGACGGAGATCAGCCGGCGGACTCGCATCGGCGTGACCCACTTGCGCCACATCGAGGAAGGCAACTTCAAGAGCCTGCCGCCCGGCTTCTACGCGCGCGCGTTCGTGCGCGCCTACGCCGAGGCCATCGGTGTGGTCGCCGACATCGTGCTCGGGGAGCTCTCCGACTCGCTGCCCGCGACGCAAGCGGCCTCGTCTCCCGTCCCGGACCTGTCGCCCGCGGGCGCTGCCTCGCTGTGCTCCGACGCGGCCGAGCTGATTCCCGACGCGCGGATGCAGGTGCTGAAGCAACTGCTCGATCGCCACAACGACTCGGTGTCGATCGCGCCGTCCGGTCCGGCCGGGGCGACTCGGAGGCGTGGCGCGACGCCGCGCGGTCTGCGCCGATTCCTCGCCGCGTCGATGGACGGGCTACTGCTCGCGAGCATCTATCTTGGCGTGCTCGTCCTGACGGCCGCCTTCTGCGGCGTGGCGATGAGCGAGCTCGTGCGCGTCGCGGGGATCCAGGTCTTCACGGTGCTCGCGCTGATCACGCTGCTTTACGTGATGCTGATGGGGGGGATCGCCGGCCGCACCATCGGCGCGATGCTGCTCGACGTGCCGCTGCTGGAACGCCCGGGACGGCCAATGGGGCTGGGGATGATCGCGCGCAGGAGTGTGGACTGCGTCAAGGCGGACGTCGCTGCCGCCACCGATGTCGGCTCGCTGATCGAAGCGCTGCTGGCTCGCACACGCCACGCGGCGTGACGGCGTGATCTCAGATCACGCTGACTTCACGCCCGCCGCATCCAGCCACTTCTTCATCGTCTCCGCATACTGCGGGAAGGCAACCTCGGGCTCTTCGATGTCCGGGTGCCAGACCTTCTCCCACTCGAAGTTGTAGAGGCCCTTGTAGCCGCCCCCGGCCAGCGTGTTCACGATCGCCTGCACGTTCACTGTGCCGGTGCCGAGGAGCACGTAGCGCCGATCCTTTCCCGCAGCGACCGAGTCCTTGATGTGGGTGTGATGCACCCACTTGCCGATGGCTGCCCACGTCGTGTCGGGCGTTTCGTTGCCGGAGACGACGGTGTGGTGCGTGTCCCAGACGAGCCCGGCGTTCGGCGACGACTCGGCGATGCGCATCACCGTGACGAGGCTGGCCGAGTCGGTGAGGTCGCCGTGGGATTCCATCAACACGCCGACGCCGCTGCCCCGGGCGAAGTCGCCGAGCGAGGCGAGTGTCTGGCCGATGCGGTGGAGCGTGGCGGGATGCGGTTCGTCGGCGAGATAGCCGTTCGGGAATACGCGGACGTATCGCGCGCCGAGGCTGTGGGCGAGGTCGATGAAGCGGCGCGCCTCGTCCAGCTGCTGCTCGCGCGCAGGTCCCGGCCGCAGGTGCAACTGCGCCGAGGCGCCCAGATCCGTCACGACGAGGCCGTGATCCGCAATCTGCTTCCGTGTCTCGCCGATGCGCACCGCTGCGAACTCCGGGCGCTTCGTGAGATCCATTTCGCCCCCGACGCCGCGCAGTTCGATCCCGGCGTATCCGAGCGATGCCGCTTGTTCGAGGATTTTGTCCCACGGCCATTTCGGGCAGCCGAGGGTGGAAAAGCCGATGGGGTAGGGCATGGGCTACTACCGGGTCTGTCGGGTCGATCGGGTCTGTCGGGTCGATCGGGTCTGTCGGGTCGATCAGGTCTGTCGGGTCGATCAGGTCCGTCGGTCGCTCAGGTCGATCTGGCCGTACGAGCGAACGGGTCGAGCGGCCCCGACGGTGGTGAGATTATCACCGACCCGTCAGACCCGCCCGACCCGTTTAGACCTGATCGACCTGATCGACCTGACCAACCTGACCGAGCTGTTCGACCCGTCAGACCTGTCAGACCCGGCTCGTTAGTTGGCCAGCGTTCCCTGATACGGCGTGACCTGGCCCGCCTGGATGTCGGCGTCGAAGGTCATGTCCTGCCGACCCTGCGCGCGGATTTCCACGCGATGGCGACCCGGCGCCAGTGCCAGGGGTTGCGTGCGCGGCGTGTAGTTCGCCACCGCGCCGTAGTACTGCCCGTCAACATAGACTTCCGCGTTCGACGGCTGAATGTCGAAGCTGATGCCGCCGGTTCTGCCAGGCGTCACCATCATCGAGCCGCCCTGCGGCTGCGCGTACTGCTGGTTGTTCCCGTACTGCTGCTGCTGCGGATACCGATCCTGCGGGTAGCCGCCTTGCGGGTCCTGGTACTGCCCCTGGTACTGCCCCTGATATTGCGGCGGATACTGGTTCGAGTACGGAGGCGGGTATCCCGGAGCCGGATACGAGTACGCCGGGTACGGATACGGATACGGATACGGCACCGGATACGGGTACGAGTAGCTGTACGGATAGGGCACGGGGTAACCCAGGTAGAGGCCGAACCCGATGCTGAAGTGCGAGTGGAACGAGTAGTACGGATTCCCGTAGTAGTACGGCCGGTAGTACGGCGCGTAGTGGGCGTGGCCGTAACCGTAACCGTAGCTCGGGTAATGCCCGTAATACGGCGCATGGTAGTGGTTTCCACCATACCCATAGCCATACGACCGCGGGACCGCGACCGCGTGTCCCCGAGGCGCCACGTAGACAGGACCGTGCGAGGCCGCGACGTGCCCCCCGCCCGGGTACCCGCCGCCACCCCGCGGCGCGGCAACCGCCGCTCCGCCGCGTGCGGCCGCGTGGCCGCCCCCTCCACCGCCACCACCATGGCGACTTTGCGCGCTGGCCGGGCCTGCCGCCATCACGCCAAGAGCAAGAGCGGTTGGAATTGCCACCTTGATGAGCTTCATGACCATCTCCACCGTGTCGCTCCGTGCACCCGGGAGGGGACACACGACCTCTATTTCTGCAAGCAGTCTGCCAACCTGAACATTACGCAAATGGTTCGAAACAGCGGACTTGATGCCGACGCGTGCGACGAACTGTCTCCGCGAGCGGTCGCATGTACTCCGACGGCGACTTCCGGCTCCAGTCTACGCCTGTCAGGCCCGGCCGGATAGCCTCTTCAGCGCCAGGTCCGCTGCCGTGACGCCGCGAAACTGCGCCTCTTCGAACAGCGACAAGCCGCTCAGATCCGAGTGCGCGAAATAGAGTCCGGACGCGGCTGCGCGCAGGTCGCGTCGCGCCGTCGAAGCCAGGAACCCGGGCGTCGGACGGATCATCGCGTGGCCCATGCGGCAGACGTCGACACGCGTGACGCAACCCGTCAGATCCGGGTGGGCTTTCGAGAGATCCGCCAAAACTCGATCGCGCAGGGTCGCCCAGTCCTGCTGCAGTAGCCACGTCCTGGCCTCCCGCGGCGCGGCGTCGGCAAGCGACCAGTAGTAGGTCCACACCGTTTCAGGGATGAAAGTCTTCAACGACTGATGTGTCGCGACGACGTAGCCAAGTCCGGGGGAGTCGAAGATCACGTTGTCCCAGGCGGGCGGCACCGACTTCTCCGCCGGCCACCGATCGAGGACCAGGTTCGCCGTGAGCCACGGCGAATACTCGAAGTCCGGCGTCGCCGGCGCGCCGTCGACGATGCGGCTCGCGAGGAAGCTGGGGGCCGCGAAGATCACCGCCTCCGCGATCCATTCGGTGGTCGGCGTCAGGATGCGCCAGCGCGATCCGTCGTGCGCGACGTGATGTACGAGCTGGCCGGTGTGCACGTGGCGTCCGACGCGTTCGAGCAGTCGCTTGGTGATCCACCCGTTGCCCGCCGGCCACGTGAGCGGTCCAGGATCGTCGCGCTCTCTCGCCGCGAAATAGTGGATGCCGGCCCACGCAGACGTTGCCGCCGCCATCGCGCCGTAGTCGTCGCGGCACGCGTAGTCGACCTGCCACTTCAGCCACGGCGAGTCGAAGCCTTCCGCCGAGAGCCATGCGGCCATCGTCTGGCGATCGAGCGCGGAGCTCGCCGGCGCGCCGAGACCCATCGGGATCGTGAACTCGCCCGACGAGTAGAACGCGTTCATCCGATCGTCGAATCGCTTGAACTGATCGCGATCGCGGCTCGTCGGGCCCGTGCGCGGCTCGAGACCGTCCTGCCAGCGCCCGTACAGAAACAGGCGCTCCTGTGGCGCCTGGCACAGCGCCGTCTCCTCCCAGCTGCCGTCGGGCTTGAGGACGCCGAGCTCGGCGAAGAGCTCGCGCACGAGCGTCGCGCGTGGACCCGGCACCGGCACGTAGTGTGCGGCCCATGGGTATGCCGTCGCCGACGTCTCGCCTGAACGGGCGTTGCCGCCGGCCTCGGACTCCATCTCGAGCACCGCGAAATCGCTCAGGCCGGCCTTCCCCAGCCGCCACGCCGCCGACAGACCAGCGATGCCGCCGCCGACAATCACGACTTGCGCGCGGCGAGATTCGCGGGGTAGGGGGAAAGCCACGCGATCGCGGATCTGGTGGCCGAGCGCCGCCGACTCGTGGACGAAGCTGCCGGTGATGACGCGTCCGCTCTTGCGCGTCAGACCCACGAGGGTCACCCCGACGAACTCCCGGCGAGTCAGCGGATGGCTGGGCACCGTTCAGCTTCCACGGCAGGCCTGAAGGCCTGCGCTACATGCCGTGTCCCTGCCCAATTCGCATTCCTCACTTCACCTGGCACTTTGCCCTTCGCAGTTTGCACTACGATACGTCCGTCCTCCATGCCTTCGATCGTCATCCTCGGCGGCGGAGTGATGGGCGCCAGTGTGGCGTACCACCTGGCAGCCCGCGGCGCGCGCGACATCCTGGTGATCGACCGCGCCGGCGCTCCCGGCGGCGGCAGCACCAGCCGCGCGACCGGCGGCTTCCGTGCGCAATACGGCACGCCGATCAACGTCCGCCTGTCGCTGCTGGCGCGCGAGAAGCTGCGCCGCTTCCGCGAGGAGATCGGCGGCGAGTGCGGCTACGAGCCGTCGGGCTATCTCTGGCTCGCCATGAGCCAGCGCGAGCTGGCGATTCTGGACGAGGCGCGTGAGATGCAGCGCGCCGAAGGTCTGGACGAGGCGCAGGCGGTCACGCCAGACGAGATCGCCCGGCTCAACCCCGCCCTCACGCTCGACGGGATCGTCGGCGGCGCGTTCTGCCCGACCGACGGTTTCATCCATCCATTGGGCATTCTCGAAGGCTACTTGTCCGCGGCGGCGCGTCTCGGCGTGCGCATCGAGTGGGGCGTGGAGGCGACCTCGGTCGTGCGAGACGCCGCCGGCCGCGTCACCGCGGTCACGACAGCGACGGACACGATTCCAGCAGGCGTGGTCGTGAACGCCGCCGGCGCGTGGGCGGGCGATTTCGCGTGCTCGTGCGGCGTCGACACGCCGGTCGTGCCGCTGCGCCGGCAGGTCGCGCGCACCGTTCGCACGAACGCGCTGCCGGCGTCGATGCCGATGACCATCTTCGCCGGCGACGGCTTTCACACGCGCGTGCGCGACGGCCGCGTGCTGCTGTTGTGGCCGACGCCCGGCGTGCCGGGACATCCGTTCGACGATTCGCTGGATACGGGCTGGGTCTCGCAGGTCACGGCGATGGCGCACGAGCGGCTGCCCGTGCTGCGCGACGTTTCGGTCGACGCGGCGGCGTCGTGGGCGGGACTGTATGAGATGTCGCCCGACAAGCACGCCATCCTCGGCGCCGCGCCGGGCTGCGACAACTTCTATCTGGTGAACGGCTCCTCAGGTCACGGCGTCATGCACGCGCCGGCACTCGGGCACCTGCTTGCCGAGATCATCCTCGACGGCAAAGCCACCACCCTCGACGTTCACGCCCTCCGGCCGGAGCGATTCAGAGAGAATGACCTGAACCCGATTTCTGAGTTGTTGTAGGGCGAGTGTCGGCGTGATTTGGCCGAACTGAAGTTCGGCTCGACGGTCGCACATCTGTTCGTCGCCCTGAGTTCATCGCTCCAGCTCGTCACTCCCCGCTCGTCGGTCGCTATCTGTTGATGCCATCCCACTCCTGCTCGTAGTACTTCACGAGCATCTGCGTGTTCAGGCGATTTGGCTCGACGGGCACCCGCGCCATGTCGGGGGGAAAGGTGAAGAGCTCCGGGAGCCCGGCGATCGTCAGGAATTTCAGATCGCCTGGAAGCCCCGTCGGCAACGCAAACGCCGACCGGCCGCCGATCACGAAGCCCCATTCGCCGAACGCCGGCACGTAGACGTGATACGGCGCTGCGGTCAGCCCGGTGGCTTCGACCGTCTGCACCACACACCAGAACGACTTGCGCGCGAAGAGCGGCGACGTGCTCTGGACGACGAAGCGGCCCTCGGGCACGAGATGACGCCTGAGCGCCGCGTAGAACGCCGTCGTGTAGAGCTTGCCGATCGAGTACGTCGACGGATCGGGGAAGTCCACCACCGCGAAGTCGTAGAGCTCGGTCGGCGACGCTTCGAGCCACACGAACGCGTCGGCGTTTACGACGTGCACACGGGGGTCGAGGAAGGCATCGTGGTTGAGCCGCCGCAGCTCGGGGTGCGTCGAGAACAGCTGCGTCATCGCCGGGTCGAGATCGACGAGCGTGATCGTCTCGAGACCCGGGTGCTTGAGAATCTCGCGCACCGCCAGGCCGTCGCCGCCACCAAGAACGAGCACCCGCCTGGCGTTCGGCTGCGCCGACAGTCCCGGATGCACGAGCGCTTCGTGGTAGCGGTATTCGTCCTTCGAGCTGAACTGCAGGTGCGAGTTCAGGAACAGCCTCAGGTCGTCCTTCCACGCCGTCAGCACAATCCGCTGATACGGAGTCGTCTTCGCCAGCACGACGTCGTCCGCGTACAGGTTGGTCTCGCCGATCTCGAGAATGCGATCGGACCAGACCCACCCGGCGCCGAGCGTGAGAATCACGCCCACCGCCGACGCCTGCAGGAAGCCTCGCGCGCGGAGCGTCGATTTCAGCAGCTCGGTCGTCCAGAGCGCCACGCCCGCGTTGATCAGGCCGAAGAGCAGGGCAGAACGCACCAGGCCGAGATGCGGCACGAGGACGAGTGGAAAGAGCAGCGACGCCCCGAGCGCGCCAAGATAGTCGAACGTCAACACGTGCGCGACGACATCACGGAAGTTGAAGCGGTCCTTCAGAATCCGCATCAGCAGCGGGATCTCGAGACCGACGAGCACGCCGACGATCACGACGACCACGTAGAGGACCAGCCGGAACGCCGAAGTGTAGGCGAAGGCGGCGAACAGAATCGCCGACGAGAAGCCGCCCACGAGGCCCACCAGCAGCTCGACGATGACGAAGCGGGTGGCCAGGCCGCGCCCGACATAGCGCGAGAGCCAGGAGCCGATGCCCATCGCCGCCAGGTAACTGCCGATCACCGTCGAGAACTGCGTGACGCTGTCGCCGAGCAGATAGCTCGCGAGCGTCCCCGCGATGAGCTCGTAGACGAGCCCGCAGGATGCGATGAGCAGAACGGAGACGAGTAGGGCTGGTGCCATGGCAGTAGCAGGCCTGAAGGCCTGCGTTACAGACGAAGCGTGATCGGACGCTCGAGTGCCAAACCTCCTGTAGCGCAGGCCTTCAGGCCTGCCAGTCAGTGAATCGCAGAAGCAATAATCAAAGCAATTCCGAGTGCGACGAAGCCGATCAGAATCGCCAGCGCCGAGTTCTGGCCCTCGATGATCTCCTTCCAGAGATCGTACGGGGTGAGGCGATCGACGACGATGAACGCCACGAGAAACGTCACGATGCCGAGCGCGGCAAAGACGACGGCGGCAACGAGGTTGTTGGCCAGGTTCGTCATGGGACCTTACTTGCCTCCGAAGTAATGGGGCGAGCCGCGGTAGAGCGCGCGATACGACCCGGGGTTGTCGCGAATCGATCGGGGAAGGTTGTGCAGCTCCGCCGGACGCAGGAGGCTCCAGCCGCGATAGTCCGCGAAGCCGGCCGAGCCCAGCGTGAGCAGTCCGAAGAGCAGGTAGCCGAGTCCTCTCATGGCATTCCTCGTCAGTCTCCGGTGGCCGAGTCACTCCAGTCGGACTCGCTCCAGCGAAGCCGCTCGAAGCCCTTCTCCCGCATCCACACGAACACCGGCGGGATCAGGAGAACGACCAGGCCGATCAGATAGAAGAGCGGCGACGGCACGTCGCGTCGTACGGTGATCGTGTACGCCACCAGCGGGCTCGTCTTCTCGGTCTCGGGCTCGACCCGGAGATAGTAGCGCCCGGGCGCCGTCGTCGGCAGCACGGCGTCGTCCCTGTCGGAGCCTTCCGTCCAGCTGCCGTCGCTGTCGGTGCCCGAGTAGTAGCTCACCTCGCGGCCGAAGTCGTAGGCGTCGCCAGTGTCGGCGTTGATGAGCGCCAGGTTGAAATAGATCCAGTTGTTGCGCGCGTTGGTCGTGATCGAGACCTCGACGTTCGACGCGCGCGGGCCGATCTCGAAGATCGGCGTCACGAACGACGACTCTGGGGCGGCCGGCTGATACGTGTACGTCGCGCTGAAGACCGGCTGTCGAGCGGCGCTGACCATCCGGACCGCGCCTTCGAGCAGGAGGAGAATCGCGAGCACGGCGAAGATGGCCCAGTATCGCGCCGCGCGTCCCGCATAGGGCGACGGCTGGTTCGCGTACACGCCGACGGCCGGCGGCGGATCGCCCGGAAGCTTGAACGCCGTCCAGATCTCGGCTCCCGTTGCGTAACGGCCAAGCGACCAGGTCGTCTCTTCCGCGGTGCGTTCAGCCGAGAGCATCAACGGCGGATCGATGTAGTCGCTGACGGTGACAATGTCGCCGGCCCGTACCTGCCACGGAAACTCGCCGAGGACATACGCCGTCGTGGCGACCGCGGTCTGGAAGCCGACGAACTGCCGGTCCTGATAGAGCGCCGCCGGCTTGCCGCCGGCTGTCGCCTGGCGCGGAATGCCGTGGACGATTTTGATGTCGGTCCAATGGCCCTCGTACTCGCTCAAATATCGGAACCCCTGCTCGCGATGGAAGAGCAGATATTCGTTCCAGCCGTATGTCTCGTCGTCGACCTCGATTGTGCGGCGCTGGAAGCCGATGACCTCCGTGTCATGGCCGTCGAGCGTGCCGCGTGTCCCGAGCGGGACCGTCGGGGTGATCCGCTGGGCAGTGGCGGCCTGCTGGAGGATCACGATGTTCGGGTCGTTCGGGTCCTGGATCGCGCCGCAGCTCGTGCACGCGACGGTCTTCGTCAATGCCAGCGCGCGCAGCTCGATCGCCGCACCACAGTTCCGGCAATTGAAGCCGGCCGCCTTGACGTCGGGGCCCGTCGCCGCGGGCCTGAGGTTCTTGAGCTCCAGCGCGTCGAACTCGACGAAGCGGCCGGCGAAGAGCAGCGGCGGCGCTTCGCTGTAGTCGACGGTCGCGAGCTGCTCGTCCTCCGACGCGAGGTCGACGAACAACACCTCGGTCTTGTCCCAGTACTCGAACGGGAGATCGCCCTCGACGCCGCGATAGTGCGCGCGCGTCAGCGTCGTGACGGCGAACGACGTGCCGCCCCACGTGTACCGCTGGCCGGTCGTGAACGCCGCCGACTCGGGCAGCGGCTCGCTCGAGTTCAACGGGCGAGAGATCGCGTAGTCGAGCTGCGCGTCCGACAGCCACCCACTCGATCCGTCCGCGAGCAGCAGATGCCACTCATTCCACGTACCGGCGCCGTATTCGTAGACGATGCGGCCCGTGACCGTGAAGGGCGCGTCGGCGAATCGTCCTGTCGTGCCGATCTGGATCGGAGAGACGTCGGGCGGCAGGTCCGCGACGACGCCGACCTTCGTGAGATCGAGGTCGTGCCGCACGAGCACCGATCGGCAGTGGCTGCAGACGGTCTGCACCGCGCTCGACCATTGGAACGTGACGGGTGCGCCGCAATTCGGGCAGGCGCCGGCCGGATGCGTCACGTCAGTGCAGCTTTCCGTCGAGCGTCACGAGCGCCTCGACGATCATGTCGGCCGCGTTGCCGAAGAACGTCGGGTCGATCTTGTCCACGGTGTCGGTGGGCTTGTGGTAGTCCGCGTGGTCCTCGACGCCGAAGTACAGGAAGGGCACATGGACGTCGTTGAACGCGCCCTGATCCGACTCGCTGGTCCAGTCGTCAGGCTCGCCGCGCTTCTTCTTCGGCCGGTCGTGGCCCATCTTGATCGTCACGCCCGAGCGGCGCTGGACGTCCATGACGATCGGCCTGAGCCAGGGCGTCTGATACACCCCGGACGCGTAAATCTCGTTGCGGTCGTTCCTCGACACCATGTCGAGGTTCACGTCGAGGGCCGTTCGCGCCGCGTTGAACAGCGGCGACCTCACAAACGCCTTCGAGCCGAGCAGGCCTATCTCCTCGCCGTCGAACGCGACGAACACCATCGTGTGGCGGGGCTTGTGCGCCGCGAACCATCGAGCGGCCGCGACCATCGTGACGGTGCCCGACGCGTTGTCGTCGGCCCCGTAGTAGATCGCCCCGTTCTTTCGACCCAGGTGATCGTAATGCGCGCTCACGATAATCGTCTGAAGCGTGGGCTCGGTGCCGGTGAGGCGCCCGACGACGTTCGCGCCCTCGCCGTGGTCTCTGGTCGGGAATGGCTCGAGGAATCCGGCCGACCCTGCCGGCTCGAGCGGCGCCCGCTCAAAGGCGTCAGAGACCCACGCGCGCGCTTTGAGTCCGCCGGGAGTGCCGAGGGCCCGGCCTTCGAACTCCGCCGACGCGACCTGCCGCAGATCCTCCATCAACCGATCCCGATCGACGTGGTGCGTCACGTCGACGCCGGTGGGCGGCGCCACGGCCCGGCGGCGGAGGTCGGTCGCCACTCGCACCGACAGCGCGCAGACGCCGACGAGGCTGAAGGCCAGGACGAGGCGCTTGCCGGTCAGACGCACGGATGCAGTCTACTCAAACGGGGCGCAGGGGGCCGAGAGAGGCGAGGGGGACCGACGACCCGCCCGCCCGCGTGACCCGCCCCGCCTGTGGAATGCTATTCTCGGCAACCCGGAATGATCGACCGCACGGTCTCGCACTACCACATCGTCCAGCAGCTCGGCAGCGGCGGCATGGGCGTCGTCTACCGCGCCGAGGACACGCGCCTTGGGCGGCCCGTCGCCCTCAAGTTCCTTCCCGATGGCACGGCCGGCGGCGACGCGCTGGAGCGATTCCGGCGCGAAGCGAGGGCCGCGTCCTCGCTGAATCACCCGAACATCTGCACCATCTACGACATCGGGGAGGCCGACGGGCGGCCGTTCATCGTGATGGAGCTGCTCGAGGGCGAGACGCTGCGCGAGCGGCTCTCGAAGGGACCAGTCACCAACGATCAGCTCGTCGAGTGGGCCAGCGAAACCAGCGACGCCCTCGAAGCCGCGCACCGCCGCGGCATCGTCCACCGTGACCTGAAGCCGGCGAACCTGTTCGTGACGAGCCGAGAAGCCATCAAGATTCTCGACTTCGGCCTCGCGAAGCTGCGCCCGGACGAACACGGTGCCGCCGAGACGCGTACCGAGTTCCAGACGACGGCAGGCCTCGCGCTCGGGACTGTGAACTACATGTCGCCCGAGCAGGCGCGCGGCGAGGACGTGGACGAGCGCACCGACATCTTCTCGTTCGGCGTCGTGATGTACGAGATGGCGACGGGGCAGCAGCCGTTCAAGGGCCCGACGTCCGCGGTGATCTTCGACGCGATCCTCAACCGCGATCCCGAACCGCCCCGGAAGGTGAACCCGGCGACGCCGCCGGAGATCGAGCGCATCATCACGAAGGCGCTCGAGAAAGATCGCCGCGTTCGCTATCAGACCAGCGCCGACCTGCTCGCCGATCTGCGTCGGTTCAAGCGCGACTCGAGCGGACGGAGCGCCGTGACCGCTCCGCCGCTGGCGCCTCCCACGACCTCTGTCGTGATCCCGCCACCGCTGCCGCCGCCGATTCCCGCGAACTCGCCGGCATTGACGCCGCCGCCGCCGCTCGTGCCAGCGCAGTCCCAGACGCCGTTGCCAGGGATGCCTCCGCCGCTGCCAGGCCAGCTGGCGCGACAGACCCTCTCGCCGGTCGCGGCAGCGCTCGCCGCTGCGGCGGCGGCCGCCGCCGGCGCCGGTGCACTGCATCCACGGGCCGCGACGAAGGAAGCTATTCGCCAGTTGAAGACCGCGCAGCGGGCGGCCAAACGCGCCAGGCCGGCGCGCCGGCGCCGCTGGTGGATCCCGGTCGCGATCGTCGCCAGCGTCTTCTGGC
>JBKPSY010000152.1:0-14285 GCA_046735235.1 Acidobacteriota bacterium | reverse complement strand
CGGCACGAAAGTGCCGATGTTCCTGAGCTCCAAGAAGGGGACGCCGCTCGACGCCGGGAACACGCCGACCTACCTCTACGCCTACGGCGGCTTCAACATCCCGCTGACGCCCGGGTTCACCCCGAGCAACCTGGTCTGGATGGAGCTGGGCGGGGTCCTCGCGGTGGCGAACCTGCGCGGCGGGGGCGAGTACGGGAAGGTGTGGCACGACGGCGGCCGGCTCGCGGTGAAGCAGAACGTGTTCGACGATTTCATCGCCGCGGCCGAGTACCTGATCGCGCAGAAGTACACCTCGACGCCGAAGCTCGCCATCTCCGGCGGCAGCAACGGCGGCCTGCTGGTCGGCGCCTGCATGACGCAGCGGCCCGATCTGTTCGGCGCGGCGCTGCCGGCCGTAGGCGTCATGGACATGCTGCGCTTCCACAAGTTCACGATTGGCTGGGCGTGGAAGTCGGACTACGGCAGCTCGGAGACGAAAGAAGGCTTCGCGACGCTGATCAAGTACTCGCCGCTCCACAACATCAAGAGCGGTACGTCCTATCCGCCGACGCTCGTCACGACGTCGGACCACGACGATCGCGTGGCGCCGGCACACAGCTTCAAGTTCGCGGCGGCGCTGCAGGCGGCGCAGGCGGGCCCGGCCCCGGTGCTGATCCGCATCGAGACCAAGGCCGGCCACGGCGCGGGCAAACCCACGACCAAAATCATCGACGAGCGCGCCGATATCTACGCCTTCCTCGTCAAGTCGCTCGCCATGAGTTGGACCAATTGATGATTGTGGGTTGCCGGTTGCGGGTTGACGCGCGCTGATGCTGTCGTTGTTCTTTCACAACTGGGAACGCAGGCTGGCCGACGTCTCGAAGGATCGAGTGGTCCGGCCGTTCGAGTGGGGCCTGGACTGGCTCCCGGACGATCTGCAGGCGGCGCCGCCTGGGCGGGAGCTCGATGCGGTCCGTGCGTACGTGCAGCGTGTGCTCGCGGACACGACTGCATGGTTCACTCCGCCGCCGACCGACGCCTACGAGGTCTCGGCCCTGAATGACGGGACGTCGATGGTGACGTTTCCTACGGCGCGGCCGACGCCGCACCATGAAAACGACACGGTCGTCACGAGGCTCTTCCCAGCCCGGCACGAGCGCGGGCGCAGTGGCCCGCGGCGCGCGGTGCTGGTGCTGCCGCAGTGGAACTCCGACGGCGACGGTCACGTCGGGCTCTGCCAGCTGCTCGCACGATTCGGCATCAGCGCCCTGCGACTGAGCCTGCCGTATCACGATCGCCGGATGCCGCCCGAGCTCCAGCGCGCCGACTACATCGTGAGCTCGAACGTGGTTCGTACGCTGGAAGTGTGCCGGCAGGCCGTGCTCGACGCGCGACGCGCAATCGCATGGCTCGCGCGGTCGGGTTACGAGCGGATCGGGATTCTCGGCACGAGCCTCGGATCTTGCCTGTCGATGCTCACGTCGTGTCACGAGCCGCTCATCCGCGCGCAGGCGCTCAACCACATCTCGCCATACTTCGCCGACGTGGTCTGGCGCGGCCTGTCGACACGGCACGTGCGCGCCGGCCTCGAAGGCCACATCGATCTCGAAACGCTGCGCGAGGTGTGGATGCCGATCAGCCCGCAGCAGTACCTGCAGCAGCTGAAGGGACTGCCCACGAAGACGCTGCTCGTCTACGCGCGATACGACCTCACGTTTCCGGTCGACCTGTCGCGCGCGCTCGTGACCGACTTTCGCCGCCTGGGGCTGCCGCACCAGGTGTCGGTGCTGCCGTGCGGGCACTACAGCACGGGCTCAGCGCCGTTCAAGTACATGGACGGCGCGGTGCTGACGAGGTTTCTCTACAAGAATTTGTAATCCGCTGGCCGAACTGAAGTTCGGCCCTACGACGGTACCGGGGCGCGCGGGACGGGCGTAGAATCGATGTCCCGTTCCCTCGCAAGGAGGCCTCATGAGCACCTCGACCACGGGACACGCGGCGCCGGCAGGCGTTGGCGTGCTGCCCGCTCCGAAACAGCAGTTCCTGGAGGCGTACGAGCGCGAGCATCAGATCACGATGCGGCTGTTGCGCGCCTATCCACCCGACAAGCTCGAGCTCCGGCCGCACCCGAAGTGCAAGACGGCGCGCGAGCTCGCCTGGATGTTCGCCGCCGAGCGTGCGCTCGGCACTGCGGTCCTGAACGACTGGTACGCCACCAACAAGCCCGGGCAGGGCCAGCTGCCGCAAGCCCCCGCCGACTGGGAGGATCTGCTCGCGGCCATCGAGAAGGCCCACACGGACTACCGCGCGGTGGTCGAGTCGTTCTCCGACGCGCAGCTCCTGGAGAACGTGAAGTTCTTCTCCGCTCCCAAAACGATGGGCGACTACCAGCGGATCGGGTTCATGTGGTTCCTGCTGTCGGATCAGATTCACCACCGAGGGCAGTTCTCGATCTACTCCCGAATGGCCGACGGGAAGGTGCCGTCGATCTACGGGCCGAGCGCCGACGAACCCTGGAATTGACCCGACGGTGACGCCGGGCCCTGATTGCTACCTGCACGTCCCGCCGGGGCCGCCGCCTCGCGCGGGACGTCAGCCGCTGCCGCGATCATGAAACGTTGGACCGTCCGCTTCCTCGTGGTGCTCGCGATCCTCGTCATCTCGATGCCGCCCGCGTTCATGCTGACGATCGCGCTGCTGCCGCTCTGGTCCCACGTCGAAGCCAAGTACGGCATCGAATCGGTCGGACATTCAGGGCCGGCCGACTGGTGCTTCGAGCTGACGTACGTGCTGGTGGTCGCGGTGGTGGGCGCCAGCTTCGCCGCGGTCGCGCGGCGGTCGAGACGGCGGCGGCCTAGAGGTACCTGAGCAATCCGCGGAAGGCCGTGTAGAGGACGCTGGCCAGTTCCTGGACGAGCGGAGACACCTGGCCCTGGTTGACCGATTCGGCGACAGTGACCGGGTCAGTCAATAGCAGCCAGATCGTGGCGCCGGCCAACAGCACCGCCAGCACCGCGATCGTGCCAAACAGGCTCGCGCTCAGCTTGGCCAGTTTCACGTCGGTAGCCTACCACTCCCCCGTTGCGGCAAGGTGTCGCAACCTTAGACTGGAAACTACGCACGCCGGACGGCCCGGGTTTCAGCTGGTCAGATCTGCAGGACGACCTTGCCGAACTGGCTGTGCGTTTCCAGGCGCCGGTGCGCTTCGGCTGCGTCGGCCAGCGGCAGCACCGAGTCGACGACGGGAGCGAGTTCCCCACGCCCGAACGCCGCCCAGGCCGCGTCGAGGTCCGCACGCGTGCCCATGTACGACCCGAGCAGCGACAGTTGCCGGGAGAACAACGCCCTCAGGTCGATGGCGCCGTGATACCCCGACGTCGCGCCGCAGGTCACCAGCCGGCCGCCGCGTGCCAGGCATCGCACCAGACGTTCCCATAGCGCCTCGCCGACATGCTCGATCACGACATCGACGCCGCGGCCACCCGTCAGCCGTCTCACTTCGTCGGTAAGCCCGGCCGCGTAGTGATCGACGGCCTCGTCCGCGCCGAGCGTCCGAGCCGCTTCCAGTTTCCGCGCATCTCCGGCGGTGGCAATCACCCGCGCGCCCTGGAGCTTCGCAATCTGCACGGCGGCCTGCCCGACCCCGCTGCCTGCCGCGATCACTAAGACGGTTTCCCCGGCGCGGAGGTTGGCTCGCGAGACGAGCATGTGCCAGGCCGTCAGGAACGTGAGCGGAAACGCCGCAGCGGACTCGAAGGGCACACCGTCAGGGATGCTGAGCAGGTTCGTCGCCGGGACCGCCACGAGCTCCGCGTACCCGCCCTCGCTCTGAAAGCCGACGACGCCGTAGCGATCGCAGAGGCTGTCGTGACCGGCGAGGCACGGCCCGCAGCGCCCGCAGGTCAACCCGGGATGGACGATGACGCGAGTGCCGGCGGGGAGCCGCGACGGCCCTCCGTCGACGAGTTCACCCGCAATGTCGCTTCCGGGGATGTGCGGCAGTGGCAGGGAGGCCCGCGCGATGCCGCGGCGCTGCCAGAGGTCCAGATGGTTGAGCGCGCAGGCGCGCACGCGCACGATCGCATCGCCTGCCGAAGGTGTCGGCTCGGGCACGTCGCGCAGGGTCAGGACGTCAGGGCCGCCATGCGTCGTGATGGGAACCGCACGCATCGGGCGCCCTCCGGCGAAGGTCGGATCAGGAAACGGCGATGAGCGCGGGCTCGCCAAGCGACAGCGCGCCGAGCGTGGACTCGACGCGCGCTTTGTCGCCGACCACGAGAGTGACGAGCCGATCGGGGTCGAGATGGCGGACTGCCGCCTCGTGTATCGCCTGGAGCCCGAGCGCTTCGACGCGGCCGACGAACGTGGCGAAGTAGTCGTCCGGCAGATCGTAGAGGGCCAGCTGCGCGGCCGAGCGCGCCACCTGATCGCACGTCTCGAAGTTTCGCGGGTAGCCGCGCGTCAGCGCGGCGCGGGCCACGTCGAGCTCGGCGGACGTCACGGGCCGATCGGCGCGCATCGCCGCGACTTCGGCCACGGCCTCGCGGATCGCCTCCGCCGTCGCGTCGGTCTGGACGCTGGCGGACATCTGGAACGGACCCCGGCCCAGCCGGAACTCGAACCACGAGCGCGCGCCGTAGGTGTAGCCCTTGTGCTCGCGCAGGTTCATGTTCAGCCGGCTGACGAACTGGCCGCCGAGCACGAGGTTCACCAGCAGCAGCGCGTGATAGTCCGGCGTGCGGCGCGAGACGCCGACATGTCCGATGCGGAGCTCGGACTGCGCCGATCCCGGACGATCGACCAGGAGGAGCCGCGACGGCGCCGGCGCCGGATCTCCCAGCGCGGCCATCGCGCCCACGTCGTGCGCGCGCTCGTGCGCGGGGTCGCGCCAGCTGCCGAACGCGCGTTCGGCGGCGGCCTCGATTTCGGCCGGCGGCGCGTCGCCGGCGACGATCAGCACCGCGTGCGACGGACGGAACCAGCGGCGGTGGAAGCCTTTCACGTCGTCGAGCGTCACTGTCTCGAGCGCGTCGAGCGTGCCGATGGCGAGATGGCCGTACGGGTGCTCGCCGTAGAGGGCCGATGCGAACGCGCGATCCGCGAGCGCGGCCGGCACGCTCACGAGCTGCCGGAGGCGATTGGTCCGCAGTTCACGCACGCGGTCGAATTCCTCCGCGATGAAGCTCGGACGGGCGACGAGATCCGCGAGCAGGGACAACGCACGATCCCGGAACTTCGAGAGCGACGTCAGCGTGAGGAACGTGGCATCTGGCCCGACTTCGGTGTCGAACTGTGCCCCGATGCGCGCCAGCGCTTCGTTCAACTCGAGCGCGCCGAGATCGCCCGCGCCCTCGTCCAGCATGTCGCCCGTCAACGAGGCCAGGCCCGAGCGGCCGGCCGGATCGGCCGACGATCCCACACGCATGAGCAGCACCATGGTCTGCACGGGCAGATCGCGGTGCAGGACCGTCCACAGCTCGAGGCCGTTCGAGAGCCGTGTCTTCCGGATCGCCGGGAACGCGAAGGGCTGGTCGACGCCGAGCGCGGGCATCCGCGTGCGGTCGGCCATCAATGCACCCTCGCCGGCATCGAGCCGGGCAACACGAGGCCCGTCTGTCCGGTGGGAACGACGCTGACCGATACGCGAGCGTCAGACCGAAGGTGGGCGCGCGTTGCGGCGGCCAGCGCCTGCGGCGTGACCTTGAGGTAGCGATCGAGATCCTGCTGCAGCGACTCGGGCTCGCCGAGAAAGACGTTGTACGCGTTGAGCTGATCGCTCTTGCCCCCGAAGCCGCCGACCGCCTGCAGCCGGTAGACGAACTGCGCCTCGGCCTGCGCCATCACGCGCGCCAGCTCGTCGCCGGTCGGGCCTTCCGCGGCAAACCGCTCGATCTCTTCGGTGATGGCCGCCTCGACCTCGGCGAGCGTGCGGCCCGGCGCCGCGGTCGCGACAACCTGGAAGTAGCTGGACGACTCGCGAGACTGCTGGAAGGCCGCGACTTCGGTGGCCAGCCGCATCTGGTAGACGAGCCGGCGATAGAGACGCGACGTCTTGCCGCTCGCGAGCAGGTCCGACACGAGATCCAGTTCCGCGTCGCCCGGCGCGAACATCGCCGGCGAGTGCCACGCGAGATACACACGCGCGAGCTCGACGCGATCCTCGAGGAACAGCCGCTGGTCGCCCGTCAGCGTGGGCGGCGTCGGCGCGGGGCGTGCCACGCGCGGGCCGCCGGGAATCTCCGCGAAGTACCGTTCCGCGAGCGCGAACGCCTCGTCCGGCGCGATGGCGCCGGCAATCGCCAGCGACGCGTTGCCGGGATGGTAGTAGGTCGCGAAGAACTCGCGCACTTCGTCGAGCGTCGCCGCCCGCAGATCGTCGGGCACGCCAATCGTGAGCCAGTGGTACGGGTGATCGGGCGGATATAGCGCGTTGAGCGTCGCCATCGCCGAGAGGCCGTACGGCCGGTTCTCGTAGTTCTGCCGCCGCTCGTTCAGCACGACCTCACGCTGGTTGGCGAATTTCGCGTCCGTGAGCGCCGGGAGGAGGTATCCCATCCGATCGGACTCGAGCCAGAGCGCGAGATCCACTGCGCCGGTGGGCACCACTTCCCAGTAGTTCGTCCGATCGGCGTTCGTCGATCCGTTGAGAAGCGCGCCGGCCGCTTGAAGCGGCTGGAAGTACCCCGAGTCGTGATGCGCGGATCCTTCGAACATGAGGTGCTCGAAGAGGTGAGCGAAGCCCGTGCGGCCCGGACGTTCATTCTTCGAGCCGACGTGATACCAGACGTTCACCGCCACGATCGGGCAGGTGTGGTCCTCGTGGGCGACGACCGACAACCCGTTGGCGAGCACGCGCCGTTCGCAGCGGATTTCCATCGCTCCTGAGCCCATGGACGGACGTTATCCCACTTTCTTCTTCTCGCCGCAGTCCGGCATGGCCTTGCCGAAGTACGGATTCTTCACGGCGCCGTCCTTCTGGAGCCAGCTCTTCTTCACCATCGGGCAGTAGACCCGGGCGACGTCGGTGCCGGGGCTGGTCTTTGTGCCGTCCGCATAGGCAATAACGGCATCGCTGAGGCGTCCGAACGCTTCGCGGGCTGCGCCGATCTCGGCGGCCTGAGACAACGCCGTCGCGGCCTCTTCGATGGACTTGCCGGGCGCGCCAAGATTGCCCGCCTCCTGCGCGACGAGCAGCGCGTCGTCCTTGATTGTGTCGATGCGATCGTCGACGAGAGCGGTCTGAATCCGGAAATACGGTGTCAAGACGGCGCCGATCGTATCGGCGGCCAGAACGGTTGCGGCTGACATCAGCGCCGCGCACAGCACGAACGAGCCAAGAGCCTTCACTGCAACCTCCAACCAGAGTCGCGGAGATGAAACCCTGCCGCCACGTGCGCTCAGCGCACCGGCGTCAACGGAATGACGCGCGAGAAGCTGGCGATGGATACCTGAGCCGCGGCCTGCTCGGCGACGGCCTTGAACGCGCGCGCCGCCGGCGAATCTGGCTCCGCGATCACAATCGGCTGACCGGAGTCGCCACCGATCCGAATCGGCTCGTAGATCGGCAGCCGTCCGAGAAACGGCACGTCCATCGCCTGCGCCAGCTCTTCGCCGGCGCCGTGTCCGAAGATGTCGCTCTCGTGGCCACAGCCCGGACAGACGAAGTGACTCATATTCTCGATCAGCCCGAGGGGACGGATGTTCAATTTTTGGTACATCCGTATCGCGCGCCGCGTGTCGGCCAGGGACACCTGCTGAGGTGTCGTGACGACGATGGCGCCCGAGACGGGCACCGACTGGCTGAGGCTGAGCGCGACGTCGCCGGTCCCGGGCGGCAGATCGATGACGAGATAGTCGAGGTCGTCCCAGGCCACCTGCCGGAAGAACTGCTGCACTGCGCCGTGCAGCATCGGGCCGCGCCAGATCACGGGCGAGTCGTCGTTGGTCAGGAAGCCCATCGACACGACCTGCACCCCGTACCGCTCGGCAGGGATGATCCGGCCCTGCTCGTCAGCGACGAGCTCAGTGTTGAGGCCGAGCATGATCGGCACGTTCGGCCCGTAGATGTCGCCGTCGATGATGCCGACGCGGCTGCCGAGCTGGGCGAGCGCGACGGCGACGTTCACCGCGACCGTCGTCTTGCCCACGCCGCCCTTGCCCGCGCCGACGGCAATCACGTTCTTCACGCCCGGCACCGGTATGCGTCCGCCTTCGGGCACCGCAGCCGTTCTCACCGCGGCCGTCATCTCGACGTCGACCGACGACACGCCGGGCACTGCGGCGACCAGCGCCTGCGCCTGCGCCTGCAGTCGATCCTTCACGGGACACGCCGGCGTCGTCAGCTCGATCACGAACGCGACTGCGCCGGCGTCAGAGACCTCGAGGCGCTTCACGAACCCGAGGCTGACGATGTCCTTTCCGAGGTCCGGATCGATGACGCCGCGCAGCGCATCGAGCACGGCGGCCTGATTTACGAGGGGAGACACCAATCCAGCTTACCAGCCTCCCCGGGAAAACACGAAAGGTCTGTCCGGTGGAGATCTCTGGGCAAATCGCTGGAAATCACGGGGAACTTCCGGTAGACTCCGCGCGACCACTTCCGGTCCCCCCCTTTGAATGGCAAGGAGTTTCGCGCATGAGTGACGCGACCACGCCCGGCACCCAGTCGAGCAACCGGGGCATCATGATTGTGCTCTCCTATCTCTGGCTGCTGGCCCTGGTGCCGCTGCTGGTAGAGAAGGAAGACAAGGAAGTCCAATGGCACGCCAAGCACGGCATCGTGCTGATGGTGGCCGAGATTGTCCTCTGGATTGCCATCACGATCGTCACCTTCATCATTCACGCCATCAGCTTCGCATTGGGCTGCGTCGTCAGCGTGCTGACGTTTGGCCTGTGGATCGGCATTCTCGTGGTGCATGTGATGTGCATCATCAAGGGCGTGAACGGACAGCGGTTCCTGGTGCCGGGAGTCAGCGAGTACGCCAACAAGTTCTGATCGCGTCTTGCACCACTCGATGATTCGGGAATCGGCCGGCCATGCGACCGCCGGCCGGCCGGTTCCGCAAGTAGCGCCCCCGCACGGCTCGCGCTTCGGCCCGAAGCGCATCTTCCTCTCACTGCTCGTCCTGTTCGTCGTCCTGCTCGGCGCGGACTTGTCCCGTGCCGCCGACCACCAGGTCTCGGCGCGTCTGCTGAGCACCGGCATCCACGTTTATCAACATACGCTCGGCCCCCTCATGCCGGTCGTCGGGGTCCAGTGCCGCTTCACGCCGACGTGCAGCCACTACGCGGACGCCGTGATCCAGAAACACGGCGCGCTCGTCGGATCGTGGATGACGTTCCGGCGTCTGCTGCGATGCGGCCCGTGGACGGCGATGGGGACGGTGGACGAACCTCGATAGGTCCATGGGTCCATGGGCCCATGCACCCATAGACTCATGGACCTATCGTTAGTGCGGCGCGGCGCCGAACTGTCTCCGCGTATCCTCCTGCAGCAGCACCCACAACGCGTAGCCGCCGAGCGCCGTGCCGAGCGGCATCAGCGGCAGATCGAACAACCCGAGCGCCAGACCCAGAGCGCGTGCCCACGCGCGGTGATTCGAAAGTCCTCGGGCACACAGGTAGTGCACGCCCGCCCATGCGAGCGCGGTCAACGCGACAACGGCCAGGGTCGCCGCCGTAATGCCGGCCGCCACTTCAGTGCCCGGATTTTCGGCGCTGGCGGTCACGGCGAGTGATGCCGCGCCAAAGGAGAACGCCAGAACGGCGAGCCCGACGATCGCGTTGAACGCGCTCCAGATGTAGAGGACTCGTGAGAGAAATTCGACGTGGCGCGCCACGAGTCGGTTGCGCTAGGCCACCGAGACGGTGACTTCGACGCGGGTGGCGCGAACGGAAGGCGGCGCGACGACGAACCGGAACCGGGCGCCGTCGGCCACGCCGGGCGGCAGCGCCAGGCGGAAGTGATGCGTGTGGCCGCGCTCGCCCGTGCCCGCGCACAGCATACAGGGCTCAGCCCACGACTCTCCGCGTCCGCCGCAGCCGGCGCAAAGGCCGCTCAGGTCGAGCGCAATCGGGACGATCGCGCCGATCGACGCCTGCCGCACCGTCAGCGCGATCTCGGTCTCGAGGGGCACCGCACGATCGTCCGACGAGACGAACGTCTCGCGCACGCGATCCACCGCCGGCGCGATCGACGGAAAGTCGATCGCGATCTCGTCGGCGAAGCAGGTGCGCATCAAGCTCAGCGTCGCGGGCCCTTCGGCCGGCGCCGGCGTCGCATCGTCGCGAAACGGTCGATGGAAATCAGTCACCTGCGTCTGTCGGTCATCGGGTAGCGAGCGACACTGCGGGTACTTTGGGACCGCCGCCGCGCCTTGTCAAGGCTGGACGCGAGGAGTACGATGCACCACGCGCAAGGAGTCGCGCGAGATGGACGACGACAGACCACGGCTGCCGACGTGTCCCGACTGCGGCGGGTTGCTGCACCCCATTCGCGCGGAGCGGATCACCAGCGCGGAAGTCGCCAGCGACGATGAGGAGACGCAGGTCCTCGTCTGCCAGTGCCTGATCTGCGGCTACACCGAGGCGCGCCCCTTTGAGCGCCCGAGCGACGAGCGGCCAGCGCTCGCATGACCGAGCCCGGCCGCGACTGTCCGCTCTGCGGCGAGCGCATGCGGCTGGTCGAGCGCACGGTGGTCGACCGCACGCCTGGCACGTCCGAAGAGAAGTCCACCCACTTTTTCGAGTGGGTGTGCCCTGAGTGCGACTACTTCGAGGAAAAAGAAGAAGGCGGAGGGACGGAATGACCGCGCGAGGCGGTTAGCGAGCGCCGATGGTCAGGAGCACTTCCCGGCGGACGTTCTCGTCGAGGTCTTCCAGCTTCAGCGCGCTGTCGCATTCGTCGCAGAGCACTTCCAGGACTGCGGGGCGGCTCTCTTCAGATACTTCCACGCGCGCGTCTTCGAGGTGAACCACGTGCATTTGCAGCGATTTCACGAGGAAATTCTTGTCGTTCCCGCAATTCGGGCAGGTCAGGGCCACTCCAGCGCTCCTCTCTCCGGTGCCAGGTGCTATAGCCATCACTCGCCGATTGTAGGGGATGGAAGCGCGCAAGGTAAACAATAAACGTGGTCAGTCCTCCTCGTCTGTGGCGTAGACGAGGACGCCGTTCACGGGAATTCCTTGTAAAAACCGCGCCGCGGCGTCGACATACCGTGCAAGCTGCCGCTGGTGGGCCTCGCTGGCCCGGCCCGTCTTGAACTCCAGCACCGAGGCCCGGTCATCCGACCCGATCACCAGCGTATCGATGGCGCCGCGCAGGAGACTACCTGCCTCACGGGCTGAGATGGGCACCTCGTGCCAGGCCCTGGCGCCCCTGAAGAGCGCCAGTACGTCCGGGCGGCTCACGAGCGTCTGGTAGCGACGGACAGCCTCCGCCAAAGTCTGTTGCGGCTTTTCGGCCATCAAGCGCTCCTCCCGGCTGAGAAGCGCGTCCGCGGCCGCGGCGAGAGCTGCCGACCCGGGCGGGGCGACCCCATATCTGTCGAGCAGACGGTGGACCACCAGGCCCACCAGCCGGGCATCGGCGTCAGGGGCGATGGGGGCCCCGACTGGGCCTCGTCTTCCGGACAACTCGACAGCCGCCATGTTGCCGCGATCCGCGTCCAGGCCCCCGAGCCGCTCGAGATCGAACGGCGCCTGCTCGGTCGGCACAAGCTGCGGCGACGGCGGAGTCTGACCCTCCGGGGTCCGGCAGACGCGGAAACGATGCGCCGCGCCGCCCGAGACCCACGAGAGCTCGGCGGCATTTCCTCGCGTCGCGTCGACGAATATTTGGCGAAAGTCCTGCGGGAGGACGTCTCCCAGCCCTCCTCGCCCGGCGAGGAAGACAGCTTCCTTCCCGCGATCGGCGAGCACGCTCGAGAAATACAGCCGGTCGCGGGCGCGGGTGACGGCGACGTAGAGCAGGCGCTTGGTTTCCTCCCGCTCCCGAAGCGCCGCGTCGTCGTCGGCCTCGGATCGGAAGTCGCCCACGGCAATCGACGGCGTTTCGTCTTCGGTGACCCCGCTCAACCGGATCGGATCACGGCCGCCGCCGGCGCCCTTGCCGAGATGCACGAGAAAGACGATGGGGAACTCGAGGCCCTTGGCCGCGTGGACCGTCATCAGGTTCACGGCGTCGACGGCGTCGAAGGCGGCGTTCGACTCGTCGCCGGCCGACAGGCGATCGAGATGCTCGGTGACGCGCGCCAGCGTGGTGTAGCCGCGGTTCTGGATGCGGCGCACGAGCGCTCGAATCTTCTTCAGGTTCTCGCGAGCCTGGCGCGCGCGTGGGCCGGCCAGCTCGAACTCATAGGCCGACTCCGCGATCACGCGATCGAGCAGCTCCGCGGGCGGCACTCGATCGGCCAGCGCGATCCAACCGGGCACGGATCTACGCACGCGCGCGATGACGGCACTGCTGTCGGCATCGAGCCGCGTGTCGCCGTCGACGGGACCCGTAAGCGACGCGGCGATGTTCGGCGCGAGGGCCGCGAGTCCCGGGTCCGAGAGCCGCACGAACCGCGATCGGAGAAGCGCGGCCGCACGCAAATCCGACGCCGGGTCTGCCAGCAGCCGGAGGGCCGCGACGACGTCGGTGACCTCGTCGGTGTCGAAGAACCCCAGACCCTTGTAGACGTACGTCGAGATGCCGAGGTGCTGCAGCGCCGCTTCGAACTCCTGGTGCCCTTCGCGCGATCGAAAGAGGATCGCGATGTCGCCGGGACGCACCGCTCGCGCAACGCCGGTCTGTCGATCGCGGACGGTGCCCGACTGCAGCAGGCGCGCGATCTCGCCGGCGACCGTCTGCGCAGACCCGGCCAGATCGAACGCCGGCGCGACGCCGAGCGCCGGCTCGCCTGCCAGCGTGGCCGTGTCCACCGGAAACCGATCGTGCGCGTCGTACGCGAACGCGTCGGCGCGCTCGGGCGCCTTGTCGAGCGCGTCGCAGAGCGCGTTGGTGAATGCCAGCAGCGCCGGCACGGCGCGGAAGCTCTTTCGGATCGCCCGTCTGACGGGCTCGCGATTGCCGCGGAGCTCTGAAATGCGGCCGGCCGCTCGGCGCAGCACGCCGACGTCCGCGTCGCGGAACCCATAGATCGACTGCTTGCGGTCGCCGACGACGAAAATCGTCGGCTGCAGCGGCAGGTCCTGCGAAAGGCCCTCGCCTTCGCGCCACGACTGCACCAGGTGCCAGACCAGGCGCCACTGCGCGTCGCTCGTGTCCTGGAACTCGTCGACGAGCAGATGGTGGTAGCGCGACTCGAGCAGGAATCGGCTGCGCGTGAACTCGTCCATCGCGGCGACGAGATCGAGCGCGCGCGCCAGAGCATCCGGAAAGTCCACCACGGCGTGCTGCTCGAGCGTCTGGCGGTACTCGCGCCGCGCGACGGCAAAGAGTCGCCAGACGCCGCGGGCGAGGACGGCGTTCAGGTCACGGGCAAAACGGTTCGACGTCTCGGCAATCGCCGGCGCGCGCTGCTCCAGCAGCTCCTGGTGCCGCCGCCACGCCATGTCTCCGGCGAAGAATTCCTTCTTATAGAACGGCCGCTTGCGTGGCTCGTTCTTTCCGGTGAAGAAGTGGTGTCGCAGCGCTTCCAGCAGCAGCCGCGCCGCGCGGAACGCCTCGGTCGCCGCGGTGTCGCCCCCGAGCAGGCGCGTGAGATCGGCAGCGAGCAGCTTGAAGCGAGGATGGCTCGCAGCGCCCGTCCGGATGAACTCGACGATGCCGGACCGCCCGCCGAGAGCGTCCTCGAGTCGGGCGACGAGTGCGGACGCGACAGCAGGCGCCGTCAGATCGTCGGGCACGTGGCGCAACGCCCGCCCGAGTGCGTCGGTGGCGACGAGGCGGCGATCGAGAAGGTCCGACAGCCCACGTCGAAGCTGCAGCGTCCCAAGGCTGGCGAGCACGAGCTCGATACCGGGATCCTCGGAAGCCAGGGCACGTGTGGTGCGCATCGTCCGATCGAGCGCTTCGTCGGCGAGGCGCGCCGCCTCGGTCTCGTCCGCCATGCCGAACCCGGGATCGAGATCTGCCTCGAGCGGAAACTCGCGCAGCAGGCTGAGACAGAACGCGTCGATCGTGCTGATCGCCACGTCGCCGAGGTGGTCCCGAAGGCCGCGCCACCGCACGGGATCGATCCCCCCTTCGTCCGCGATCCGGTGGAGTCCGGCGAGAATGCGATCGCGCATCTCGGCGGCTGCCTTGCGAGTGAAGGTGATCGCCAGGATGTTGCGCGGCTCGACGCCGGCGCGAATCAGGT
>JBKPSY010000151.1:0-13590 GCA_046735235.1 Acidobacteriota bacterium | reverse complement strand
CATCCTCGACGCGTCGGGGTCGATGAAGATCCCGCTCGGCAAGAAGACGCGCTGGGCCACAGCGCTCGACGTGCTGGGCGACGTCGTCGCGAAGCTGCCCGCGGACTACTCGGTCGGCCTGCGGACGTACGGCCATCGCGTCGCGTCCACGTCGCCGAAGACGTGCACCGATACCGAGCTCGTGGCGCCGGTCGCCCCGCTGGACCGCACGCGTCTGATGACCGTGGCGCGCGGGCTTCGGCCGCGCGGCGAGACGCCGCTCGTCTATTCGATCCTCCAGACCCCCGGCGATCTCAAGGGGGTTGGCGGCGGCAGCGTGATTCTGATCACCGACGGCGAGGAGAGCTGCAAGGGCGACATCGCCGGCGCGGCGAAGACGCTCAAGGACAGCGGTCTGAACCTGTCGCTGAACATCGTGGGCTTCACGCTGAAGAGCGCGAAGGCGCAGGCAGCGCTCGGCGGCCTCGCCGAGTCGATGGGCGGGCGCTATTACGCCGCCGACAGCGGCGCCGCGCTCGGGCGCGCGCTGCTGCTCGCGGCTGTCGATCAGTTGCCGTACCGGATCCTCGACGCGAAAGGCGTCGAGGTGCACAAGGGCACGGCGGGCGTCAACGGGAAGCACGAGCTGCCGCCGGGCGACTACACCGTGGTCGTGAGCGCGGCGGACGAATCGCTGAAGGTGCCGGTCACGCTGGCGCTGCGGCAGGACGTGTCGGTGACGGTCGGCATCAAGGACGACAAGCTGGTGGTGGAGAAATGAGGAGGGCGCTCGTGTGCGCCTGCAGCGTGCTCCTGCTGGCGGGCGTGTCTCGCCGAAGCGGCGAAGCCGCGAAGGCGGACGCGTTCGATCTTGCCGCGGTGGAAAACGGCGGCCGCGTCGAGTGGGCCTCTTCTCAGATCTTTCCGGGCTTCGTGGCGGTCAATCTCATCGCCGGCAGGTCCAGCTACTGGTCCAGCGACGGCAACGGCGCGGACCGTCACGAAGAGGTCGTCTTCTCCTTCTTCTCTCGTCAGAGCGCGCTCGTCTCGGCCGTGCAGATCAGCGCGGTCAACTTCGCGACGAACAACACCGATCACCCGAAGGACGTGGAGGTCTGGACGTCGTCGCAGACCTTGACGACGGGATTCGTGCGTGCCGGGGGGGCGACGTTGAAGAACGAGGAGGCGCTGCAGTCGATCGAATTCCCGCCGGTCGAGGCGAAGTACGTCAGCGTTCGCATCCTGAACACCTACGCCGCGCGGCCCGCGGACAAGCCCGGGGACTTCTCGATCGCGGCCGGCCGGGTGAAGATTCTCGAAGGCGCGCGCGCGGGCTACACGCCTCTCGCGGCGCGCAATCCGGAGCTGGCCTCCGCGCTGAAGGGCGTCATGCCAGGCACCCCGGACATCGCGGCGTCGCCCGCGGCTGCAACCAGTGTGACCTGCGCGGTTCCGGTTACCCCGCCTGTCCGGAAGTCCACGTTCGCTCGGAGCCGCAACGTCCTCGTCGTGGCCAATCGTCCGTACGACTACAGGACGTTCGCCTGGAAGTTCGCGGTCAACGACCCGACCGACATGTCGGACCGCCCGGTGATCGACGGCGTCACGTTCGCGTGGATCCCTCCGACCGCGCTGGCGCCCGCGCAACTGGTGGCGGAGCCGAAGGTGGACACGGTGCTCTTCGCGCAGGCCTGTGGGATCAACGACGATCTCAGCGCCGCGACCAAGAAGGCGGTGTTCGCGTGGGTGGCCGCTGGCCACAAGCTCATCATCCAGGACTCGGACGTGTGCGCCGGCAACGACGCGCCTCACTACCCGTTCATGCCGTACCCCTTCGCGACCGTGAACCCCGGGGCGGCCGGGGCCGCAGGCATCGCGAGGATCCTCGAGAACAGCACGCTCGCCAGCGCCAATCCGCGCGACGCGGGATACATCGACGTCGACAGCTGGATGGCGGGCGTCAACGACCTCGGCGATTCCAACGTCGTCGTGGAGTACGACGCGCGCTGGTGCGGCGCGATGTGGGCGCAGAACAAGCTCGGCAAGAACGGCTTCTCGGTGTCGTATGCCCACTACGGCCGCGGGCTGATCGTCTATGACGGCGTCGACTCTGACCAGTCCACGAAGCCGTCGTACATCCAGCTGCAGCGGCACGAGCTGATGCAGCCCTTCGACGCGGATTACCTCGCGTGCTCGCAGCCGCTCGGCGGTTTCATCGTGGCCTCGAATCCCCAGATGAAGTCCCAGCCAATGGCGTCGGGCCACACCTACACCTATCCGCTCTCGGTGCTGGGCAACTACGGCTACCGCGGGCGCGTCGCCCTCGAGGCTGGCGTGCTTCCGGCAGACCAAGGCATCACCGTCAAGCTCGATCGCGCGAGCGTCGACCTCACGAAAGCGGAGGAAGCGCCGGCGGTGTTGACGGTCACAACAGCTCCGAATGCCTCGCTCGCGTCGAAGGTCGTCGCAGTGCGCGGGAAGGACGCGGCAGGCAAGTCCAACGTGCTGTGCCTGGACCTCCCGGAGCGCACGACCGGCGGGCTGACCGTGCTCAGCGCGCTGCAGAAGGATCGGAAGCCGACGAAGAACCTCGAAATCATCCTCGACGCGTCGGGCTCGATGAAGACGCTGCTCGGGAAGAAGAGCCGATGGGCCACGGCGCTCGATGTGTTGAACGAGGTGGTCGGCAAGCTCCCGGCCGACTACTCCGTGGGCCTCAGGACCTACGGGCATCGCGAGTCGTCTTTGTCGCCGAAGACGTGCACCGACACCGAGCTCGTCGCGCCGGTGGAGCCGCTCGACCGCGAGCGCCTCATGACCGTCGCGCGTGGACTGAAACCGCGCGGCGAGACGCCGCTCGTCTACTCGATCCTGCAGACGCCGGACGATCTCAAGGAGGTCGGCGGCGGCAGCGTCATCCTCATCACCGACGGCGAGGAGAGCTGCAAGGGCGACATCGCGGCTGCGGCGAAGACACTGAAGGACACCGGCGTCAACCTCTCGCTCAACATCGTCGGGTTCACGCTGAAGAGCGCGCAGGCGCAGACCGCGCTCGACGGCCTCGCGACGTCCATGGGCGGCCACTACTACGCGGCCGACAGCGGCGCGGCGCTCGGCCGCGCGGTGCTGCTGGCCGCCGTCGATCAGCTGCCGTACCAGATCCTCGACGCGAAAGGCGTCGAAGTCGACAAGGGCGTCGCCGGCGTGGACGGCAAGCACGAGCTGCCGCCGGGCACCTACACCGTCGTCGTCAGCGCCGGCGATCAGTCCCTGAAGGTTCCGGTGACGCTCGCCCTGCGACAGGACGTTTCGATCAGAGTCGGTATCGAGAACGACAAGCTGGTGGTGGAAAAATGATGCGATTCAGGCTGTTGTGCGTGGCGTCGGGCGCATTGTCGCTCGCCGCGTGCTCCGGACGATGTGGTGCCTCACCCGGCGACGTCTCCGCATCAGCACCGCCGGCGTTTGCGAGCGGTCCCGCGGTTCCGTTGAGCGCGCCACTTCAGTCTCCCGGGCCGTCGGGGCCGGAGCTGACACTTCGCGCGTTCATCGACGGGCTGAAAGCGGGGGCGCGCGCGCTGCGACCGGAATGGTACAGCGTCAGCGCGAGGGCGAAGGCGCTGGGCGCCGGCGTCGAGGCTCCGTTCAAATGGGTACGTGACAACGTCAGGTACGACGCGTATCCAGGCGTCTTGCGCGGCGCCGAGGGAACGTTGGCGGCGGGCGCGGGCAACGCCTTCGACCGCTCCCTGCTCCTGGCGCGTCTGCTGCGCGTCCAGGGCATCCAGACGCGCTTTGCAGTCGGCCAGCTCACACGGCAGCAGGCCGAACTGCTGTTTCAACACATGTTCGACGGACGCCAGATAGAGGCCCCGGCCGACGGCCGTGCCTCGACGAGTGACTTTCTGGCTCGAGTGACACTCAGGGCGAGGCGGGATCAGGCAGTGATTCGGGAGGCTCTGGGACCCGGCTATGTGCCGGTTGCGGCGACGGCGCGCGAAGAGGCGATCGCAGACATCCAGCATCACGCCTGGATTCAGGCCAACGTGGACGGACGGTGGCTCGATCTCGACACGTCGTTCGGTGACGCCGAGCCCTCACGAACCTACGGCCCGGCCGAGCAGACCTTCGATGAGATCCAGCCTGCCTGGCATCAGACCGTGACCATTCGCGTGACATCAGAACGAGTCGAGGACGGCACATTGAGCACATCCATTGCGCTCGAGATGACGTTGCCCGCCGTCGATCTCATCGATCGACGTGTGTTCCTCGTGCACGTTCCGGCAGCGTCGAGCGGGGGCCTCGGGCTCGGCGCGGGCCAGGCGCACGGCGATCGCTGGGCCCCCGTCCTGCTGCTCAACGAGCAGCCGCACGCCGGGGAACCGATCGACTTTGCCGATGCCGACACGGGTTCGGGGTTCGATGCACTCGGCGGAGGGGGCACGTCCGGTTTCGTGTCGGAGTGGCTCGAGCTGGAGGTGGTTCGGCCCGATGGTCGGCGGGACACTTCGCGACGGGCGCTCGTGGACCGAGCCGGCGCTGCCTGGCGCGCGTCCCCGGATCACCCGCTGGACGGCCTGAGGCCTCTGCCTCGCGATGACAAGGAACTCTTCGATCCGCGGTCCGCTCATCAGGTCATGTTCAGCGCCGGACCGCACGATCTGCGGCGCTATGGCCGCGGCATGGCGTCGATGACGCTCGAGCGAATCAAGCATTCGGACGGACCGCCCCGGGTGATGACCGCGTTACGGCAACTGGCGCTGCGAAATGAGGCGGCCGTCATCTGGACGGACGATGTGATCGCTCCTGGGCTAGACCAGGATCCACAGGTGCGTGTGTATTGCGATTCACCTCGTATCGCGATTGTTTCCCTCGTCCCGCAAGAGAATGGCGGATTCATGCAGGCGTACGATCTGCGCCGCGATACGATCCGATCGATCGCCCGAAGCGCAGATGGCGACGCCGCCGCTGCCGATCGCAAGGTATGGTTCGCGGCGTTCGAGGGCGCTCTCGAACACGAGTCCAGTGCGCGGGATGCCGTGAGCGCAGGAATCGATCCGGCAGGGGTCCGGAGCACGAGCGCTCTCTTGACCCCGGAGGGCGTGCTCGTATTGAAGCCGACCGACATCGGCCGCCTTCCAGAGGTGACCAAAGACCCTGAGACGCGCGCGCGTCTGGACGCGTCCTTGAGGGCGGGATCGACAGCGCTGATCCCCCGTTCCGCGCTCGCCATGAACGCCCGAGGGTGGTGGGAGATCTCGTCCGATGGCGACATCCGAGCGATCCTGGGCGACCTCAACGCCGGGATGTGGAACTCGGGACTTGGCGCGAAACCACTCCCGGGTCAGCCGACCACCTGGAACGTCGGGGAGATGGGGACTGAGGCGTCAAGGGCAGCCGATATTGAAAAGGCCATGGCCGAAGGAGCCGCGGAGGGCTCTGAAGGAGCCGAAGCCATCGAAGCTGCCGAGGCGGCAGCAGCCGCACCAACCGGCGGCAATGAGTACCAGGTCACTCTCATCAAGGTCGCGAACGTCGCGATCGCCGTCGGCATCGTTGCCGGGATGATCTGGCACCACCAGTACATGAAAGCGTCTCAGGCAGAGTACGACGCCTGGAGCGCGGCCGAAGACGCGAAACAGCAGCGCGCCCTCCGGGCGGCCGGGGCGGCGATCCGCTGACCTCCCCAACGCAGGGTGGCCATCACGTGGAGCGATGGGCGACCATCGCCGCCCTGGGGCTCGTCGCAGTGGGCCTGAAGAAGCTCCTCATGGAATGGACGAAGGAGCTCGCCGCCGACCAGGCCAAAGGCAAGATCGAGGGAGCGGTGGCGGCGTCCTGTGAGGAGCGTATGGGAGGCGGGCTCGAGTAAACCGCAGCCGGCGTTCCGTTCTCCGCCGCCCGCGCGTAGATGTGGGCAGAGGCTTGACCCTTCCTGGCCGCCATGACAGTACTGACCCCCCTCCTGCTGATCGTCCTCGCGCAAGCGCCCGCGTCACCAGGCGGGCCCGCGCGATACACGGTAACCGTCGAAATGCACGGAGGCGTCTGGGGCTCCGCGACCGAAACCGACGGCTCCTGCCCCGGGGCGGCTCCAGGCTCCGACACCCTGACCGGCATCGTCACGGGTACCGAGCCGGCGCTGTTCATTGCCCTGCCGTGCAATGACCCCGACTTCCTGAAGCAAGAAAACGAGGCAGACGAAGAAGACGTTGTTTACACCGGCGTCTTGACCCGGACGACGTCGGTCGATCTGTGCGAGGTGAAGGACACGAGCGACGGCGACAAGTGGTGCCTGGGGCATCTCAACGGCGGTGGCCCGGTGGAGGTCACGATTTTGGTTCCCCGTCAGTGCCGGGACAACGAAACCCTTCGCGTCAAGATGCGCCCTGTGCCCATGGCCTGGGCGAAGGCCATCGGTGCGTGCAGCACGCTCGACAACGCAGAGCTCGAAGCTCAGTACAGGTCCGAAGACTCGATCTACTTCGAGACGTCTGAGGATCCGAAAGACCGTGTCCCGCGCACCGGCCGCCTGTTTGTCGGCACCTCGAAACGGCAGGAGAGGACTCCGCCGAAGCGGCCCGCCGGGGAGTACACGCTGAAAGTCGAGAAGGCACCGTAGCGAAGCGTCGCGTTCCTCTCGACGCCACTCGCGCGTAATCATCCCGACGAGGCCACGCGCCTCGTCGGAGGTCCCATGCCCCTTCGTCGTCTCGCGTCAGCCGCCTTCATCGCCGCGCTCATCGCGGTCGTCGGAACGACGGCCCGCGCGCAGTTCGGCAACCCGTTCAAGAAGATCCCGAAGGCGCCGTCCATCCCGAGCAGTCCAGTGCATGCGCCGAAGCACACCTTCAAGTGCTCGGACATCGACGAGGTCATGGTAGACAAGTTCCTCAAAGGGAAGGACGCGCGGCACAAGGTCGAAGACGAGGAAGCCGCGAACGCGAGCCAGACGAACGCGGAAGCGAAACAGGCAGGCGCCGACGCGGTGCAGTCTGCCGCGAGTGCGGCGAACCTTCCCTTTGGCCACCACTCGAACGGCGCCAACAGCAAGGCGGACAAGGCGGAGCGGGATGCGAGCGGTCTCGACGACATGCAGCTCGCCGGCTTCGCCGAGTGCTGCATCGGCGTCCTGCACGACGAGGCACAGGTCCTGTCGCAGACCCCGCAGTCGTCGATGGAAGCCATCCTGAACCGGGAAGGTGAGCTTTCGAAGGTGTGCAAGTAGATCCAGCCGGCGACACACGTCGCCGCGGAGGTGCCATGCCAATCCGTCGTCTTGCGTCAGCCGCGCTCGCCGCTGCCCTCATCGCGACCCTCGGCGCGACCGCCAGCGCGCAGTTTGGAAACATCCTGAAGAAGGCGAAGCCCTCCGTGCCCGGCGCGAAGGCCGCGGCAGATCCGCCGCAGCAATCATTCAGCTGCGAGCAACTCGATGAATCGCTGATCGACAAGGCCATGAAGGCCCATCAGAATTCGATCTACGACAGCGAAGTAGCCAAGGCGAAGGCGAAAAAGGCGCAGGCCGACGCGAAGAAGGCGCAGGCCGATGCGCTGCGCACCAAGAGCGCTCAGAGCACCGTCGGTGCCATGATGCAGAACGCCGACTGCAAGGACGCCAAGAAGGAGAAGGATCCGCGCATGAAGGAGGCTCGACGCCTCGAAGATCTGCTGGCGGCCGCCAACGATCGTGGCGACGAGGCCAAGGCCGCCGAGATCAGCAGGAAGCTCGACCCCCTGAACGAGGCGATCGAGATCGACGCCGACCGCGCGTGCGGCGGAAAGGGCAGCGCAGCGCTTCACGATTGCATGGAGAAGAAGAAAGCGGAGCTGAGCAAGCAGGGACTCGCAGGGCCGATGCTCCAGATCCAGGCGCAGGGCGCCTGCATGAGCGATCCCAGCACCTCTGGGGTGGCCGGCATGACCGGACCATCCGACGAGGAGAAGAAGCTCGACGCCGAGTACGACGCCCTCATGAAGGAGTATCAGGACCTCATGGGCAACGCGAAGGAGAAGGCCGACAAGGCCCAGCAGGACGCCATGGGCCTCGGCGACCGCGAGTACGGGGTGTTCCTGGAATGCGTCATCGGGGTGCTGAGAAAGGATCCGGAAATGACGTCGCGGACCACCCCGCAGGTCCGCGAGGCGATCAGGAAGTACGCCGTCATGCTCGAGAAGGCGGTCCATTGACGCGCGGCGCCCTGCTCGCCGCTGTCGCTTGCGCGGCGGTGTCGGTCTCGGGGGTCTCCCGTCCGACCCCTGCCGACGCGCTGCCGCAGCGCTGGGAACGGGCCGGCCCTGGACTGGACCGCCTGACGCTCGACATCAGCGGCGGCGGCGAAGGGTGGAACACGCGGATCGTCGCCCTGCGACTCGATCCGCGCATGATGCGCTTCAGCCTGCGCACCGAGATGCGCGACGGCCTGCCGGCGTGGACCGTGGACGCGGCACCCGCGGGGGCGGTGGTCGCGCTCAACGCCGGTCAGTTCAAGCGGCTCACGCCGTGGGGCTGGGTCGTCACCGGCGGTCGGGAGCTGCAGCCGCCGGGCAAGGGGCCGTTGTCCGGCGCCATCGCGTGGGATGGCGCAGGTCGGACGCGGTGGCTGGAGCCCGACGAGATCCGGCCGGCTCGCGCGCGTGGCGATGTCGCGGAGGCTTTCCAGTCCTATCCGGTGCTGCTCGATCGGCACGGCGACGTGCCGCTCGCGCTGAGCGACGAGAACCTCGGCGTCGACGTGAATCACCGCGATGGGCGGCTCGCGATCGGAATGCTGCCAGATGGCCGGCTGATCATCGGGCTGACCCGCTTCCACGGTCTCGGCCCGCTGAGCCCGCCCGTGCCGCTCGGTCTCACGCTGGCGGAGATGGCCGGCGTGATGCGCGGCCTTGGTTGCCGCCGCGCGCTGGCGCTCGACGGCGGCGTCTCGGCGCAGCTGATGGTGCGCGAGAACGGCGATCGCGTCGTCTGGCGCGGCTGGCGCAAGGTGCCCCTGGGACTCGTCGCCGTTCCCGTTCGCCGGGAGGAGTGACATGCGGCCCTGGATTCAGACACGCACGATCCTCGTGTGTGCAGGCCTCGTCGCCGTGGCCGGAGTCGCGTGGGGGGCGCAGAGCGCGCTGGCCGCCATCGCGACCACGGAGGCCGAGGCCCGCGAATGGGTCAAAGACACCGTGTTCGCCGGCGGGCCGACCGCTCACATCCTGTTTGGCGAAGCCGGTGTCTCGCACGCGCTCGAAGCCTTCAAGAAGCTCCCCGCCTCGGCTCGCGGCCCGGCCACGACTCAGCTCTATGCGTGGACGAAGGCGTACGTCAGCACGCCGGCATTCAACGCCGAGTATGTCAAGGCCCGCGAGTCCCAGAGGCCCCAGCCGCCTGTGTACACAGAAACCGTCGACCAGGAACTGAAGGCGAAGGTCGCGAAGGAGAGTGAAGATCAGGAACAGTCAGCGAAGAACGCGGAGTCGATGGGGATGAAAGATGCCGCGGCACAAATGCGGCTGCAGTGGGCCGCCATGCGCGACCAGGTGATTCCCGCATGGCGGACCGAGATCGACGAGCGGCGCAAGCAGGAAAAGGACGGTTTCGAGTCCGGCATCAAGGAGTGGCAGGAACGCTATCCTCCGGACGTACCGAGGTTGCTCGCGAGGATCCTTCGGGAATTCCTGGAGAACACCACCGACATCGATTTCGCAGCGAAGCAACACGTGGAACGCGGCAATATCGTCCTGATGGCGTTCGACAACGACGCCTATAACGAGAAGCCGTGGCAGTGGAAGCTATCCTACTTCTGGGGGCCGGAGGCAATCGCCGCGGCCAGGGCGGAGGCCGCCGCGTGGCTCAAAGAGCTCCCGGTGAAGTAGCGCAAGCCGTGACACGGTCGCTCGTCCTCGCCGCCGCGATCTTCGTCGCCGTTCCCGCCGCCGCGCAGGATCGTCCCTTCTTGTTTTCGGTGTCCACGCCCACCGATGTGTCGACGCCTTCGTTCCGTCTGGAGTACGACGTCGGCGCGGGCGAGCAGATGTTCCGGAGCACCACGGCCAATCAGCCAGAACAGCGGGTGGCCGCGCAGACGTCGTGGCGGCGCCTCACGGTCATCGGCCGCTTCGGCGTGGTCGCCGTCACCGATGCGCCGAATCGCAGCACGCAGTCAGGCGAAATGCTCGTGTCGCTGTTCGAGCAGCGCCAGATGGGCGTCTCTATGGCGGCTGGCGGCGGGGTGCAGCGCGAACCTGACGGCGTGACGGTGCTGCTCGCACGGCTCACCGCGGCGCACGATGCCGCCACGTGGCGGCTGCATGGGAACGTCCTCTTTCAAAAGCCGCTGGACCCGACGCGGGACACACTGGATCTGGCGTTCACGAGCGGCTGGTGCTATCGAGTGACGTCGGGCGTGTCTGTCGGCGTAGAAGAGGTTGCCGAAGACCTCGAAGGCTTCTGGAATCCACACGAGGCAGAAGGCGGCGCGCGGATTCTCGTGGGCCCGTCATTTCATCTCGCGCCACATGGCCGTGCGTGGCAGTTCACCGCAACCGGCGGCCCCGCGTTCCACCCCGTGAGCACCGTGCGCATCAGCGACGCCGTGCGCGATCTCCCGCCCGTCTCGGGCCGTGTCGGCTACGCCGTGCGCGCCGGCCTGACGTATCGGGTCTTCTGACGGCGCTGGGCTGTGGGCTCTGGGCTGTGGGCTCTGGGCTCTAGGCTCTGGGCTCTGGGCTGTGGGCTCTAGGCTCTGCGTAATGCACCCAAAGCCCAAAGCCCAAAGCCCAAAGCCTAAGGCCCCGCCCCCGCCGCCTGAATGACCTCGTGGACCACCCGGAGCTTGTCCACGGCCGCCGGCGAGAGGACAAAGGGATAGCCGTCCGGCAACCCCAGGCCGCGATTCAGGTTGTTGAGCACGTAGGTGAGCGAATACCAGGCGGCCATCATCCGCTCGAAAGGTGTGGTCGTCGTGGCCGCGTCGGGCGGCAGCGGCTTCATGGAGGGCTCGTTGCGACGGCTCGGCCGGATCGACACGCCGCAGGCCGCGGCGGTCTCGACCGTGTCGGTGATGTGGAGGTAATGCGCCCACGTCTCGGCCCAGTCCTCCCACGCGTGCGCGCTGGCGTACGCGGAAACGAACCGCGTCGTCCAGTCGGCCGGCGGACCTCCGGCGTAGTGGCGCTGCAGCGCTGCCGCATAGTCGTCGCGCTCGTCGCCGAACACGGCGCGGAAGGTCTGGAGGCGATGGGCGGAGCCCGCGATCAGGCGCTCCCAGTAGTAGTGGCCGATCTCGTGGCGGACGTGGCCGAGCAACGTGCGGTAGGGCTCGTGCAGCGAGGTGCGCCTTCGCTCGCGCTCCGAGTCGTCGGCTTCGGCGACGTTGATCCGGATGACGCCGTGCTCGTGGCCGGTGAGCGCGGGTGGCTGCGACGGATCATCCGGGTCGGCCAGGAACTCGAAGGCCAGGCCGCCGGCCGGGTCGTCGTCGCGATCGACGATGGGCAGCTGCAGCGCGAGCAGCGTGTAGACGACACGCCGTTTCGCGACCTCGAGGCGGTACCACGCCTCGCGGTGCCCCTGGCGGCCCAGATCGGGCACCACGCGCGTGAGCCGGCACGAGAGGCAGCGTTCGTGAGAGTCGGAGTCGGCGAGTGCCCAGTTGCAGACGTTCTGCTCGCGGTAGTTCCGGCACAGGCGATACGTCGTTCCGTGCGCGAGCGGCGACTGCCAGCGCATGTCGTCCACCCGCTCGAGCGATCCGATCTCGCCGAGGTCTGGCAGGAAGGCGAGCAAGTGGCCACACCGGACGCACGCCGTGTTCTCGAAGAAGACCAGATGATCGCAGTGATCGCAGTGGAAGATTCGCATGTGGTCAAGCCAATCGATCGCGCAGCCGCCCGCGCCGGAGGTTGCGGGCTCGGATGGCATAATGACCGCGCGTGCCCATCCACGTCGCGCTCAATCACCGCACGTCGTATCGCTACGATCGTCTCGTCGGTCTGTCGCCGCAAATCGTGCGACTACGGCCGGCGCCGCACTGCCGCACGCCGATCATCTCGTACTCGCTGCGCGTCACGCCTGCCACGCACTTCGTCAACTGGCAGCAGGACCCGCAGAGCAACTACCTCGCGCGGCTGACGTTTCCCGAACGCGTCCGGGAATTCGCGCTCGAGGTGGACCTGGTGGCCGAGATGGCCGTCTACAACCCGTTCGACTTCTTTCTCGAGCCGCACGCCGAGCGTATCCCGTTTGCCTACGAACCGTGGCAACTCCAAGAGCTGCAGCCGTATCTTCGCACCGAACCGCTGACGCCCCGCTTCGAGGCGTACCTGCGAGAGATCCCGCTCGGGCCCGCACGCACGATCGATGCCCTCGTCGCCATCAACCAGCGGCTGCAGCACGACATCACGTACGTCATCCGCATGGAGCCAGGCATCCAGCCGCCGGAGCGGACGCTCGATCTCGCGCGCGGATCCTGCCGCGACTCGGCGTGGCTGCTCGTCCAGCTGCTGCGGCACCGTGGGCTGGCCGCGCGGTTCGTCTCCGGCTACCTGGTGCAGCTGCGGCCCGACGTGAAGCCGCTCGACGGCCCCGCCGGCCCGGGCAGCGATTTCACAGACCTCCACGCATGGTGCGAGGTCTATCTGCCCGGTGCAGGCTGGATCGGCCTCGATCCCACCTCAGGCCTGCTCGCAGGCGAAGGACACATTCCGCTGTCGTGCACGCCCGAGCCGGCGGCGGCCGCGCCGGTCACCGGCGCCGTGGACGAATGCGAGGTCGAGTTTCACCATGCGATGCGCGTGACGCGCATCTACGAGTCGCCGCGCGTCACCAAGCCGTACACCGACGCACAGTGGGGCGCGATCGTTGCGCTCGGCGATCGCGTCGATGCCGATCTCACCCAGCATGACGTCCGTCTGACGATGGGCGGCGAGCCGACCTTCGTGGCCGTGGACGATCCGGACGGCGCCGAGTGGAACATCGACGCGCTCGGGCCCACCAAGCGCCTGCGCGCCGGCGAGCTGCTCGAGCGCCTTCGCGCCCGCTACGCGCCCCGCGGCTTCGTGCACGTGGGGCAGGGCAAGTGGTATCCGGGCGAGCAGCTTCCGCGCTGGTCCTTCGCGTGCTACTGGCGCCGCGACGGCGAGCCGACGTGGACCGAGACCCGCCTGATTGCGGACGAGCGGGAGCCTGTCGGCCACACCGCGCCCGACGCGGAGCGATTCGTCTGCCACCTGGCGACGCGCCTCGGCGTCAGCGACGAGTACGTCCAGCCCGGCTTCGAAGACGTCTGGTACTACCTCTGGCGCGAGCGTCGGCTGCCGGTCAACGTCGATCCGTTCGAGTCGCGGCTCGACGACGAGCTCGAGCGCGCGCGGTTGCGCCGGGTGTTCTCGCAGAAGCTCGACACGGTCGTCGGCTACGCGTTGCCACTCGACTGGCTCGGGGCTCGCGGCACGCGCTGGCGCTCGGGTCCCTGGTTCATGCGCGACGGGCGGATGTATCTGATTCCCGGCGACTCGCCGATGGGCTACCGCCTGCCGCTCGATGCGCTGCCGTGGTCCGCCGCGGGCGATCGTCCGACGTTCGAGCCGCCCGATCCGTTCGCGACGCGCGCCCCGCTCCCGTCT